>JAEURG010000072.1 GCA_016789345.1 Anaerolineales bacterium | reverse complement strand
ACCGAAATTTGTCTAAGCAATGACGAAAGTCATATTGACTTGTTAACAAATCTCATGGTAAAGTTTAAGCAATGATGACTCACGGGCAGTGTTGTAACCAGTGTGCTTCATAAGATATTTTTTGAAAGCGGGCACCCCCTAGCGGAATGCCCGCTTATTTTTTTCTAAATTCACTGAGGAGAATGTGTATGGTAAAAAAAATTAATGCGTTTGATATGGCTCAAATTCAGTTTGATACGGTTGCAAAGTTACTGCAACTTGATAACGAAATTGCAGAAATTCTGCGTTGGCCCCAACGCGAATATTCTTTCCGTATTCCAGTGCGGATGGATGATGGACGATTAAAAGTTTTTCAAGGGTTTCGTGTGCAACATAATGATGCCCGCGGACCAAATAAAGGTGGTATTCGTTTTGCGGCAGATGAAACCTTAGATACTGTGCGTGCCCTAGCAACATGGATGACATGGAAATGTGCAGTGGCAGATATTCCATTAGGTGGTGGTAAAGGTGGTGTGGTTGTAGACCCATCAACATTATCTACAAACGAAAAAGAATCATTATGCCGTGGTTGGGTGCAAGCCATGTGGAAAAATATCGGTCCGCGCAATGATGTGCCTGCGCCAGATATTGGCACCACGCCTCAAATGATGGGCTGGATGATGGATGAGTATTCACGTCTGGTGGGTCAATACACGCCTGGCGTTTTTACTGGTAAACCTGTCGGTGGTGGTGGCTCATTAGGTCGCACAGAGGCAACGGGTTATGGTGTCATTTATACAGTGCGTGAAGCCATGAAGCACATTAATCTTGACCCGAAAAATTCTGTTGCCGCCTTACAAGGTTTCGGAAATGTATCTCAATATGCCGCGATTGGGTTTGTTGAAATTCTTGGTGGCACTGTTGCTTGTGTTTCTTGTTACGACCGCCACGATAAAAAAGCATATACCTATAGCAAAAAAGGCGGTGTTGACCCACGCTTCTTAATGTCTATCGTTGACCAATATGGAACCGTTGATAAACAAAAAGCATTAGATTCTGGTTATGAAGTTACTGATGGTGATAAATGGTTGGAAGCCGACGTGAATGTATTAATCCCTGCCGCGTTGGAAGGTCAAATCACGGGTGATACAGTAAAGAAAGTTTCAAAGAATCTAAAACTTGTTGCCGAAGGTGCAAATGGTCCAACTACACCCGAAGCCGATGAAGTTCTCAAGAAAAATAAAGTCTTTGTCATTCCAGATTTTCTATGTAATGCTGGTGGTGTCACCGTTTCTTATTTTGAACAAGTACAAAATGATGCCAATTATTATTGGGAAAAAGATGCAGTGCTTCGTCGCCTTGATGTAAAGATGACTGCCGCATTCAATGCTGTATATCAAAGAAGCCAAGAAGAAAAAGTTTACACACGCGATGCCGCATACATGGTTGCCATTGACCGTGTAGTCGCCGCGATGGAAATGCGTGGTTGGCTCACTGGTAATGCATAATTAAGAGAACAGAGAGTAGAGAACAGAAAAGAGGATTCAACGAATCCTCTTTTTATTTTCGCTTCTTGCTTAACGGATAGTTGATTCTGTTTCTGATTCATTATCTTATCCTAAACATTTTGATACAATCATCAAAACTGCTCTCTGTTCTCTACTCTCTAAAAACGAGGTTTTATGACTTTCAAATGGGATGACCCCTTTTTACTCAACGACCAACTGACAGACGAAGAAAGAATGATTCGTGACACTGCCAGAAAATACTGTCAAGATAAATTAATGCCGCGCATTCTCGAAGCCAATCGCAACGAAATTTTTCATCGCGAAATTATGGACGAGATGGGAAGCATGGGATTTTTAGGATCAACTATCCCCGAAGAATATGGAGGCGCGGGTTTAAATCATGTGGCTTATGGATTAATCGCCCGCGAAGTTGAAAGAGTCGATAGTGGATATCGAAGTGCTATGAGCGTGCAAAGCTCTTTGGTGATATATCCAATCTACACTTATGGAACAGAAGAGCAACGAAAAAAATATTTACCCAAACTTGCAAGTGGAAAATTAATTGGCTGTTTTGGTTTAACAGAACCGAATCATGGTTCTGATCCCGGCAGTATGGAAACGCGCGCGAAAAAAGTGGATGGCGGATATATTTTGCAAGGCAACAAAATGTGGATTACTAATTCGCCAATTGCAGACGTATTTGTGGTGTGGGCAAAATTGGATGGCGAAATTCGAGGCTTCATTTTAGAAAAAGGAATGAAAGGTTTATCTGCGCCGAAGATAGAAGGCAAGTTTAGTTTGCGAGCAAGTGCCACTGGCGAAATTGTGATGAATGAAGTGTTTGTGCCAGATGAAAATTACTTACCAAATGTTTCTGGCTTGAAAGGTCCATTTGGATGTTTGAATAAAGCGCGTTATGGAATTTCATGGGGAGCATTAGGTGCGGCAGAATTTTGTTGGCACGCCGCGAGACAATATACATTAGACCGCCCACAATTTGGTCGCCCACTTGCCGCGAATCAAATCATTCAATTGAAATTAGCCAACATGATGACTGAAATTACTTTGGGATTACAAGGTGCATTACGAGTTGGAAGATTAATTGATGAAGATAAAGCCACACCTGAAATGATTTCATTAGTCAAAAGAAATTCATGTGGCAAAGCATTGGAGATTGCAAGAAACTCACGCGATATGCACGGTGGAAATGGCGTCTCTGATGAATTTCATGTCATTCGTCACATGATGAATTTGGAAGCAGTCAATACTTATGAAGGAACACATGATGTCCATGCGTTAATTTTAGGCAGAGCACAAACGGGAATACAAGCGTTTTCGTAAAAGCAGACCGCCGACGATAGACCGCAGACCGTTTTTATTTATTGTCTGCCGTCCGCCGTCGGCGGTCAATTATTTATGGCTCTGTCGGATACCCTGCATTCATCCACGCTTCAAATCCTCCCAATAATGCTTGCACATTTTCATAACCATTGTGTAAGAGTAAGAATGCCGCACGGGCACTCGTATGTTCATTCGGTCAGGTACAGTAGGTGATTATCCAATCTGTTTTTTCAAGAGCAACACTGTTGATGTTTGTTTCAAATACATCTAGTGGAATAGAAATCGCATTTTTTGCATGAAGCTCAGCATACGATTGTGCACTTCGCACATCTACAAATATTGCCTCACCTGATTCCACAGCCGCTTTTGCCTCAATGATGGAGATTCTTGGCACATCATCTTCTGTGCGTGGTAAGTCATTGCTTTGTATCTGCGGATTAAATGGCGCAGTCGGCAATGTAGAAACATCATCTGATGGCAAAATTGAATTACATGCCAATGTGGCTAAAACGAGAATTGAAAATGCAATCAAAAACTTTTTATTTTTCATTCTTCTCCTTTTTACAAAACCTGACAGGTCTTTAAGATCTGTCAGGTTTATTATTACAACTGACAATATCTATCCACACGTTTACCGATAATCGCCAAACTATCAGCCCAGAATTTTTTGGTGCGGATGTTGATTCCAAATTTATCTGCTAAATCTGCGGCGCGGGCTTCACCAGTAGAGGCTAACAAGTTTTTATAAGCGGATACAAACTCAGCGCCGCGTTGTTGATAAATAGCATACAAACCAGTTGCAAATAACAAACCAAAGGCATAAGGATAGTTATAAAAAGAGAATCCGCTGGCGTAGTAATGAGGCTTCCACGTCCACATATATTTTTGTAAATACTTTTCATCCAAACCTGCGCCATACGTTGCTTTTTGCGCGCGCTCCATAATGTCGTTCAAATCATCGGCAGAGAGTTCGGCTTGCGCACGTTTTTCAAATACTTCTTTTTCAAACAGATAGCGCGAGTAAATATCTACAACCACTTGCGAGGCGTTATTCAATTGCGCCTCCAGAATAGATAAAACTTCTTGCGGGTCTGTGGTTTCTTTCAATGCCGCTTCTGTAACAATTGTTTCACACATAATGGAAGCGGTCTCTGCCAAAGTCATTGGCGTGTTTTGTTGCATCGGAGTCTTGTTGGCTTGATAGGCACATTCATTATGAAAAGCATGACCTAATTCATGTGCCAACGTACTCACTTGGTCAAATGAACCATCGAAGTTCATCAAAATGCGACTTTCTTTCACGCCTTCCACACCCATACAAAATGCACCACCACGTTTGCCTTCGCGTTGTTCGGCATCTACCCAGTTATTATCAAAGGAGCGTTTTGCAAATGAGCCAAGTTCAGGTGAAAATTTATTGAAGTTATTCACGATGAAATCACAGGCTTCTTTCCATGAATACACTTTATCGGTCTTTCCTAGCGGAGCAAATAAATCCCACCAGGCTAATTTTTCTTTGCCAATCATTTTGGCTTTATGCTTGAAATATTTTTCAAACATAGGAAATGAATCTTTCATAGCACCCAGCATCGCGTCAAGTGTGGGGCGGTCTATCCGTGCAAAATCAATTGAAGCGTGCACCGCATCTTCCCGCCCACGTTTTTTATCCAAAGTTAAAGTCTCACCTTTGACTCCATTCATACAAGCCGCCAAAGTTTCTTGCACACCTTCCCATGCTTTATTCTCAGCTTCATAACCGCGTTTGCGTGTGGCTTCATCGGGATGTGAACGCAAATTAATTAACGCAGGCATTGGCATTGTTTGAGTCTTGCCATCAAGTTCAAAATCAACTGTCATTTGAGATGTGAGCACGCCTTGCAATTTTCCAAAAGCATTGCCGCCACTCAACGTTAATTCTGCCGCCAGAGTTTCTTCTGCTTCGCTCATCAAATACTTGGATTGCTCCGCCGCTTCATTCAACGCGAATACATGTTCCTGCGCCGACACATTTGTCTTAACTGCTTTTTTGATGGCTGGTTTACCTAATGTGCCAGCCCATGCTTGAAATTTGGTATTGAGAATATTTGCTTTGACAGCAACTTGCTCGTATTCCGATTCGATTCGTTTGGCATCTTTATTGTGCGAATCAGTTGAAACAAAAGAATAAATATACGGGTTGAGTGTGCCAGACAAATCATAAATTTTATTGAAGCGTTCCACCGCCTCGCCAAGCAACTTACCAAGTTTTTTAGAATCCGTTTTGGCATTGGCTTTGCTGGCTTTTGCTAAAAACGTTTCCATTTCATCTAACAAAGTTTTATATTGCCTCATTGCATTTTTGAATTGCTTTGAATCAAGCGAAGGGTAGACGTTTGTCAAATCCCAACGAGGTGCGGATGTAGTCATGCAGGGAACTCCTTAAGAGAAAGATACGTCAAGTATAACAAATGCAAATGACCTTAGATTTGTGACTTTTGACCTGTAACCTTAAACTGAAATTGGAGTAAAGTTAACCTATATACGGAGGCAGTTCTTATGAAACAAGATAAATTTCTGACAGGCATTCTGATTGGCATTGGCGCGTTGATTTTGCTCGCGTTGGTTTTGTTTCTCACCCGCCAAGATAAACGCGATTACGTTTCAGACACAACCCCCGAAGGTGTAGTACATAATTACGTCTTGGCTATATTGAACAAAGATTATGAAAAAGCCTATGGCTACCTTGCGGATTTGGATAACAAACCGACAGAATTACAATTCCGTCAGTCATTTTTGAATGGCATGGTTACCCCTGAAAATGCAGGTGTTGAAGTTGGCAAGGTGGAAACCATCGGCAATGAAGCCTATGTTAGTTTGACAATTTATTATTCTTACAACGACCCATTCTCTAGCCGTTATGGAAGCACAGACCGTGCTAATTTGGTTAGGCAAAATGGAGCATGGAAGTTAAGTTATATGCCATATAACTTTTGGGATTGGAATTGGTATCAAGAGCCGTATAAACCATAATATGATGTCATTGCGAGCCATCGCTGGTCGAGTGCGCGAAGCGTGTATCGATACCAAGATGGCGAAGCAATCTCAAATTTAAGAATGAGATTGCTTCGGCTTCGCCTCGCAATGACGGGAGAATTTATTTATGAAAACTATCAGACGACTTTATTTTTATGCCATCGCCTTCATCAGTGTAGAAGTGGTGCTATGGGGCATTATTGGTTTGCTTCGTTCCGTCGTGAATCAAAATGAAATCACATCAGGAACAACTTCATTGGCACAAGCCATATCTTTGATTTTGGTTGGCGTGCCAATTTTTCTTTTTCATTGGCTGTGGGCACAAAACATTTCTGCTAAAGATGATGAAGAAAATAGTGCAACCCTACGCGCTGTCTTTTTATATGGCATGTTGTTGGCTACATTTTTACCAGCCATCCAAAACTTCTTAGCGTTTATCAATCGCACACTTTTATCATCGGCAAATCTTTATGAATATCGCGCCTTAGTCGGTGGTACACAAACATGGTCAGATAACTTAATCGCCATCGTTATCAACTTGCTCATTGCCGCATATTTTTGGAACATCCTAAAACAAAATTGGAGCAAACTTTCTGAAACAGAAAACTTTGCAGAAATTCGTCGCCTCTATCGCTTCATTTGGATGCTCTACGGTTTGTTGATGACAATCTACGGCGCGCAACAAGCCTTGAATTTTGCATTTACTTTACCTTCAAACGTGCTTGGAGAAATTGGACGTGAAACCGTCATCAATGCGATTGCATTACTTGTGATTGGCACCCCAATTTGGTATTTCTCTTGGCGCATCTTACAAGACGTTCTACCTGATTCTGCTGAACGAGACTCTTATCTACGCCTCGGCGTTTTGTATTTGCTGACATTAGGCAGTGTGATTATCGTCCTCTCTGCTGGCGGAAATTTGATTTACAAAATCCTGTTGCAGATTCTTGGTGAATCAAGTGATGGAATAAGTTTCTTGCATGAAATTGGTGGGCCAATTTCATTAGGCTTGCCATTTGCTGTCGTTTGGTCATATTACGGAAAATGGCTTAGCACCCAATTTGGGTTTGATGAAAATCTTCCGCGTCGCGCCAGCAAACAAAGATTATTCTATTATTTGCTTTCGTTTGTAGGCTTAACCGCAACTTTCTTTGGTGTAATGTCACTGCTTTCTACAATTATTGACATGCTCACATCCAATACCTTCTTTGGGATTGGAAATTTTGCTTCTTCTATATCAAGTGCAATTGCCTCATTAGTTATTGGTTTGCCATTGTGGTTGATGACTTGGCGACCGATGCAAGCCCAAGCCTTACAAGATAACGATGCAGGCGACCATGCGCGCCGTTCTGTGATTCGTAAATTTTATTTGTATTTAGTTTTATTTGCATCTGTCATTGGCGGAATGATTGCGGCTGGTAATTTGGTGTTTCGATTAATCAGCACTGCCTTAGGCGGTGACACAAGCAATGTACTTGATTCATCTCTTAATTCTTTACAAGCCTTGATATTGTTTGTGGTTTTGGCTTGGTATCATCTTTCTGCTTTGCGAAAAGATACAGAATCCAAAACAGATGTGTTGGAAGAGAAGCAATCAAATTATCAAGTGTTAGTCTTTGACCATAATGGCTCTTTTGGCGAATCTGTCAAAGCCATGTTTGCAAAACGTGCACCAAAAGTTCCAGTGACAGTTGTTAATGCTAATGAAAAAATCTCTGCTGAAATAAAAGCGGATGCAATTGTTTTGCCGGGGTCATTGGCTGTCAATACGCCTGAAAATGTCGAAGCGTGGATAAGGTCGTTTGGCGGAAACAAGTTGATAGTCAGTGATGAAGCGGCGGGCGTTTTTTGGATGAATGATTTCGAGCAAGCGGCGGATGTTGTTAAGTCAATGGCTGAAGGTCAGGAAGTCCGCCCGCAATCTTCAAAACGAATGACATCCGTTTGGACGTATGTGGCGTATGTGTTTGCTGGATTATTTGCGTGTCAATTGCTGGCGATGCTGTTGCTGTTTGGTGTTTCAATGGTGACTGGATTCTAGCCGGGGTGCGTCGCACTTCAAAATTTGGACTCTGTCTGTTTTCAGGCAGAGTCTTTTTATTTGAATGATTCCAATGTGCAAGGTGCGACGCACTCTATAAACTTAATGATATACTTTCAAAAACATTTAATTCGAGGCGATGATATGAAAGTAACTGTCCTTCAAGAAAATTTGGCTCGTGGGTTAAGTATTGTTTCGCGTGCCGTTTCGCCGCGCACCACACTCCCCGTTTTATCAAACATTTTAGTTGCGACCGATGAAGGTCGTTTGCGACTTTCTGCCACCAATTTGGAATTGGGAATCACATGTTGGATTCCTGCTCGTATTGATGAAAATGGTTCAACGACTGTTCCATCACGCACACTTTCAGATTTGGTTAATACCTTGCCCGGCGACCAAGTGCAACTGACTTTAGATGTAAAAACGCAAACTTTGCATGTCAAAGGTGGTACATCCAATAATGATATTAAATGTATTGATGCGCAAGAATTTCCACCATTGCCAACGCCTGAAATGAAAGATGCTGTGCAATTGAATGTCGCTGATTTCAAAGAAATGATTCATCAAGTGGCTTTTGCATCATCCACCGATGAAGCAAGACCTGTGTTAATGGGCGTGTTGATGAATGTGGAAAAAGATAATGTCACAATGGCGGCGGCAGATGGTTTTCGTTTGTCAGTTCGCAAAGCGCAACTTGCACAAAAAGTTTCCAGCCCTATCAACATTATTATTCCAGCGCGTGCATTAAATGAATTGGCGCGTGTTGCTTCTGACCCCGAAGAACCAATTTACATGGTTGTGCCAAAGAGTCGCGGACAAGTTTTATTCCGCGTAAAAGATGTGGAAGTTGTTTCACAATTGATTGATGGAACATTCCCTGACTATCATCAAATCATTCCGCGCAATTACAAATCACGCACACTCGTTTCAACTGCCGCTTTACTCAAAGCTTGCAAGCAAGCAGAAATTTTTGCACGTGAAGGTTCAAATGTTGCTCGCCTTGATATTAAAGAATCAAAAGGTGATATGCAACCCAGCGAAGTTGAAATTTCTGCAACCTCAGAAGAAACTGGTAAAAATGAAACTATCGTTGAAGCAACGGTTGATGGCGGTAGTGTTCTCATTGCATTCAATGTTAAATTTTTACGTGAAGCACTTGAAGTTATCAAAACGCCAAATGTTGCATTGGAAACATCCGCGGCGAATGCGCCGGGCGTTGTGAAACCAGTAGGTGATGATAATTTCTTGCATGTCATTATGCCTATGCATTTGGGATAACAAAACAAAAAGAGCGATGATGAGTCGCTCTTTTTTTATTTAATTGAAATAGAACATTTGTTCTATTTGATAATTCGCTTCATGTTTTGATTTATGCTTGATTCTGCTAACCCATTTTGATTCATAACTTCAACATTGTTATATCGCAAACAATACATGCAAAACAATGTCGGCTGAAAAATGTGCAATCATCGCGGATTCAATTCCGCGTGTTTGATATAACCATCCGAAAATGATTCCACCAAGTGAATTCAATAAGATGATTCGAATCACAACCAACGTGGTCAATGCTGGGAATATCACAGCCGCAGTTGGTAAATGACCTACACCAAATGCAATTGCGGCAAGGATGTTTGCAATCCATAAAACAGATGTGTTTGCTTTTCCATTGGTTGGTTTAACAATGAATGAACCAATCCATGCCAGCAGTGACATAAAAAATAATCGTAGTTGAAGTTCTTCGCCAATGCCACCATAGAATGATGCTAAGAATCCTTGCCAGGCTGGCGGCTTGATATTTTCAGGTATTGCATTGATTTGTTCCCCTAAATCTTTAATCAACAAAGGTTGAAAGACATAAACATCTAAAACGATAATCAGTGCACCTGCAATCACACCTAAGATGATGCTGATTGGCAAAATGCTTTTTATCTTTTCACTGATTGATTCTTTATTCAACCATGCTTCAATAATCGGTGCGCCAAGCCCAATTCGGTTTGCAAGCAATAGTCCTAAAGCAGTTAAGATACCTAATATCACTGAACCTTGCACAATTTGAATCGCAAGTAAAACAGGCAAAGGAATGGGTAATTCTATGTTTTGTAACATGCCGCTTTGTAATGTCAATGTGTATGGAATCACAGCCACAATGCCAAATGTGCCTGCTAGCCATAAAATCAAAAAGAGTTTCCAGTTAAAAGGTTTTGTCATGTTGTTCTCCTATGTTTCATGTGAAACATTATTAGTTGAATTGAGGCATCGAGCGTTTGCGAATCGTTTCGCGGGTAAGTGGGCGTTTGGCAATGATGTGGATAGTGTTGTACTGTTCAAACCCTGTAGCCGAGACAACTTCCCAGCCTTGTTCGCCCCATTGATTTAGAATTTCTTGCACGTCTTCCATTTTGATACCTTTCCAAAAACCGCCAAAGGTTTCAGCACGATATTCCCATTTTTCAATTTCGTTTGTCATTTTATTTCTCCTTGATGTTTCATGTGAAACATTGAATAAAGACACGGCATTGCCGTGTCTTTATTTTTATTTATGCTTTGGTCTCACGTTGATATAGCACATACGAGTACACCACCAAAAAAATCACAGACCCAATCAGCGGAACAAACATCAGCCAAAAGGCTGCCATGCCGCCAAAAAAACTTCCAGCGAAGGCAAAGGCTCCCACAAGCATAAACAAGTTGCCCCCGAGTCGATGCGTTTTATCCCAAACTGAATCGCTTGAAAGAGTCCAAGGAGTCCGAATGCCGATGAAGAAATTTCGCTTGGCTTGTTTGAGCATGTATCCAATGAAAATGAACAGCACACCAAAAGAGGGCAGAAGTGCCGCGCTGAATCTGAAATTTTGATAACCAAGATTCCAAACGAGTGTGAGCGCGTGAACATACAACATGAAGCCGATAATCAACACGATGAACAAGTTGAATGAGCCGCGGAATTGTTCGATGTTGGCTTTGAGCGGGTCAATGTTTGGAAGCACGATAAACAAGCCGAACATACCTAACGTGACGATTGGCATCAGGAACACGCCCCAAAATTTTGTGGTGAAACCATCGGCTTCATCGTTGACGTTCCAATGTGAAGCCATTTGCTCGGGCAATTGATTCCATAACAGTAAACCTGTTACAAGCCCAATTGCAATTAATGCTAGAACAAGAAAGATTGTAGTTTTTGTTTTCATTTTATTTCTCCTTTATGTTTCATGTGAAACCTAATGTCATTGCGAGCCACGCTTTTGTTCTTTGTGACGAAGCAATCTCCAACATAATCATAAGATTGCTTCGCCCTTATGGTCTCGATATGCCTTCGCAAAAAACGCTCAGGCTACTCGACCAACGGGCTCGCAATGACATGTTATTCCTTCGGCAAATTATTTTGCGCCAGCGAGACCATGCCACTCAACCCGCCAAGATTCATCGTATCCACTGCGGAGCTTGGCACAATCACCAACGCGCCTTTTTCTTTCAAACCTTCAAACAACATATTCATAGCACGCAGATGCAAAGCGGTTGGATTGTTGATATAAGATTGCGAAGCCTCAGCAAATGATGCGGCAATTTGCTTTTCAGATTCACCTAAAATCACGCGCGCTTGACGTTCTCGTTCGGCTTGTGCCTGACGAGACATAGCATCCTCTAAATCTTGTGGAATGACAATATCTCGAATTTCTACTGATTGAACCGTCACACCCCAAGGCGTAGTGCGTTCGTCAATCACGGCTTGTAACTCTTGGTCAATCGAACTGCGACCAATCAAAATATCAGCCAGCATCTTTTTACCAATAATGTCGCGCAATGCAGTTTGTGCCGCCCAATCTACCGCCGCGCGATAATCTTCAACTTCCAACGCGGCTTTTTCTGCATCCCACACCACCCAAAACAAAACAGCATCCACATCCACTGGCACAGTATCTTTGGTCAATGTTTTTTGTGCCGCAAACGGACTCACCATTACGCGATGGTCAATCCATGTGGCAATCGTATCTACAATCGGAATAATCCAAAACAAACCTGGTCCTTTCAAACCAATGAATTTTCCGAGTCGCAACACAATCGCTTTTTCCCATTGCGAGGCAACTTTCAATGCAAACAAAATGTATGTGGCGATGATGGTCCAAAACACAACCCAAGAACCAAGAATGGCATCTGAATATTTTCCATCGCCAAATGCTACGCCTAACACCGCAATCAACAGAAACACACCAAACAATGTTCCTGCAATTGGTGAAATGCGCGGGTCGTTTTGTTTTTTATTTGACTTATTAATTTTTAGATTCATTTTGGCATTCTCCTTTTTTATGACTCTTTCGCTTCTTTCTTGACCTTCAACCTGTCTCTGACCATGTGACTTATATCTTGCGCCGAAAATCCTAACCGTTCTGCTTCGTTGATAAATCTTTCCGTCAACGCAATCAATGATTCGCGTTTCAACTTTTCGGTCACTTTCGCGGACGGAATTTCCGTGATGAATGTGCCACGTCCTTGCTGTGTTGAAATGATTCTTGCTTCATCCAACATACGATATGCCCGCGCCACTGTGTTGAAGTTGACTCTCAATTCTTCAGCCAATGCACGCACGGTTGGCAATTGATCGCCTGGTTTCAAAATTCCATTGGCTAACTGACTTTGCACTTGCTCCACGATTTGGCTATAAATTGGCAAGCCTGAATGAAAGTCTAGATGAAGGGTGAGTTTTTTATCTACCATCGTCTCTCTAATAATTGTACTAATTGTATCATTGTACGAATTGTAGCACTTAAAGGCTTTTTGTCAAGGGAATCAAAAACAGGCATTCAAATGAATGCCTATAAAAATATGTCACCCTGAGCGATAGCGAAGGGTCTCCGAGATTAATCGTAGAGATTCTTCGCCGCAAAGAGCAAGAACGCGGCTCAGAATGACATATTGATTTTATTTCCGTGTTTTTATTTGCTTTATTGCTTTCCCCAATCTTTTGATTCCCTCTTCAATATCTTCCACAGGTTGAGAGGCAAAATTAAGCCGAAGCCATTCTCTGCCATCTGAATTATCAATAAAGAAAAAGTTGCCGGGCACAAATGAAACACCTTCTTTACAAGCCAAAGGCAGTAATTCATCTGCATACATTTTTTCAGGCAAACGCAACCAGATGAATAATCCGCCGCTGGGAATATCAAATGAAACTTTGGAAGGTAAATATTTTTTAATGGCTTCTACCATTACATCGCGTCTTTTGCGGAATGTTTGATTCGAACGATGTAAATAGGTTTGATATCTTCCAACCGTGACATAAGCATCTAATGCGCGTTGAATTAATGTGGATGTTGCCAAATCGCTGACACGCTTGAAATTGAGCAGACTATCATAAACAGGTCCATCTGCTACGATGAAGCCAACGCGCAAGCCGGGCATCAGCATTTTTGAAAATGTGCCAACGTAAATGACTTGACCGTTTGAATCTAACGCTTTGAGCGAAGGTTGAGCATGACCTTCATAGCGTAAATCTCCCACAAAATCATCTTCTAGAATGGGAACATTGTATCTTTCTGCAAGCACAATCAACTCGCGGCGGCGCGGACTGCTGAGACAAGTTCCCGTTGGGTTATGAAAATTTGGAATCGTATAAATTAATTTTGGATGATGTTGCTGTAAAAGTTTTTCCAATTTTTCAACCTGCATTCCTTGACTATCCATTGGAACGCCGATGATTTGAAAACCCAAAGAACGGAATAAATCTATGGCAACAGAATAAGTTGGGTTTTCAACTAAGATAATGTCATTTGGTTTTAACAAAACTTGTGACACCAAAAAGATGGCTTGTTGCGAACCTGCTGTAATCAAAATACTTTCTGAATTCGTTTGCAAACCCTGACTTGCCAGAATATGAACAATGCCTTCTCGAAGCGGAGCATATCCACTGCGTTCACCATATTCCAATGCGGCGATTTGGTCACGGCGCATGACAGATTGTAAAATTTTACGAAATTCATCCGCTGGGAATTGACGCGTGTCGCTAATTCCGCTAGCAAAACTGATTGGGTGTAGATGCCCTGCTTCTTGTAATAGAGCATCTATCAGGTCAAGATTTGAAGCGGTTTCTTTTGTTTGAAAATTCTGTTGCCACAAAGGCAAATCAATATCTTTATTTTGTTTTGCAGTTTTTGAAATCAAAGGTTGAGGTAAAACATACGTGCCACTTCCCATGCGCGAAAAAACTAAACCATCTGCTTCGAGCATGGCATACGCATTTTCAATTGTGGCACGGTTGACTCCCAAATCATCCGCCAGTTGACGATAGGCAGGCAGGCGCGTATCGGCTGTTAACTTTCCAGAAAGAATGGCGTTACGCAAATAATTTCCGATTTGTTGATAAAGCGGAGTTTCACTTTCACGGTCTAATGGAATGCGCATTTTTATCTCTCCAAATCATATTGGCATGGTGAATATATCATCAGGTTTGGTTTAAAAATAGAGGCAATTGCTATAAAACAACAAAAACAGCAAAAATTGGATGGGTATTTAATAATATTTATTGGCTCTTAACCTAGTCCAATTTTTGTTTAGAATTAAACTATATAAAACTAGGAGTTCAAAATGGAAGCAAAAACTGGAACATGGACTGAGAAAAAAGGTTTAGCACAAATGCTAAAAGGCGGCGTGATTATGGATGTGGTGAACGCCGAGCAAGCAAAGATTGCGGAAGATGCTGGTGCGTGCGCAGTGATGGCGCTGGAGCGCGTCCCTGCTGATATTCGGGCTGATGGCGGCGTGGCGAGAATGTCTGACCCCGATATGATTTTGAAGATTATGGATGCGGTTAGTATTCCTGTGATGGCAAAATGTCGCATTGGTCATTTTGTGGAAGCACAGATTCTTGAATCAATTGGCGTTGACTACATTGACGAATCTGAAGTGCTTACACCTGCTGATGAAGAACATCATATTTTGAAACATAATTTCAAAGTGCCGTTTGTTTGTGGATGCCGTAACATTGGTGAAGCATTACGCAGAATTGGTGAAGGTGCGGCAATGATTCGTACTAAAGGCGAAGCAGGTACAGGCGACGTAGTCGAAGCGGTTCGCCATGCTCGCTCAGTGATTGGTGCCATTAAACAAATCCAAAATGTGGATGATGAAGAATTAATGACCTTTGCCAAAAACAATGGCGCGCCTTATGAATTAATTAAGGAAGTAAAAACATTGGGTCGTATGCCAGTGGTCAATTTTGCGGCAGGCGGAGTTGCAACTCCAGCCGATGCGGCTTTGATGATGCAACTCGGCGTGGATGGTGTCTTTGTAGGTTCAGGTATTTTCAAATCAGGTGACCCAGCTAAACGTGCCGCCGCGATTGTTAAGTCAGTGACGCATTATCAAGATGCTTCTATTCTTGCAGAAGTGAGTAAGAATCTTGGGGAAGCCATGGTTGGACGTAATGCCGCTCACATGCCGGAAGCGGAAAAATTGGCAGTGCGTGGTTGGTAAAAATTAGCTTTCAGCCGTCAGCGATTAGCATTTAGCTAAAAGCTGATTGCTGAAAGCCGAAAGCTGAATTATGAAAATAGGCGTTTTAGCACTGCAAGGCGATTTTGCAGAACATATATCTATGCTGAAAAAAATTGGTGTGGAAACAGCAGAAGTACGTTTGCCAAAACATTTGGAGAGTTTAGATGGCTTGATTATGCCCGGTGGTGAATCTACAACGATTGGGAAATTAGCAGTCGCGTATGATTTGATGAAACCATTGCAAGAGTTTGGCAAGTCTCATGCCATTTGGGGAACGTGTGCTGGTGCGATTTTTCTTTCTAAAGATATTGGGCGTGACCAGCCACTGCTTGGATTAATGGATATTAAAGTGCAACGCAATGCGTTTGGTCGCCAAGTTGATTCATTTGAAACAGATTTAGAGATTGTCGAATTATTCAAAGCCACTGGTACTGAACATCCATATCATGCAGTCTTTATCCGTGCGCCGATTATTGAGTCAGTGCATGGAAAAGCAAAAGTGCTGAGTCAACTTGAAGATGGAAGAATCGTCGCGGCACAAGAAGGGCATTTGCTGGCAACTTCGTTTCATCCAGAATTGACGGATGACACAAGATTTCATGAATATTTCATTTCCCTAGCATCTTAAGGATTAAACGGGTGTGGATTTCCACACCCGTTTATAATTAAATACATGCCCGTCCGCGCTTTGGATTTTTTAGATTTGCCAACAATTGCACGCTATCGAAATGATGTGTTAACTCTCGATAGTGCGCGAGCGTTGACTCGCGGGCATCCACTAGGGGCGATGGGGTTGTTGGCTTACATTAATCCAGCGCGGCATTTGTATGCGGCAATTTCAAACGGCGGAGATTCAACTTTATTAGGTGGCATTATCCACACACGCGGAGAGACGTTTGCAAAATTATTATATTTAGCACCATCATCTAATTTGCAAAACCCGCAATTGCCTGAGTTAATTGAACATCTTACAAGTCAGGCGGGTGAGTGGAAAGCATTTCATGTTTTGGCTGAAATTGATGAAACCAATCAGGTCTTTCCAGCGTTAAGAACATCAGGCTTTTCCGTCTATGCTTGGCAAAGACTGTGGGATGTGAGTCAGATTCAGAAAACAGAATCAACTATCAGCAAGGAATGGAAGCGCATGTCGTCTATCCATTTGCCAGCGGTGCAAAATCTGCATTATCAAATTGTGCCGCAGTTGTTACATCCCATTGAGCCTGCGCCGAATCGTGTGAGTGGATTTGTGCATGAAGATTTAAAATGTTTTGCCAGTATTACATCGGGTATGTATGGCATTGTGCTAACGCCGTTGATTCATCCCGATGAAGATGATGTGGCAGAAAAAATAATTTCGTTGATAAAAAATGTTTCAAATGGAAATCGAAAAATGTATTTGAATGTGCGTTCGTATCAAACATGGTTAGAACCTGTGTTAGAAGATTTAGGCGCGAAGGCATCGCAACGGCAAGCGGTGATGGTGAAACATTTGGCGCGTTTGGTGAAAGAAGGTAAACCTGCGCGTGTTGTGCCGAATAATGTTGGTGTGCAACCTTCGCGCATGAGTAGGATGGAAACGGATGAGTAATTGGTCTGCGTTTAATTTTGGAAAAACAATAGGCGCAGTGAATGATGGCGGTATGATTTTGTTTGATGAACAACATACCGACCTTGCTCGCATCACCTTGAAACGCGGTAAAGAGTTTGTTTCGGTTTCATTAAATATTTATGGTTGGATGGACCATACAAGATTTTTTAATTCGGATACAGATGCGCAACGTGAATATCGTGCCATGCGTTCTTCAGTAAAAGATATTTTAGATTTAATTCATAACGATGCAAGTGATTTAAAAATTTGGGAAGCAATTTCAGAATTTGTGAGGCGATTTCCTTAAATGTTAAAGGCATTAATTTTTGATTTTGATGGTTTGATTCTTGATACCGAAACACCCGAAGTAACCGTTTGGCAAAATATTTATAAAGAATATGGATTTGAACTGCCTGTGGAGGAATGGGCAAAAACAGTAGGCGGATATGGCATTTCGACGTTTAATGCGGCGGAACATCTCGCGCTTCTTTCTGGGGGGAAAGTTGATTCTGTTTCATCGAACTTACGCTATCGCCGAGAATCCGATGCGATTATCCACGCCAGTTCCATTTTGCCCGGTGTAATGGATTTAATTCATTCTGCAAAATCAAACAGTCTCAAAGTAGCCATCGGTTCTAGTTCACCACATTCATGGGTTGATTCACATACACAACGGCTCGGCATTTATGATTTGTTTGATTTCATTATTTGTCAGGATGATGTTGAAAAAGGCAAGACCAAACCTCACCCAGATATTTATTTGAAAGCGTTAGACAAGTTACAAGTCAAAGCAAATGAAGCGGTGGTGTTTGAAGATTCTCCAAATGGTGTCTTAGCATCACGCCGCGCTGGAATCTTCGTTGTGGCTGTGCCGAATGGATTAACTTCACAGATGAACGTGCAAGGCGATTTGACCGTTTCATCTTTAGCAGAAATTAATTTGCAAGACTTAATGGCAAAAGTTTCACATGCTTAAAAAGTTTTTTTGGGCATTGCTGATTCTTGCAAACGGACTCTATGCTTGTGCAAGCCCAACGCAACCGCCAGTAGAAATAAGTTTTACATCTACACCTGTAGCAACTACTTTTCCAATCCGCACCCCTGAAATTATCTCAATTAAAAATAGCCCATTGAAAAAATCAATTATTGAAGCGGGAGATTATATAGTGCGTCAGCAATTGCCAAACGGCGAATTATCATATCAAGTGAACATCATCAATGATGATAGAGCCTACGCGCCTTCTGATATTCGTTTGATGGCTGGCACAGGCTCGCTTTATACGGTTTGCAGAGTTTCAGGCGATTCAAAATATTGCAACGCTGGTGACTTAGCATTGAATCATTATCTTGAGAATTTAATCAGCGACCCTGAGCGATTCAAAGGCATTTGTTTTTATACAAATGGGAGTTGTCCATTAGGTGGCGCGTCAATGACGATTGATGCGATTTATAAACGCTGGCAAGCCACGAGTGGTTTTACACTTACAGATAAAAATTTAATTGCCATAGCCATTGACTTAGGTTATTTCATTGTATCCATGCGCAAACCTGATGGCGGCTTTTATCATTCATTTGACCCGCACTTTGGTGGTATTGTAGATGAAAATTATTTTGTCGGAACGTTTAACGGCGAAAGTTTAGTGGCATTGTTACAGTTATATGAAATGACAGAAAATGATTTCTGGTTAGAGCAAGCGCATGAAATTAATGATTACATGATGACTCAACCTATCACCGAAGACCATAAACATGCGCACGCCTTTGCTTTGCTTGCTCGTTTAGATAAACTAAATAAAGACGATATTGCTTATGCAACTGAAATTGCAAATGTGATTATTGCTGGTCAGGTTCGCTCGTTGAATCCTGCTAATACTAGCACCTCCACTGCCACAAAGATTGAAGCGCTCTCATTAATTGCACAATCATTTTACTTATCTAATATTGATTCGGAATGGATAGAACGTGAAATTCAAACATTTATCACTTTTGTATCGGCACGTCAGTTACCGAACAACAACTGTAATTTTGAAATCACGGATGAAATGATAGAAAAATATAAAGGTGGAATTTATAGCAATTGTGAAGACCCATCTATTCGAATAGACGGTTTGCAAAATTGGATAAACGGAATCACCGCATTTTTGGAATATGAGAGTATGATTGGTACAAAATAAAATTAGCCACCGAGACTCAGAGTTCACAGAGTTTTTTTATGAATTTTCTCAGTGACCTCGTGTTCTCTGTGGCAAAGGTTTTTATAAAAGGAGAACCACAATGAGCATTGGAAATATCAAATGGCAGAGCATCGTCTCAAAATATGCACACCCAGATACATGGCGTAGTTTATGGCAAGTCTTTAACTCTGTCATCCCATTTTTTGTACTTTGGTATTTGGCATATCGTAGTTTAGAAATTGGATATTGGTTGACTTTATTACTGACTATTCCCGCCGCAGGATTCATGGTGCGCATGTTTATCATTTTCCATGATTGTTGCCACGGCTCTTTCTTTAAGACCAAGTTGGCAAATGACCGTTTGGGTTTGTTACTAGGTGTAGCAGTGTGGACTCCCTACTTTCACTGGAAACATTCCCATGCTATTCATCATGCTACTGCAGGTGATTTAGACCGTCGTGGTATTGGTGATGTTTATACAATGACCGTTGAAGAATACCTTGCCGCCCCTTGGTATAAAAAATTTGGATATCGAATCATGCGAAATCCAATCATCTTATTTACTATCGGAGCCATGATAGTGTTTGTCTTTACGCATCGCTTCTGGGAAAAAGACGTGGCTGGTAAACGTGAAAAGAACAGTGTCATTTGGACAAACATTGCTTTGCTGGCATTCATCAGTTGGACAATTTATCACATTGGCTGGCAAGCCTATTTACTCGTTGAACTTCCCATTTTGTTAATTACTTGTGGAACGGGTGTCTGGTTATTTTATGTACAACATAACTTTGAACCCACATATTGGGAAAGACATAGAGATTGGGAATTTTTCAAAGCAGGTATGGACGGTAGTTCATTTTATAAATTGCCAAAACTTTTTCAATGGTTTACTGGCAATATCGGTTTTCATCACATTCACCATCTCAGCCCGAAGATTCCAAATTACAAATTAGAAGAATGTCATAACGAAAACCCTATCTTCCAAATTGAACCGCTGACATTCAAAGACAGTTTGAATTCTTTATACTTCCGTTTGTGGGATGAAAAAGAGAAAATGCTTGTTGGCTGGAATGCACTCAAAAAGTATAAAATGCAAATGCAAGATAATAAATAAAAAAAAGAGACAGTCACCTTTAAGATGACTGTCTCTTTTACTATTCACCAATTACTATTTACTAACTTGCTCTCCATACAACTTTCGATGAACCACACTCAACGCGCGGACCTGTTCTGCGGCATGATATGAAGACCTCACCAACGGATTTGACTCAACCCATTGGAAGCCAATTTCTTTTCCATATTCTCGTAATTCAGCAAATTCTTCCATGGTGTAATAACGGTCAATCGGCATGTGCTTTTTGCTAGGTTGCAAGTATTGACCAATCGTCAAAATATCTACACCCCAACTTCTTTGGTCACACATCACTTCTTTAACTTCATCCATCGTTTCGCCAAGCCCAAGCATAATGCCTGATTTTGTCAAAACTTCGGGGTCAAGTTTTTTTGCATTAGATAAAGTCTTCGCCGCCCAATCATAATTATCTTGTGGTTGCACGGTTTTGAATAAACGCGGAACTGTTTCTACATTATGATTCAAAATTTCAGGTCGAGCATCCATCACAATTTTTAATGCTTCAATACTACCTTTGAAATCTGGAATCAACACTTCTACTGAACAACCATGTTGTAATTCCCTAATTCTGCGAATCACCATCGCAAAGATTGGTGCGCCACCATCTTTTCTTTCATCACGATTCACAGATGTAATTACAGCATGATTCAAATTCATTGACTTTACTGCTTGCGCCACGCGTTCGGCTTCGCCCCAATCCATCAAACTCGGTTTGCCATGTTTGATGTCACAAAATGCGCAAGTGCGTGTACAAACATCACCGAGCATTAAAAATGTTGCAGTGCCACTTCCCCAACATTCACCCAAGTTCGGGCACATCGCTTCTTCGCAAACGGTGTGCAAAGATTTCGAGCGCATTAAATTTTGAATACGTTCATAATTTTCACCGGCAGGTGCACGCACCTTAATCCACTCTGGGCGGCGCAGTGGGCGCACATCGGTTGCGGGGATAATTCTGTCTCGGGTTGGGGTAGCAGGCATAAGGTCCTTTTGAAGCGATTTACATTGCGTTATTTTTTCTTTACGATTAATCTCAATCCACGAACTTCGACGACTTCAATCAAATCGCCCTTACCGATGGATGCTGAATCTTTTGATTTGGATGCACTCCATAATTCTGACTCTACTTGTACTTGCCCCGCTTCTTTTATAGACGTTCGAGCTGTTCCTGTTTTCCCCAACAGACTCTCACTCCCAACTTGGATTGCATTTCTTAAAGCGCGTAAAGCAAACGCCAATATGGTAAAAAAGATTAAACCTAAAAAGATTCCTGTGCTAACCACAAGCGGAACAGATACACGTTGAAATTCAGGCGTGCCGGGAGAATTAAATAAAACCAATGCGCCAACAATAAATGATGCAACGCCAGCCGTAGTGAGCGCGCCATGCGCGGCGGCTTGAATATCTAAAACAAATAATATAAATGCAATGATTAAGAAGATAATACCAAACCAATTGATTGGCAACACGCCTAAACCATAAGTGGCTAATGTTAAACACACCGCGCCGATAAAGCCCGCTACCCAACCACCCGGTGTGGAAATTTCAATTAAGATGGCTTGCACGCCAATGGCTAATAAAAGAAATGCAATGTTCGGGTCTGTTAGTAAAAGCAGAAGCCCTTCAATAAAACTCATGTTGAGGGATTGCTCTAAAATGTTGCTGGTGTTCAAAGTGCGCTCGCCACTATCCATTTGAACGGTGAAGCCGTTTAATGCTTGTAATAAATCTTCCACATCATCAGCGATGAAGTCTATTAAGTTTGCTTCAAGGGCTTCATTGGCAGTGACGGCGATGGCATCATCAATCATGGCTTCAGCCAATGTCAATGCTTCTTCTCCACGCGGAATCACATAAGAGCGAATGGCGGCTTTAATAATTTCTTTGGCTTTTCTATCAGAAGTAGAATCTAAATTTTCACCTGAACTGGTGATTGGGCTTGCCGCGCCGATAGATGTTTCTGGTGCCATAGCAGAGATATGCCCGGACATGGTAATCATGGCACCGGCACTTGCGGCAATGGCATTGCGCGGTGCTACATAAACGACAACAGGCACTTTACTTGCTCGAATTTCCGCCATGATTTTGAGCATGGTGTCAACACTTCCGCCGGGGGTGTTGAGTTGAATAATGATGACCTCAGCATCGATTCGTTCACCACGTTCAATACCACGTTTGATATATTCCAACATGGGCGGCATGATGGGTCCTTCAGCAGTCAGGATGAGGGCAGTGGAGCTGTTTCCTTGTGCAAAAACAGGCAGAACGAAGGTTAGAAGCGTGAACGTAATCAGAAGAATGCGAGTGAATTTCATCATCAAAGATTATAACTTAAAGAAAAAGGCGGCTTGTTAGCCGCCTTGAAAAGTGAGGTAAAGCGTTCTGATACTCAAAAGAATAATCAGCGTACCGACGATAATCATCAATATTTTTGCTGGTAATTTTTTAGCGAGTGTTGCGGCAATGGGGGCGGCAACTGCGCCGCCGATAAGTAAGCCTAGAATAATTCTCCAGTATTCGCCAAAACTTAATGCAAGGATAAATAAAATAGATTGACCCAATGCTACAAAAAATTCTGTAAAGTTGACAGAACCGATTGTCATTAATGGATGTTTTCCGCGTGCTACTAATGTGGAAGTGACTACGGGTCCCCAGCCACCACCACCAACTGCATCACAAAAACCGCCAATAAAACCGAGAATACCGATGCGTGGTCCATGATATTCATCAGGCTTTTTGCGTGGAATCATGGTGAAGGCTTTGTAAATAATCACGCCACCCATCACCAAAAGGTATACGGCGATATAAGGTTTGATGATGTCGCCATCTATTGAAGTTAATACATACGCACCAATGACACCG
>JAEURG010000268.1 GCA_016789345.1 Anaerolineales bacterium | reverse complement strand
GAATGTCGTCTAAAGTCACATACGATTTTTGCCGCCCTAGTTCAATCAGCCGTGCGATTGCGGGAAATTCTTCTTCATCATCGCCGCCAATCAAAATTTTTTCTACATCCATTCGCAAATCCAACTTTCACTAAATTTTTTATAAATAAACCACAATTAGAATACAATGTTTTAAGGTGAAAAGCAATACTTTTGCACCTTTCTGAGGCTTTGCAATGCTTTTGTATTACGTTATCGAGTCAAATGGCAAGCCATTTGACTCGATAAAAGGTTACGGCGTAGCAGTCGCCTCAATAGTAGGCACCAAAGTTTCGGTCGGGGGAAGAGGCGTAAACGTTGGTGTCGGCGTGCTCAAATATGGTGGGAATGTTGCCAAAGTCGTCAAAGAATTAATCCCGTTCAAAGAAAGTATCATTATTTTTTCTTTGTCTAGCCTCACATAGTAGCCGTTGTTTGTGGGGGTGCTATCACCAACTTCGAGCGTGTTTTGTGTGCCATCTTCAAACTTAATCGTGATGATATAAGACGGATTATCAAGCCCAAAGGTAGATGGGTCGCCTTCGATTTCTTGGATGATTTTCAAAGCCGATACTTGTGTTGCCGCCGCTTCAGCCAGACCTGTATCTGCTTCTTGCTCTAGGGGCTTGGCAACTACCCAAACATTTTCTCTGCGTTCTATTTTGGCGGTTTCACTATCTTTTGGTTGCACTTCAATACTGGTTACGATGTTGGTTGAGTCGAACAAAAACATTTCTTCGGCAGTAGGTGTAATTTCTGCTTCGGTGGCTGTTTCGGCATTATTGTTGATGATGTATGCAACACCGAGGATTGCCACGAAGAGTATCACTGTGATTAATGTGCCAGTGCTAAAAACGGGTTTGGTTGGCTTTTGTTTTTTCTTGGTTTTGCGTGAAGCCATACGGATTAACCTCTTCTGCGGCGGGCAATCCATGAAGAAATGCCGAAGAACACAACCATGCCGGGGATAACAATAATCATCACTACGCCTAGGATTAAGAAACGCAATTGTGATGGCGGGAGGAAGATGCGTTGGGTTTGTGGGCGAGTGGTGAGGTTGATTAAGTTTTCTTGCTCAGCCGCCCAATCCAACGAGTTGATGAAGAAGTTGCCATTCCCATATACATCAAAATAGGCATTGACGGCAAAGAGTGAATTGCCAAACACAACCACCCGACCTTTGGTGGTTAAGTTTTCGCCTGCCACTGCCATATTGAGCGGACCTATGTTATCTATTCCTTCGTCATATTGAATTTGTTCACCTTCTGAAACATCTAACTTCGTTTCACCATACGAATTTGCTGAGGTGAAAATTAATGGGGTCACAACTACATCTACAGAGTCTAAGGCTTCCATGTTTAAGCTTTGGGCATTGGGCATAATCACCGCGTAATTTTGACTCAAGTTTTGTGTAATTGGGTGCATATTGGCACTTTCTGATACAGCATTAAGTTGATTGTCGGTTGTGCCAGAAAAATCTAAGATTAAGTCATTGTTGATAATGATGCCCCAATCTTGCCTGAGGTATTTGGCAATTGGGTCGTAGGCAGTACCAAATTCTGTTAAGGCTCTGGGGTCTTGCATTACAACCAATGAACCGCCTTTATCTACAAACCCTTTGAGCATGTTTACTTCATCTTGTGAGAGCGGTTTTTGTGGACCTGCCACTACAATCACTTCGGCATCGGCAGGAATTTCAGTCTCGGATAAAAGATTGAGTGGTTTCACCACATAATTTTTTTCTTCCAGCGTTTGTTGGGCGGTGGTGAAACTACGTTCATCGGCTGGATTCAAAGTTGCTTCACCATGCCCTTGTAAGAAGTACACTATTCTTTGGGTAGGGTTGATGAGGCGAATCATGGCACGAGCGAGTTCTGATTCGCTAGCACTAGAAGCAATTTCTTTCGCTTCACCCATTTGAAGCAAGATTTTGCCATCGCCTGTGATACCTGCTTGGCGAACTTCTACTGGGTTTTGATTGGGGTCAACAAAGACGTAATCAAACTTACCATTGCTGTTGTTCTTAAACTTTTGTAGTAATTCTTGGGCAGATTGTGGGTTGATGGCGTTTGAGTAATATGCCGTTGCTTTTATGTTTTCAGGCAAGGCGTTGAGAATATCGAGCGTTTCGGGCGCGAGGGTGTTGGATTTATCTTCTGTAAAATCCCAGGGTGCGCCTAAGAAATCTTGGTTGTTGTAAACAATGTAGTTTGTAGCGAAGAGAATGCCAATGAATGACAAAGCAAGAATCAGCGAGTTGGAACCGTACCTAGCTTGTCGTCCAGTTAAGAAGCGGCGAATTGCATCAGGAGCAAGAATCGCGTAAGCGGCGAGTCCTAAAATGACAAGGGCAATGCTAATCTGAAAAGCAAGGTTGACGGTTTCGATTTGTTCATCAGATAAGCTGAACATGCCAATACCAGTCAAGATTTTTGACGAGCCAATTAAGCCTGTGGCAACACAAGCAATAAGTGCGACAATGAGCGCCGCGAAAGCGTATTGTGCGTTTGGGTTTTTCTTTTTACCAGCCATTAGCGCCATCTCCGAATTTCGATTGCAGTGGTGCCGATGAATAAGCCTAAAGCGGTGAGGCTTAGGTAATAGGTAATTCCCGCGAGGGTCATCGAACCACGATTGATATTTTGTGAAAAGTGATAAGACATGCTGAGGTAGTTCAGTAAATCACTGCTTTCTGGAATTAAACCCGCTGGCATGTTGACAAAAAACCATAGGAAGAAGAACAAGCCGAGCGTGACGAAAAACGCGGCGAATTGGTTGCTGAATATAGCAGAGATGCCGACGCCTAATGACAACATTGCGGATGCGACCAGAATCAAACCAATATAAGAAGATATGACAGTTTTCCAGTCTAAACCTGGTGAGACAAAATTATTCAGCACAATTGGGAAGATTAAAGTTACTAGTGCGGCGGTCAGTACAAACATCATTGCGCCGAGCCATTTTCCTGCTACAAATTCAAAGTCTTTGACTGGGGCAGTGAGCATCAGTTCAAGTGTGCCCATACGTGCTTCGTCAGAGATGAGGCGCATAGTAATTGCCGGGGCGAGAAACACCATCAAAAAGATGAATAGCCAATTGATTTGCAATGTGTCTGGAGCGGTGCCTCCACCCATAAAAGCATTTTGGGAGCTGAACAACAAAATGAGCACAAAGTAAATTCCCAATGGCAAAAGGATGGCAAGCATCACGACATATGCCAAGGGGCTATTAAAGTAATTATCGTATTCGCGTTTTGCGATTGTCCAAATATTATTCATGGTGCCTCTCTACTTCTTTTTACCATCATAGCTGGTGAGTTCAATGAAGATTTCTTCAAGGCTCATGCCTAGCGGACGAAGTTCGAGCAAATCGTAGCCAGTTTTGATGACATGCTTAGCAACTTCGGGGCGTAAGTCTTTACCAGAAGCAAATTCAAATTCTACTGCGCCATCTTCAAGGGTTTCTACTTTGCGAACACCTTTGACTTCTTTAACAGTGTCAGCCAATTGGTCGCCATCGCCACGCACTTTGACAACCACACGCTCAGCACCAAGCAAGCGGGCTTGTAAGTTTTCGGTGGTATCTTCCGCTACGATTTTGCCTTTATTAATAATCAACACACGGTCGCACAGGTTTTGGGCTTCATTGAGCAAGTGGGTAGAAAGTAAAACAGTTTTTT
This sequence comes from Anaerolineales bacterium, assembly GCA_016789345.1. Classification (GTDB taxonomy): domain Bacteria; phylum Chloroflexota; class Anaerolineae; order Anaerolineales; family Villigracilaceae; genus Villigracilis. The sequence continues at coordinate 30,378 of JAEURG010000268.1, read as the reverse complement.
CTTTGCCAATTTCACGAATCAACTCACGCACTTCCACCACTTGATTGGGGTCTAAACCAATTGTTGGTTCATCCAGAATCAGCACTTCTGGGCTGTGCAAAAGCGCTTGTGCCAAACCAACTCGTTGGCGCATACCTTTTGATAAATTGCCAATGTAGCCTTGCGCACGGTCTAACAAGCCGACCATATCTAACACTTCATCTACACGGTCTTCCACATCGGGCAGTCGGCGTAAGTCGCCCATGTATTTCAGATAATCAAATACAACCATATCTGTATACAATGGCACTGTCTCTGGTAAATAGCCCACTCGTTTACGAACTTCAAGCGATTCTTCCACCACATCATAACCAGCCACAATCGCCTCGCCATCACTGGGCGGCATGTAACCGGTCAAGATTCGCATGGTCGTTGTTTTCCCGGCACCGTTAGGCCCGAGGAATCCCACAATTTCGCCTTGTTGAGCGTTGAAATTCAAATTGTGGACAGCGCGGCGTGCGCCATAGTCTTTCGTGAGACCACTAACTTTAATCATTGCCTCTCCTTGCAAATAAAATTTATAAACTGCGAGTTTCGCAAAGAAAAGACACAGCCTGTGGCGGTGCCTTTTTGTATTGCCGTTGAATACTATACAATAAATGAAGAACCAAAGTCAAGCAGTCTAATACCTTCTAATATAACCCTAATCTTATCAATAGATGCTCCTATTTAATTAGACTTTTCTATCTTATGCTTGATACGACTCTTCAACACCGCCTCTCTCCTGACCTTGAACTTGGTCATTGCTCTCAAGAACTTAAACTTAACTTCTACGTCCTTTATAGGCTTCATAGTAATAGCCCAAATAGGGGAACAGATTTACTGAACGGTGATGTATAATCATCTATATTTCAAAAGGAGAATGTATCTATGAATACAAAAAAGTTTTCAATTTTGCTCGCGGCATTAATGCTGATTATTGTGCAATTAGCCTGTGCGCTTAGTGGTGAGCCGACCTTAAGCAATTCCCGCACTTCATTTGACCAAGATGGAACGCAAACTAGTTCTACCTTTGGCGCATTTGATACAGTATATGTCGTCAGTGATTTATCAAACGGCGCGGCTGGAAATGTCATCACCTCACGTTGGACAGCGGTCAATGCCGATGGGTTAGACCCCAACTTCTTCCTCGATGAAGCAGATATTACCGTAAGCGAAGCAGACGCGCCTTTCAACGGCACGATTTATTTCTTCTTCCCTGCTCCTTCTGGTGGCTGGCCCGCAGGCACATATCAAGTTGAAATTCTTTTCAACGGGGTTTTGAGTGCTACAGTCAATTTCACTGTTCAATAAAGTTTAGTTTGATAAAAAGCGGACATCAGCAATGATGTCCGCTTTTTTGTTTGGTAAAATATCCTCAACCCTAACCAAGGAGAGAGAATGATTGTTCTAAAAGAATCAAAAGAAAAACGAGTATTCAACAACGTACTAGGGGCAATGGGGAATACACCACTTGTCAGGTTAGAACGAATCGGAAAAGACTTACCAGTTCCATTGTATGCAAAATTAGAATTTATGAATCCCGGTGGCTCGGTTAAAGATAGAGTTGGTGCGAATATCATCGAGCAAGCAGAAAAGCGTGGAGAAATAAAACCAGGCGGAACCATTGTCGAAGCGACCTCAGGTAACACCGGAGTTGGGTTAGCAATCGCTGCTGCACTGAAAGGCTATAAAACCATCTTCGTCATGCCTGACAAAATGAGCAATGAAAAAATATTATTACTTCGTGCTTATGGTGCAAAAGTAGTTATTACGCCAACAGCAGTTGGTCCCGAAGACCCACGCTCTTATTATGAAGTCGCAAAAAAGTTTGCACGTGAAACGCCAAATGCCATTTTAGCAAATCAGTATCACAACCCTGATAACCCAAAGACACATGAATTAAGCACGGGTCCAGAATTGTGGGAACAGACTGAAGGAAAATTAACTGATGTTATTATCGGCATTGGCACAGGTGGAACAATCACAGGTGTTGGTCGTTATCTAAAATCAAAAAATCCAAACATCACCATTGTTGGTGTGGATATTGAAGGCTCTATTCTCACTGAAATTTGGCAAAACAAAGGAGTCATTCCGCCGGGTGCATATCCCAAAACGTATAAAGTTGAAGGCATTGGTGAAGACTTTTTGCCATCTACAATGGATATTAATTATGTAGATGCAATCGAACGTGCTGGTGACCGCGAATCATTTTTATGGGCACGTCAATTGGTTCGCCAAGAAGGTATTTTTGCAGGTGGGTCATCTGGCTCAGCAATTGCGGGTGCAATTAAATATTGTAAAAAATTAAAAGGTGACCGTTTACCTGTTGTCATTCTGCCTGATTCTGGTTCACGTTATCTCTCAAAATTTTATGATGATAAATGGATGCGTGAATTTGGATTCCTCAGCATGGAATTTGGAGAAACGGCTCTAGGCGACCTTCTGCTTGCGAAACCAAACAAACAGTTACTTACCGCCACCTTAGGCGACTCGATTCGCAAAGTGGTCAATGTGATGCATCAAAATGCTGTCTCACAAATGCCAGTCATTGACCAAAATGGCAACCTCAAAGGACTCATTGAAGAAGTAGATTTGTTGAGTCACTTACTAGAAGAACACGACCATAGCAACGATGAGCCAATTGATAGTCTCATTCAAAAAGCAAGTGCAGTCTTCCCGCCTGAAACTTTACTAGAAGAAGCCATGCCATCCTTAACTGCTGGCTTGGCGCTGATTGTGGTTGAGCAGAATAAACCCATTGGCATATTAACGAAAATTGACGTACTTGATTACGTAGCAGGGAAGATATAATACCTGTATGACAGATGAAAGCTCAAATGAAATAAGTTTTAAGACCTATAACCCCTTTTCTGAATTTGAGAAGGTACAAGAAATATGGCTTGATTTAGAAAAACGCTCCGCGCATAGTTATTTCACTTCATGGGGGTGGATTTCTGTTTGGTTAGCAAGTTTGCCATCTGATATTAGAATAACATTGCATGTTGGCTATCAAAACCAACAACCTATGGTGGCTTTTTTTCTTGGTGGAAGAAAAGTAAGAAAATATGGTTTTCTTCCTTATAAATCTTTTGCATTAAATGCTACTGCTCATCATTCTTATGATAGTTTATACATAGAATACAATTCAATGCTTTATGATTCTGTGATTTCAATAAACTTTACAGAAGTCATGCAATACATGCTTAGTCTGGACTGGGATGAATTGACACTTCCGGGTATCTCCCAAAAGTTTGTATCCGATTCTGGTCTAATTGAAAAACAAGATAAGTACTATCATGTATTAATAGACCAAGAGACCAGTTCATTCTTCGTAGACTTGCAAAAAGTCCGTAAAGAAGGACTGAATTTTATGCAGTTACTTAGTTCTAATCGTCGGAGTCAATTACGGCGTTCGCTTAAGCAATATGGGGCAGAAGAAAACATTCATATTCATGAATCTGCAACTGTAGAGGAAGCACTTGGCTTGTTAAATAAACTGGCTGAATACCATCAAATCGAATGGAAAAAAAGAGGCTGGGATGGTGCATTTGCTAACCCTTACTTGTATCAATTTCATCAGGACTTAATCAAAAAAAGATTCTCGAAGGGTGAAATTCAACTGCTACATATCTACACCGACCAAATGGATATAGGCTATATTTACTCATTCGTTTATAACGGAGATGTGTTGTTTTATCAAAGCGGCTTTAATTACCAAAGTAATAACAATTACCGTCCTGGCTTAGTTTCTCATTACCTGGCAATTTTGCATAATGCCAAAAAAAATATTAACACATACGATTTTTTAGCAGGCGAATCTTCATACAAACGTACTTTTGCAACCGACTCAAAACCTATCTATTGGCTTCGGCTTTACAAAAAGAATTGGAGATATATTCTTGAAAAATTGATTTTTCAAATCAAATACAAAATCAGACTTAACCCTACAATATTTTTTACAATCAAGAAGTTAGCAGTTTTTCTTCATCTTAATGAATAATCTTAATATAGAACAAATTTTCTGTTATAATCCCTATATCAATTGGCGCGTGCCAATACAAATAAAACGGAGGCAGAAATGGATTTCAGTTCAATTAATTGGTTAGCAGTTGTTTTGTGTCTTGTTGCTAGCATGGTGATTGGTGGCGTGTGGTTTAGCCCGAAGGTATTTTTTAATACATGGTGGAAAGCCATTGGCAAAACAGAAAAAGACATGCAAGACATGTCTAAAGGAAGTTCTGCTAGCATGATGGCAACCTGGGGCGGGACTATCATCGCTTCTCTTATTCAAGCAATCTTCATGGGCTTTATGACCGATGCTATGGGCGCAGGGAATTGGTCATCTGGCGCAATGACAGGTTTTTGGCTGTGGCTTGGTTTCATAGCCCCATCCAGCTTAACCAACAAACTCTTTGCCGATAGAGTCCCTGCTTGGTTTTATGAAGCAGGTAATCATCTTGTCACATTCCTTGTGATGGGTGCAATACATGGCGCAATGTAAAATAATGTGTAGGGCACGCTTGTAGCGTGACTATCTAATAAAGTAAAATAAAACAGACGGCTTAACCGTCTGTTTTATTTTTGGAGGAACATGATTCGACCCTACAAAGAAGAAGATTTTGAACTCATTGTCAAATTTTGGTTTGAAGCAGTGCAAGTTGCTGAACCAGAATTAGTAAAGCGCATGAAGCATGAATTTCAAGGCGCACGTGAATATTTTAAGAATGTTGTTGTACCTGAAAATAAAATATGGGTGTATGAACTAAATCAACAACCAGTTGGTTTTCTTGGTATGCAAAACGATTTTATTGACCGCTTATATGTAAACCCACAATATCATCGTCAAGGGATTGGCACAGCATTACTTGAATTCGCAAAAACACTTTCACCAAATCATCTTTGGCTATACACGAATCAAGCCAATAAAATGTCACGCGCGTTTTATGAAAAAAATAATTTTGTCGCCGAAAAAATTGGAGTCAGCCCGCCACCTGAATCTGAACCCGATGTAGAATATCATTGGTACAAAAAATAATATGCGTCCAACTTTTCTTGAAGTCAATCTCAATCAACTCAAAACAAATTTACAAAACATTCGCGCACACAGCAAAACAAAAATCATGGTCATGGTCAAAGCCAATGCTTATGGTCATGGCATTGATGGTGTTGCGCCGTTTATCGAACCGCACACAGATTATTTTGGCGTTGCATTAGTGGAGGAGGGGATTCATTTAAGAAATCTTGGAATCAAAAAACCGATTCTGGTTGCGGGTGGAACTTTGATCGAACAACTCCCACTTTTTTTTGATTATGACTTAACTCTAACCGCTTCATCACCTGACTTGTTAACTGCTACTGACCATTTAGCATTATCTCGTCGTCAAACGATTAAAGTGCATTTGAAAATTGATACAGGCATGGAACGAGTTGGCGTGCATGAGTACGAAGCCGAATCATTTTTGACTCAATCCCTTGCGTGTAGCCAGTTTGTGCGCATAGAAGGAATTTATACACATTTAGCAAATTCAGAAGTCAATATGGAGTCAATCGGCTTGCCGATTGCAACTAGCAAGCTAGTTGATTCCAGAATCCAACTTGAACGTTTTCAAGAAGTTTTACGATTTTACGAAAAAAGAAGTTTGCCAACTCCACTTCGTCATGTTTGTAATTCAGGCGGAATATTAAATTTACCCGAAGCACATTTGGATATGGTTCGCCCTGGTGTCTTGTTTTATGGTGTTTATCCATCAAGAGATATTGAAAAAAAAATAGATGTAAAACCTGCATTAACATGGAAATCCAAAGTGGCGTACAGCAAAATCACACAGCCGGGGCGAAGTGTAAGTTATGGGTCACTGTACCAAGTAGAAGGGAGTCCGAAGCGGATTGTGACGATTCCTTGCGGCTATGCTGATGGATATTTTCGTCGCATGACAAATCAAGCAAGAGTCATCATCAATGGGAAAAAATATCCACAAGTGGGCAGAATCTGCATGGACCAGTTTATGGTCAACGTGGAAGATGATAATGTGAAAGTTGGTGATGAAGTGATTTTATTGGGTGATGGAATCACTGCTGAAGATTTTGCGGATTGGACTGGCACGAATGAATATGAAGTTATGACGAACATTAGCGCGCGCGTGCCACGTGTATTTGTTGGGTTACAATAGGCGGACTATTTTTAATTGAGGTGCATGTTGAATTCCAAAGTAAAAGATTATTTAATTTTGTTTGGCGTTGCTGGCGTTTCTGTCGGCTTAGACCAATGGACGAAGATGTTAGTGCGTGAGCATATTCCATTTGGAAGCCAATGGTTGCCAGAATGGTTAAGTTGGTTGAGTCCGTATGCGCGTTTTGTGCATTGGAGCAATAGCGGTGCGGCGTTTGGTATGTTTCAAGATGGCAATCAGGTTTTCAAAGTGTTGGCATTTATTGTGATTGGGGCAATTATTTATTACTATCCACAAGTAGAAAAAGAAGGTTTATTTTTGAAACTAGCGCTGGGCTTGCAATTAGGTGGCGCGGTTGGAAATTTAATTGACCGTTTGCTAAATAATGAAGTGACTGATTTTATTTCCGTTGGCACTTTCCCTGTATTTAATATTGCTGATGCTTCTATTTCAATAGGTGTGGTGGTTTTATTAATCGGCGTGTGGATTCAAGAACGGAAAGAAAAAGCCAATAAGAAAATAGAAAACAATGAACAGTTGTCAGTGAGCAGTGAAAAGTGAATAATGAACGAGTTGAAATTTTTATTTATGATGAAGGAAGCGCAGAGCGATTAGATAAATTCCTCGTTTCTTGCTTGCCAGAATTTTCACGCGCACGTTTGCAAGGCTTGATTGCTGAAGGTTTTGTTTTGGTCAATCATGTGCCTGCAAAAAAATCTGGTCAATTAATTGAAAATGGATTTGAAATTCAAGTACGGATTCCTCCACCAGTGCCAAGCGGTTTAGTTGGCGAAAATATTCCTTTAAATATTGTTTTTGAAAATGATGATTTGATTGTGGTCAATAAACCGGCTGGAATGGTAGTTCATCCGGCGGCGGGTCATTCTTCGGGGACGCTTGTCAATGCAGTGTTGGGTTATGACCCCGATTTAGAAGGAATCGGCGGTGAAGAACGCCCCGGTCTTGTGCATCGTTTAGATAAAGAAACATCCGGCTTAATAGTTCTTGCAAAAAATGAACAAGCACATAATTGGTTGCAAGACCAATTCCGCTTGCGAACAGTTGAGAAAACATACCTTGCGCTTGTAGATGGAAAGCCACCTACACCATCAGGTCGAGTAGAGGCTTCTATTGGCAGAGACACACGTCATCGAAAAAAAATGGCGATAGTTCCACCTGGTAAGGGACGTGAAGCCGTTAGTGAATATAAAACGCTCGAAACATTTAAAAATCATACATTGCTTGAGTTTCACCCGCTCACTGGGCGAACACATCAAATCCGTTTGCATTGCCAATTTTTAGGTTGTCCGATTGTTGGCGATTCGATTTATGGAAAGAAAAGCATAACCGTTGAAATTAACAGGCATTTTCTCCACGCCGCAAAACTGAGTATTGTTTTGCCAAATGAAACTAAGCCTCATGTTTTTGAAGCAGAATTGCCGGATGAATTGAAACATGTTTTGGAGGATGTAAGAAAATATGAATGAAGAATTTGTAGACCTTCGCTCAGACACAGTCACCAAACCTACACCTGAAATGCGCGAAGCGATGGCAGAGGCTGAAGTGGGTGATGATGTTTACATGGACGACCCGACTGTTAATGAACTACAAGAAAAAGCCGCAAAAATGCTTGGCAAAGAAGATTCACTTTTTGTTCCATCAGGAACGATGGGGAATTTAATTGCTTTAATGGTGCATTGCCAGCGTGGCGATGAAGTCATTCTTGGCGATAAATCACATATTTATTTGAATGAAGCAGGCGGAATGTCTGCGCTGGGTGGGATTCAACCTCATCCCGTGCCGAATCAAAAAGATGGCACATTGGCATTAGATGACATCCGCGCTTCGATTCAAAGTGAAGATGTACATCATACAATTACAAAATTGATTTGTCTTGAAAACACGCAGAATGTTTGTGGTGGTGTTCCATTAACTGTGGAATATACAAATCACGTTGGTGAGATTGCCAGAGAAAATAATTTAGCATTCCATATTGATGGCGCAAGAATTTTCAACGCGGCAACAGCATTAAATGTAGATGTAAAAGATTTAGTCGCTTCTGCTGATTCGGTCATGTTTTGTTTGAGCAAAGGTTTAGTTTCACCAATTGGTTCAATGTTGGTTGGAACAGAAAAATTTATCAATCGTGCAAGGCATTTGAGAAAAATGTTAGGTGGGGGAATGCGTCAAGTGGGTGTGATTGCATCTGCTGGATTAATTTCGTTAGAAAAAATGACAAAGCGATTGGGTGATGACCATGCTCGGGCTAAGAAAATATATGATGGTCTGAAACAGGTTGCAGGTCTGGTTTTAGAAGCGGAACCTGTATCTAATATGGTTTACTTTAATATTTCAAATCATATTGCTTTGACCGATAATCAAATCATTGATGAAATCAAAAAATATGGTGTGCTGGTAGATTGGACGGCTCCACGTCGCTTTCGTTTGGTGACTCATTATTGGGTTGATGATACAGGTATGAAAAAAACGATTGATGCGTTTGCGAAAGTTTTGAAATAATTAATCAGAAACCGCAATAACAGCAGGGTCTTCAACTATCATTTTTTCAAACGCATCTACAATGGTCGGGTCAAATAAAATTCCTGATTGTTCGCGCAAATAAATTAACGCTTCTTCTGTAGAAATTTTTTGACGATACGGGCGATTGCTGGTTAATGCATCGAAGGCATCAATTACTGAAAACAAACGCGCCAAAATTGGAATCTCCTCACCTTTTAATTGACTTGGATATCCTGTGCCATTCCATCTTTCTTGATGATGACGAATGAGCGGAATGGTATCTTCTAAAAATGGAATGCCTTCTACAATTTTTGCGCCAATGTCAGGATGCAATTTCATTAACTTCCATTCTTCATCATTGAGTTTGCCGGGCTTATGCAAAATCGTATCGCTGATACCAATTTTTCCAATATCATGTAATAACGAACCGCGTTCTAAAACTTTTAATTGCTCGCTAGAAAACTTAAGCATTTCGCCAAGTTTTACAGCCAAATGACTAACGCGAATGCTATGACCTTCTGTTTCTCTATCGCGTGCATCGAGTGCCGAAGTTAATGATGCTAAAGTTTGGTCGTATGTTTCTTCTAGTGTGTCATATGCGGCTTTGATTTCAATGGCTTGGCGGCGTGATTCTGCTAACAGCATGGAACGCTCTAATGCAATTGCGGCTTGATTCACCAATGCCTGCATGTCATTTGGGTTTGTGGCAGGATTATTTTTTTGGTCATCTGGAGATTCCATCCAAATGGCACCATAATTTCTGATTGGGGTTTTGATAGGAATACAACTTTGAATGCCTGATTGCCCTTTCGAAAAGTAGATTAACTGACCGGCATTCATCGCTTCTTTAACTAATTTCATCGGGTGACGTGACCCCTGCACGAGTTCTCCCGCTTCTATTTTTACTTCGGCGGCAATGCTTTCATCCACATTTAGTAAAACGATGCCAGTGGTAGTGCTGGCTGATAATTTATGCGCGGTTTGAGCAATGTCGGTGGCGGCTTCTTCCAAATTTTCAGCCTGAATAATTTGGTTGCTAAGGCGATATAACAATGAGGTGATGCGAAGCGAAGAACGTAATTCTTGTTGTAGCCATGTGCTTTCAAATGCGCCTGCCGCTTGAATGGCAAGCAATTCTGCTAATGATTCGTCATTTTCAGTAAAGAAAACTTCATTTTGTTTCCCGAACGCAAAAATTGCACCAATGTTAACTTGATGCCAACGAATCGGAATGGCAATCATGCTCCGTAAGTTTGAATTATCAATATTTAAATGCGAAGTGGCTGGATATTTCCGCACGTCACGAATGCGAAATGGTTGAATGGCTTGAAAAATAATTTGTACCAAACCTTCTGAATTGAGCGATTTTTCTAAAGACTGTAACAAATGAGGCGCATTGCCTGATGAAGAACTTTGAATGAAATTTCTTTCTTGCCCTAATTGAATGTGAACAAACGTGAAACGCGCTTGTAAAATTTCTCTTGCCACTGAAGCAACATCACGCGCAGTAGAGTTTGGGTCAACCACTGATAAAAACTGACTACCCGACTGAATGAGATTTGTTAACCTTTGGTGATACCCAGAACGCTCCCACGCGCGGATTAATTCCCCTGCAACTGCTTCGGCTAATCCAACATCAATACTGCTAAAAGCATTTAATTGCTCACTATTAAATGCAATCATGCCATGTACATGTCCGTTTGATATTAATGGAATCACAACTGCCGATAAACTATTTTCACCTTCAAATTGAATGTAGTCAGGGTCTTTTCTTAAGTCGTTGACAATTTGTGTTTTTCGTTGCCGAAATGCTCGTCCAATTAATCCCGCCGAAGAGATTTGACGATAGCCCGGCGGAGCCATGTTAATTTTTTCACCTGTTGCGGCAAGCATCATAAAGTCTTGCATTTCAGGCTCATGCAAAAATACAGTTACAATAGAACAATTTAATGCGCGGTCTAAGGTGTTAACCGCTAACTGCGCAGAGACGGGCTGGTCTAATTGATTTTCAAGTTGTTGGCTTAATTCCATCAATAAAGTTAATTGAGCATTACGCTTTTTTTCATTGGCAACTTGTTGTGAAAGCACATTCAGTTGGTCAGCTTGTGCACTGAGTTTGAGGCGCGTACCTTCACGTGAAAGAATAAACGGTTTAACATATTTGCCAAAACGCGTATTCCAAATCGAAAGCGAATCATCACTATTTTCATCAGTATCTTCCGTTTCTTTTTCGCTTTTGTTCAATTCTTTCATCAACCCGTTCATAGTGATGATGATGGTTAGCCCTTCAAAATACACCACTGTTGTAAAAATTGTAAAGAACACAAATGCCGCTTCTCGTGCCGTGACGAGTGCATGATATTGACCATCAATAGCTTGGTCTAAAACGGAGAGTAAGGCACTCAAAAAAATGAGTACGCTTAATTCAATAGTGCAGGCAATCAAAACAATTCTGCGTCCAAGAATATCCCCATAAGGCAATTGGATTTGCTCCCACTTTAAAAAATTGCCAAACAAAATCATCCCAATTAATACAATAGGTACAATTAAATTTGCACCATATATGGTTGGTACTAATATAAAACACCATGCCATCCATGGTAGGGCTTGCACAGGCAAAACATATTTGCTGTATTTTGGCAAAACAATTAATACACTTGCCGCAATAAAGGAAAGGATAAAAAACGAACCGCCTACATATGGAACATAACTTACCCATTTCACTTGCGCGGCATCTATTTTTGTTACTGCTAGAAAAATCCCAGACGCAAAGCCTGCCAATGCAAATGTAAAATTTAGTACGTCAAAGCCAAAGAAGCGCGGTGAAGTGAAAATAACGATTAAAGCCAACTGCATTAACCCAACAAAGAAAAGAACTGTGGCTTCCATCCAGAAATTATTTTGGAAATACAAAACCGAAAACAAAATAAAAAGCAAACTTGAAAAAACTTGTATTAAACGGGCATGCCAAGAGAACCAACCAGTCACAGCTAAGGCTTGCAACGCTAGCGCCATTGCAAAACTGACAACACCTAACACCATCACCATTAAGTTAGATTGGTAAGGCGCGACAATATTTAATAAGTTTGGAATCAACAATAGGCTGACCCCCATGCCGCCCAACAACAGAGAAGCAAAAATATTAAAATTATTTTCTGATGGATGACGCATTGGGCTAGAGGATAGCATAAGAAACAAAATTTATCTACTCTGAAAATTGAAAGGTGATTTCTGATATAATGCTCACGCAAATTGGTGATTGGGGTTAACAGCCATTTGTAAATTTATGAAGATAGGTCTGCCAAATGCAAAAATTTATTTCCCTTAATCAAATTGATGAACTTACCGCTACGATTAAAAAACAGATTTCGATTCAGCCTATGGCTGGGATTATTCTCGGTTCGGGGCTAAACGGATTGGCTGATTCTGTTTCAGATGCCGTTACCATTGCTTATAGCGACTTGCCGAATTTCCCTGTTTCTACGGTGCATGGCCATGTAGGTAGATTTGTTATCGGTATGTTGGAAGATAAACCCGTACTGGTGATGCAAGGGCGGATTCACTATTATGAAGGTTACACAATGGGCGAGACCACGCTTCCAGTGAGGATAATGCAACGGTTACACATCCCCAGCCTGATAGTCACAAATGCGGCGGGTGGGGTAAATCCAAATTTTTCTCCAGGTGATGTCATGCTTATCACAGACCAGTTAAATCTAATGGGTATGTCTGGATTAAATCCTTTGATGGGACCGAATTTAGATGAGTTGGGTCCACGTTTTCCTGATATGAGTCAGCCGTATGACCGTGAACTTTGTGATTTGACTCGTAAAGTTGCAAAAGAAAATAAGATTACTTTGCAAGAAGGTGTGTATGCAGGTTTGAGTGGACCTTCATTTGAATCCCCAGCCGATTTGCGCTTCTTACGTTTAATTGGTGTGGATGCAGTCGGCATGTCTACTGTGCCAGAAGTAATTGTAGCAAGGCATGGTGGTATGCGCGCGTTAGGTCTTTCGGGCATTAGCAATAAAGCCAATTTAGATGGCTCAACCATTACAACGCATGAAGAAGTGATTGAAGCAGGCAAGGTCATTACTCCCAAAATTGAAAAAATCATTCGCGGCGTATTACGCGGACTGTAAATTAAACCATCTATGGTAGAGTTTTATAGATTTCTCGACACCTACGAGGCGTTGATTTATATTTTGTTGGCAATCGGCGGTTTGTTTTCATTCCGCTGGTTGTTGCGTTCTTGGCGTGATTGGCGCATTGCAGTGTTTAGTTTGGAACGTGAATTTTCCTCCCGTCGCTTAGCACGTTCTGTTGCTATTTCAACATTAATTATTATTTTGTTTTGCTTCGTGTTTTCAGTCACATCTTTTGTTATCCCTGGCTTACCTTCAGATTTTTTCCTTGCAACCCCTACTATAGATTTTATCTCTACGCCTACTGGTACATTATCTCCTGAAATGCAAACTCAATTTGCGAATGTGCCTGAGGGTACTGTAGCCCCAAATACAAGTGGATGTGTGCCGAATCAACTTTCTATTACATTCCCGCAACCTGGTGATGAAATTTCAGGTGCAATTGAAATAACTGGCACGGTCAATATTCCTAATTTTGGTTTTTTCAAATATGAAGTGGCACCAGCAGGAAGCGAAACATGGGCAACCATTGCGGCAGGGCGTGAAATTGTCAATGAAGGCAGGCTTGGTTCATGGAATACTGCCGCGCTTACACCTGGCGATTATCAATTGCGCTTGGTTGTTGTAGATAATCAAGGCATTGAATTACCTGCCTGTATTGTGCCAGTGCGTATCGCTTCGCAGTAAACTGATATGATTATAAAAATTTATTGATAGGAATGATGTATGTCTGAGATTCAACTTCGCCCAACGGTGGCAACCGATTTACAAAAATTAATGGCGTTCGACCATAACATCACAAGTGATTCGGTTTGGCAATTAGAATTGAAGCGTGATTCAAATCAAGTAGCGACCACATTTCGAGAAGTCCGTTTGCCTCGTTCGATTCAAATCGAATACCCACATAACAAATTTGCATTAGCAGATGATTGGGTGCGAAAGTCTATGATGTTTACTGCATTAATGGCGCAAGACCCAGTTGGCTATATTTGCTTGTTAGAACGCGCAACCGCCTCTGTTGTGTGGATAACTGATTTGGTTGTGGAAGCATCTTTTCGCCGACGAGGTGTTGCCTCCGCTTTATTAGTTGCCGCACAAGGCTGGGCAGAGACACGCCTACATCGCCGCTTAATTTTAGAATTGCAATCAAAAAATTTGCCTGCTATTCGCTTAGCACAAAAATTTGGCTACGACTTCTGCGGGTATAATGACCAGTACTACCTCAACCAAGATGTAGCACTATTCTTTGCAAAACTATTGAAATAATATCGGAACGCAAACCAAATGATTAACGACTTGTCAGCGGCTGTGTTGACGGGCATCCAAACCATTAACCAAATCCTCACAGCGGGCATTGCCGTCACCGCTTTTTCTTTATTTTTATAGTCCCTGTCATTTAATTTACGAGATAGAGTTGCAAAATCTTTTGCACTCATTCTATTGTGCGTGGTAGTTGTATTTACTGCCGAAGCCTTACAAGATAATTCACAAGCCATCCAAACGCTAGATGTGCTAATGCGCTTGCAATGGTTCGGCATTATCTTTTTACCTGCCGCTTATTTACATTTATCAGATGCGTTATTAGTTACCGCAGGCAAACCCTCACGCGGACGAAGACGTATTGCTGTTCGTTTAATGTATGCCATCGCCAGCATCTTCCTTCTTTTACTTGCCACAGGCAATTTACTTGGCGATATTGTTCCAAACGGCAAACCAGCCCCATATTTACAACGAACCCTTTGGACTGAAATTTTCACCGTATTTTATATTACTGCCATGATTTGGGCGGCGATTAACTTCTACCGTGCCTATAATTTGATGTTAACTCGTTCTGGCCGTCGCCGCATGATTTATCTTATGGCTGGTGCTACTGCCCCGGCTTTGGGTTCTTTCCCATACTTAATGTTCGGTTTTAGTTTCGCCGCAAAATATCAATTTATTTTTTGGGGAACAGCCACCATTATTAATATTATTGTTGCCGTACTAGTAGTAGTCATGGCGTACGCTGTTGCATTCTTCGGTGTTTCATGGCCCGACCGTGTGATTAAGAGCCGCCTCTTCAAATGGATTATGCGCGGACCCGTCACTGCTTCTGCCGCCTTAGCCTTTATGACTGTTGTACGACGAGGTGGTGAATTTTTTGGCACGCCTTATAATGCCTTTGTTCCATTTACAGTAGTAGCAACCATATTATTAATGGAACATGCTATCACCTTCGCCGCACCACTTTGGGAACGTTGGCTATTTTTCGGAAGAGACCGTAAAGAATTAGTCTTGCTTCAAAATATAGAAGAACGCTTACTAACACAAGGAGACTTGCAACAATTTCTTGAAGCAATCTTAGCCGCTGTGCGAGACCATTTGCAGTCTCCTTCTGCCTTTGTTGCTTCATTAAATGACGAAACGTTATCTCCTCTTATCGTAGCAGGCAACCGCTCGATGTTAGACCAAGAAGGATTAACTGAAGCCCTCAACCAAGTAAACGGAGACCCACGCCGTGAATTTCAATGGGGAAATTTTTGGATACTTCCATTATTCCGAAGAAGAACTTCCAACATGGATTTAGATGAAACCCCGCCATTAATTGGTTTGCTCGGCGTGGCTCATAACGAAAATCAAAAAATGATAGAACCTGACCAACGTGAATCACTGTGGATGCTTGCCGACCGCGTTGCCATAGCATTAGAAGACCGCCAACTACAACAAAATGTATTCCGTTCACTAGCCGATATTCAACCGCAAGTGGAAATGATTCAACGCATGAGAGCCGCAGGCAGATACGACTCGAAAACAAGTTTGATAGATGAACCCCTGCCACACGAAGCCGATTTAGCAAACTGGGTCAAAGACGCGCTTACCCATTATTGGGGCGGACCCAAATTTACAAACAATCCGCTGATAAAATTACAAGTAGTACAAGACCTCATGCAAGAAGATGGCAACCCCGCTAATGCACTTCGTTCATTATTACGCCGCGCCGTTGACCAAGTGAAACCCAGCGGCGATAGAAAATTTACAACAGAATGGATTTTATATAACATCCTTGAAATGAAATTTATTGAAGGACGTAAAGTAAGAGATGTTGCTTCTCGCCTCGCTATGTCTGAAGCAGATTTATACCGCAAACAAAGAATTGCCATTGAAGCAGTAGCAAAAACAATTCTTGAGATGGAAGCCGAATTGCAAGAACAAAACTAATTCACCAATGATAAACAGAGATAGACGGAGATAAAAAAATATCTTTGTGCATCTCTGTTCATCTCTGGTAAAAAATAATGAAACAAAAATATAAACGCCACAAACAATACGAACAAAGCCAACTACCAATTCAAAATGATTGGTTGGATAGACTGACACGCTTCAATGCTCAATTCGGTCGTTTTGTGCGCGATGCTATTGGTGTTGCTTTAATCGCGCTTGCCATTATCTTTTTACTCGCCGCATTTGGTTACACCGAAGGTTTCTTAATCTCACGCATTGCTATTGAACTTCGCTTATGGTTTGGATGGGGATGTGTGTTCATTTTATTTGGCGTTGGATATTTTGGATATACATTACTGCGCCGTGACACACAAGATATAAAATGGATTCGACTCATTGCCTTCGAAATCGCTTCTTTGTTGACCTTAGGCATGATGGCTGTTCTATTTGGCAATGACTTATTCCGCGCCGAGTCTGGCATGGACGGTGGGCGGCTAGGTTGGGGACTCGTCACATTATTGTGGAATGCAACAGGCTCTATTATTGGCACATTGATATTATTTATTTTATGGATACTTACTCTCGCCACAGGGTTTGGATTTTGGAGCTGGCTTGAACTGTACTTAATCAACTTGGCTGGGGATTCGACACAGGCTTATCGTTCAGTATCAACTCCACTTAAGGAAGAAGCGAAAGAATCCGATATTGAAAAACCAAAAACTAGCGCAATCAAAAAGAAAGTACCAGCCATTCCGCCGGAGTTTCGTACATCATTAAAATCTTCCAGTAAAAAAGAAGAAAAATCGCTCAAACCACCACCACGTTCAGATGAATTGCCTCCGTTGAGCATTTTGCTCGGAGATACAACCGCCCGCGCTGATGAACGCACCATTAATCAAACAGCAGGTTTGATTATGAAAACACTTTCGGAGTTTGGCATTCCTGCCACAGTGATTGGCTATCGTGTGGGTCCATCTGTGACGCAATTTGCTGTGCAACCGGGCTTCATCAAAAAACCTGGCACCGATGAAGATGATTTGCAACAAATGAAAGTGCGCGTGGCGCAAATTGCATCACTTGAAAAAGATTTGGCGTTAGCATTATCGGCGCAACGTTTGCGTATTGAAGCACCTGTGCCCGGCAAGCCGTATGTTGGCATTGAAGTACCAAATACGAATAGTTCAATGGTGCGTTTGCGTGCCTTGCTTGAATCTGATTCATTTTATAGAAATAATGCGCCGTTGAATTTAGCATTGGGGCGTGATGTTTCTGGCAACCCGCTCAATGCTGATTTATCTCGTATGCCTCATTTACTTATTGCTGGTTCAACAGGTTCAGGTAAATCAGTTTGTATAACTGCCATTGCGGCATGTTTGGCAATGAACAACACACCTGAAGAATTACGCATGGTAATGATTGACTCGAAAATGGTTGAGTTGATTCGCTTTAATGGGTTGCCGCATTTATATGGAAAAGTAGAAACAAGTTTGGAACGCATCTTAGGTGTGCTTCGCTGGGTAGTTGTGGAAATGGAGCATCGTTATCGTTTGCTTGAGTCTGCTCATGCACGCGATTTAGATGCTTACAACCGCAAAATAGTTCGTAAAGATGATGGCGTGACATTACCAAGAATTGTTGTTTTGATTGATGAACTCGCAGACTTAATGATGTCTGCTCCAGACCAAACCGAACATAATTTAGTGCGTCTTGCTCAAATGGCACGTGCTACTGGAATTCATTTAGTCGTTGCCACGCAAAGACCTTCTACTGATGTTGTCACAGGTTTAATCAAAGCCAACTTCCCAGCTCGTTTGGCGTTCGCTGTTGCATCAGGCACAGATAGCCGCGTCATTTTAGATTACACAGGTGCAGAATCATTGCTTGGACGTGGTGATATGCTTTTCTTAAATCCAGAAGTTGGCAATCCAGTCCGCGCACAAGGTGTGTTGATTACGGATATGGAAATTGAAAGATTAATTGACCACTGGCGTAAAAATAGTGATATACCAGCAAATGAAACTCCACCTTGGGAAAAATTATTGCAAGAGCCTGATGAAAATGAAGACGATGGTTTGATTGAACAAGCCATATCTATTGTTCGTCAAAGCCAACGTGCTTCAGCATCTTTATTACAACGCCGATTAAGAATCGGATATCCACGTGCGGCTCGCCTGCTAGATGAATTAGAAAAAATGGGCGTGGTGGGTCCATCTCAGGGTGGTGGAAAAGAACGTGAGGTGTTAGTCAGTGAAGAAGATTTGGATGAAGAGAAAGATATCTGATTAGTCTGATTAGTTGAAGTAGTCTTAAAGGTCTTTCTCAAAAATCTCTGTGCCCTCTGTGGCAAACAAAAGGTTAAATCAATTTGAATCCTAAACCCACATTTACAGATAGATTAAGAATCATTTTCAAAGGTATTTTAGACTCAATTGGTGGTTTCTTAAATCGAACTGGTTTGCATCCAAACACTATCACCTTGCTTGGTTTGGCAGGCACAACGGTCGGCGCATATTACCTTGCGCTTGGAAAAATGACCACAGGCGCATTTATTTTGCTTGCCTCTGTTTTGATTGACGCATTTGATGGCACAATGGCACGCCTGCGTGGCGAACCTAGTGACTTTGGCGCATTTGTAGATTCTGTCAGTGATAGATATGCTGAGTTAATTACATTCGGCGGTTTGCTTTATTATTTCCTAACCGAAAATAATCATCTCGCAGTTATGGTTACATTTGCGGCGGCGGCGGGTTCGGTATTTGTATCGTATGTCAAAGCCCGTGCAGAAGGTTTGAACTTTACTGCAAAAGTTGGCATTCTCACCCGTGTTGAAAGATATTTGGTTTTGATTCCACTGCTGGTTTTCAATCAACCTTTTATCGCTGTTTGTATCATTGCCGTGCTTGGAAACATCACTGCCTTTCAAAGAATTTTTCACGTCCGCGCACAAGGGCATGCGCGCATGAAAAAACAAAAGGAATCAAATTGAACGAAAGCAACGGCATCTTAATCGCATTGGGAATTGCTTGTGGCGCGTTGCTCTCTGCTTACCAAGCT
Organism: Anaerolineales bacterium; assembly: GCA_016789345.1. GTDB lineage: Bacteria > Chloroflexota > Anaerolineae > Anaerolineales > Villigracilaceae > Villigracilis. Next base: position 11,267 of record JAEURG010000268.1, on the reverse strand, counting down.
AAAAGATTTAATCACGACCCTGAAATTATTTATTATTTATTTTTACCTTTGACAATTTGGGGATTGATTGGTGCTAGACTGTGGCATATTTTCACTCCGCCTCTTTCCTCCGTTCAGCTTGGTCTTACAACTGGACATTATCTTTCCCATCCGCTTGATGCGTTCGCGTTATGGCTTGGTGGATTCGGAATCCCTGGGGCTATTCTCGGCGGAACACTGGCTTTATATTTATTTTCCCGAAAATATGGTCAGTCCTTTTGGTCTCTGGCAGATATTCTTGCACCCGGCTTAGTACTAGCCCAAATCATTGGACGTTTGACTAATTATTTCAATCAAGAGTTATACGGCTTACCGACAAATTTAACTTGGGCAATTTCTATTGATTCTGCTTATCGTTTATCAGGTTATGAATCTATAGAGTTTTATCATCCGCTATTTGCATACGAGATGATTCTCAATTCAATCAATTTCATTTTATTATTTTGGCTTGGTAGAAAATTTTCATCCAAACTTAATGCAGGTGATTTATTCTTGTTTTACCTTACTTTTTATTCCCTCACTCGTTTCGGATTAGAATTTCTCAGGTTAGATTCATCATTGATTAACGGTATTAACATAAACCAAGTATTTTTTATTTTGCTCTTTATCCTTACAGGCGGATTTCTACTCTGGCGACATCGCTTTGCACAAAATCTGTAAGGAAGTTGTCAAGGGGAACATCAATAATCAAGAATACAATCAATTATAACTTTTGACCTTCAACCTGTAACCTTAGACCGAAATAAGGAAATTCCTATGATAGAAACAAACGACCTCAGCAAGCAATTTCACGATTTTATGGCTGTAGATGGAGTGAACCTTTCTGTGCAAGGCGGGCAAATATTGGCTTTGTTGGGTCAAAATGGTGCAGGCAAAACGACAACTGTTCGCATGTTAACTGCTTTGCTTAATCCATCACGCGGTTGGGCGCGCGTGGCTGGCTATGATGTTGTCAAAAATGGACATGATGTCCGTGCCTCCGTTGGCGTATTGACCGAACAACATGGTTTGTATATGCGGATGTCTGCCAATGAATATCTTGATTTCTTTGGTCAAGTTTATGGGCTTGATACAAATGAAAGAAAAAAACGCAGTGATAATTTACTTGAATATTTTGGATTAATGGAAGCCGCAAAACGCAGAGTAGGTGAGTATTCAAAAGGCATGCGTCAGAAGTTAGCACTTGCTCGCGCAATGATTCATCAGCCTGGCGTTTTGTTATTAGATGAACCAACTTCCGCAATGGACCCTGAGTCTGCGAGATTAGTGCGCGATGAAATTGCTCGCCTCAAATCTTCTAGTCGGACGATTGTTATCTGTTCACATAACTTAACCGAAGTGGAAGCATTAGCCGATAAAATTGCGATTATCTATCGCGGCAAAATTTTGGTTCAAGGCACATTAGATGAATTGAAGAAAAATGTTTTGGGTTCGCCTGAATATGTTGTTAAATTTGCAGAAACCGAAAATGTGAATTTTGAATTGCCCACAGGCGTAGAGTTAATTTCCAGAACAGCAACCAGTTTGAAGGTCAGGGTTGAAGCGGCGGAAGAATCAAACCCAAAATTGTTGAATCTGTTTGCGTCAAAAAATATTCCAGTGGTTGCGTTGCAAGAAGAGACACGCACGCTTGAACAAGTGTATTTGAAAGTGATGGCAGGGGCGAAAGGGTATCAGTATGTTCAATAAACTAAAACCGATTTGGCTAGTGGCAAAACGTGAATTGCGCGACCAATTACGAGATTGGCGCGTGTTGATGCCGATGTTAATTCTAACTTTGTGTTTTCCGTTTTTGATGAATGAGTTTGCAAAACAAACGGTAGATTTCTTAAATCAATTTGAAGCCAATTTAATTTTAGATAGGCTGGTGCCGTTTTCGGTTTTGATTATTGGCTTTTTTCCGATTACGGTTTCGTTAGTAGTCGCTTTAGAATCTTTTGTGGGCGAAAAAGAACGTGGCACGATTGAACCTTTATTGAGTGCCCCGTTTGATGATTGGCAATTGTATTTTGGGAAATTGTTGGTCGGGGTGATGACACCTTTAGTTGCAAGTTATTCTTCTATTCTTTTATATTTGATTATGGTGTCGCGTCAGAATTTGACCATGCCTTCCGCTTCTGTAATGACGCAGTTATTTTTGTTGACAGCCGCTCACGCTTTTTTGATGGTGAGTGCCGCTATCGTGATTTCAGTGCAATCCACTTCTGTGAAAGCGGCAAATTTGCTAGCGTCATTTATTGTGATTCCAGTTGCGATTTTGATGCAAGGCGAAGCGGTGATGTTGTTTTGGGGAAATGAACGAGTATTATGGCTTGGCATTGCTGGTGTGACGATTATTGCCTTGTTGTTGATTCGCGTGGGTATTGCTCATTTTGAAAGAGAATATTTGTTGGGACGTGAAATTGATACGATTAACTTGAAATGGATAGCGAAGACATTTTTACTAAACTTTAGTGGCGAAGCCAAATCATTATGGGATTGGTATACACGTGTGCTAGGCGGTGCTATGCGCCGTATTTTGCCCGCTGTATTTTTTGTAACTTTGATTGCAGGTGTTAGCATTTGGGCAAGTTATGCTTGGATTAAAGATAATGTTTCGGATGTAATTGCCATGGCAACACCGGAAGATATTGCCGAACTTGAAAAAAGTATGGCAGAAATTGGAGAATTGCCAGACCTTTCAGAAATTCAGGGGCATCTCAGTGCGCCGTTTTTATTTTTGAACAACACGCGGGCTGTGGCGTTAATTTTCTTAGCAGGCATGGTTTCGTTTAGTGTATTAGGCATTATGCTTTATATGGTCAATATTGCATTAATTGGCGGGTTGTATGCTTTATTTGAATTGCTAGGCATAAACCCATTGCCGATATTTTTGGCAGGTGTTGCACCGCATGGTATTTTTGAAATCCCTGCTTTGATGATTGGGAGTGCCGTTGTTTTATATTTTGGGGCTACATTGGTCACACCCCAAACGGGCAAATCGATGGGTGAGGTAATTTTGGAATTGTTAGCAGATTGGGCAAAGATTTTTATCGGTTTGGTGGTGCCTTTGTTAGCAATCGCGGCAGTGATTGAAGCGTACATCACACCGAGTTTGTTGTTAGGTGTGATAGGTAGATGAGGAAAACATCCTGTGAATTTTCACAGGATGTTTTTATTAAATGTTAATTTTGAGTTAAGATATGACTAATTATGTCCAAAGTTATTATCTTAGGTTCTTCCAATGCCGTCCCAACACAAAAGGCTGAAAATACTCACATGGTTATTCTTGGTCAACAACGGACTTTGTTGATTGATTGTGTCAGTAACCCAATTGTGCGTTTGGAGCAAGCAGGTGTGGATTTTAATAATCTCACTGACATTATCATTACACATTTTCACCCTGACCATGCTTCGGGTATTCCGCTTCTTTTAATGGATATGTGGCTGATGGGTAGGCAAAAGCCACTTAATATTTATGGCTTACATTACACACTTGACCGCGTTGAAACAATGATGAATTTATATAACTGGTCTGAATGGCCCCATTTTTTTCCTGTTGTGTTTTATCGCTTACCAAGTGATGAAATGACGCCCGTGTTGAATTGCGATGACTTTGTTATTCATGCTTCGCCAGTGCATCACATGATTCCAAATATTGGATTGAGAATTAAATTCGCAAATCAAAAAGTGATGGCATATTCTTGCGATACAGAGCCTTGTGATGAAGTTGTGCGCCTCAGCACTGACGTGGATATGTTGATTCACGAAGCGACTGGAGAATCGCCCGGACATTCTTCTGCGAAACAAGCGGGTGAAATTGGCGCGAAGGCTGGGGCGAAGAAAATGCTTCTGATTCATTACCCAACTGGCAGGTTTGAAAGAAGCGATTTAGTCGAAAAGGCAAAATCCGCTTTTGATGGGGAAGTCGAGTTGGCAAAAGATTTTATGACTCTTGAGTTTTAATCCAAACAATTCTTAAGCCACAGAGGTCACAGAGACCATTGAGAAAAACTCAAAAAAATCTCTGTGACCTCTGTGGTCTCTGTGGCTAAGATTTCACCAACCCGAAATATATTGCGCCCACTCTTGATTTTCACTTAAATGTTTACCAAAAATATAAGCGGCTTCGGCTGGCGGTTCTTTTGGAATTCTCAGCAAGTGCATGTGAGCCTCATCTACTTTGCGCCCGCCTTTGCGATGATTACATCCTGAGCAGGCTGTGACGAGGTTCGTCCAAATATGTTTGCCACCTAAATGACGTGGCATCACATGGTCAATGGTTAAGTTGAATTGATGTTTGCCACAATACTGGCAGGTATAATTATCACGCCGAAAGATTTCACGGCGCGTTAATTTCACACGCGGGCGTGGACGATGAATTTGCATTTCAAGCCGAATGACCGATGGTCGCGGAATTAGTTGTGAAATGGTGCGAATGTTTCCGCGCCCGTTTGCAATCATGCCAGCCTTACCTGCAATGATTAATCCAATTGCCCGTCGTGTTGAGCAGACGTGGATTGGCTCAAAATTTGCATTGAGCACTAATACGGGTTCATTCATAAGTTCCAACAACTGCGGAATTATACATCCAGTTTTGATAATTTGTGAAAGCCCCAAATGATTACAGGAACATTAGAAATGAACATCTTAATTGCGGGCGGTTCTGGCTTTTTAGGAACTGCTTTAACAAAATCTTTTGTGAATGATGGGCATAAAGTTTTTATTCTCACACGTGGTGCAAAAAAAATTCAAAATGCAGAAGCGATTCAGTGGGATGCAAAAACGACAAACGGATGGGAACATCGCATCAATGAAATGGATGTAGTCATTCACATCACAGGGAAATCGCTTTCGACTTTTCCATGGACTCGTGCGACAAAACAATCTTTTCTTGATTCACGCCTCATACCTGGACTTCTGCTTGCCTCTGCTATTGAGGCTTCTGGTAAACGCCCCAGCATTTTTGTGCAATCTTCAGGTATAAACTATTATGGATTAAACGGAAGCCTTGCTGACGAATCTACCCCGCCAGCGGATGATTTTCTTGCTCAACTTGCAGTACAGTGGGAAAATGCTACAAAATCATTAGACAATTTAGGCGTGAGGAGAATCATCACAAGGTCTGCACCAGTTTTAGATAAAAAAGGAAGTTTGTTAGATTTAATGTCACTGCCGATAAAATTATTTTTCGGAGGTCCATTTGGTTCTGGAAAACAAGCCTTTCCATGGATTCATATCCAAGATTGGGTTGGAGCTGTGAAATTTTTAATTGCAAATGAAAATGCGCGTGGTGCGTATAATCTGATTGCACCTACACAAACTTCAAATGCGGAATTTAATCAGACCATTGCGAAAGTTTTACATCGTCCATATTGGTTTCCATATCCAGAATTTTTGATGCGAAACATTTTAGGTGAAATGAGCGTCTTGATTCTCGATGGCAGGTTCTCTCAGCCGAAGCGATTGCTAGAGGCTGGGTATCAGTATCAGTTTCCAAGTCTGAAAGAGGCGTTGGAAGATTTAATGAGTTAGGTCAAAGGAGAAAAATCTAAATGAAAAAGTTAATCGTGTTGCTATTGGTACTTGTCACTGCTTGTGGTTCACCCTCGCCACAAACTGTGGTGCTCCCACAATTTTTACCGACAGCAACTGCTTATATTGATGAGTCCTATCCAACCGCGCAAGTGCAAGTGGCATCGAATCAAATTGCTAGCGGAATTGATGTGCGCATGGAACGAGTTTGGATGGATGGAAAAAATGTCAACGCCGATGTGTGTTACACATTGCCCGATGCGGCGGATTGGTCTATTTGGTCTGCGAGTTTGAATTACAGTGGCATTGTTTTACAAGAATATGGCACGACTTTGTTGAGTTTGCAAGAAGGTAATCCGGGCTTACGTTGTGACACTTTGACATTTGTCGTCCCACCTGATGCTGACTTAACAAATGCTTCTATTATCATTAATTCAATTGCCGCGCCGCCGCAAGGCGATGATTATTGTTCTATTTATATGCCGAAAATTCAACAATCTTTGGCAGAACGTGGCATTGGCATTGTATTAGATTGTATAGATGTAAACGGCGCGTTGACGATGCAAATCCTCAGCATTCCACCTGAAATGACTCAACAACAAGCCGAAGAAATTGTGTATAGTGATGAGTTTTATACAATATCAGGTCCGTGGAGTTTTGCTTTTAATTTGTCACAATAAAATAACCGTGTCATTCTGAGCCGCGCTTTTGTTCTTTGTGGCGAAGAATCTCTGAGATTGTAGCAGAGACTCTTCGCTTAGCCCTTCACTTCGTTCAGGGCTTTGGCTCAGGGTGACACTGTAAAAAATTAATGTATAATAACAACATGTTTAGCAAATCTTTCAGAAACTATTATTATGCTCACCAGTAATTGATTGCGATGGTGTGCATTGAACGCGCCCCTCATCATCGCGGGCGCGTTTTTGTTTGTATATATTCCGTAGGGGCGACTCGCGAGTCGCCCCTACAAATAATGAGGTCTTTATGAACATTGACGAACAAGTTGAACTATTGATGCAAGGTACAGATTATGGTGACAATGAATTGCAAAAAGCAATGGCGACTGAATTGCGCGAGCGTTTATTAATCGCGCAAAAAGAAAATCGTCCTTTGCAAGTGTATTGTGGCTACGACCCCACATCTACTGACTTGCATTTAGGTCACACTATTTCGATGCGCAAACTTCGTCAATTTCAAGATTTAGGTCACGAAGTAACATTTTTAATTGGAAGTTACACCGCTTTAGTGGGTGACCCTTCTGATAAAAATAAAGCCAGACCTGTTTTGACAGAAGAACAAGTCAATGAAAATTCAAAAACCTACGCTGAACAAGCCTTTCGCGTGTTAGATAAAAACAAAACTAAAATTCGCTACAACGGTGAATGGCTCTCAAAATTATCTTTAGTAGATTTGATTCGCTTAGGCCAAAACTTTACTGTGCAACAATTTTTAGCGCGTGAAAATTTTTCTAAGCGTCTCGAAAAAGGCGAACCCATTTATTTGCACGAAACTTTTTACGCGCTCATGCAAGGTTACGATGCTGTTGCTATGAAAACTGATATACAAGTCGGTGGTTCAGACCAACTTTTCAATATCATTGTCGCTGGTAGAAAATTACAGGAAGCATTAGGTCAAAAACCGTTGGTTGGAATTATCACAGGTATTTTGCCTGGCACCGATGGCGTGCAAAGAATGTCAAAATCAACGGGCAATATTGTACCAATCAACACGGGTGCTGATGATATGTTCGGTAAGTTAATGTCTGTGCCAGATTCTGCAATGGGTATTTACATGCGTCTTGTCACGCGTTGGAGTCCGCAAGCGATTGCACAAATTGAAAAAGACCTTGCATCAAACACATTACATCCGCGTGATGCGAAGATGAAGATGGCTCAAGAAATCACTAGCATTTTTTACACAGATGAAGAAGCAAAATCTGCACAAGAAAATTTCATCAAACGTTTTCAACAAAAAGAAATCCCTGATGAAATGCCCGAATACAATTTGCAACCCAATCAAACTGTTGTGGATGTCATCATCGCCAACAAAATGGCAGAGAGCAAAAGTAAAGCCCGCAGTTTAGTTGAACAAAAAGGCGTGAAACTTGACGGTGAAGTGATTGAAAAAGATATACCCTTTCCGCACGCGGGCGTGTTGCAAGTTGGCAAGCGAAAATTTTTACGAGTGAAATAAATAAAAAGAGGCGATGAGGAAATTCATCGCTTCTTTCTTAAGGGGATAATTGATTCTGCTCTTCAACTTTAATCTTGTGGATAATTTGACTCAATAATCTCTGGCTCATTATCCAGAATTCGTTTAAATTCTTTTACAATATTTGGGTCAAATTGTTTACCCGAAAGACTCAGAATATATTTGCATGTCTCATCCCGCTTCCATGCTTTACGATAAGGTCTATCTGAAAGTAATGCATCCCAAACATCTACCACAGCGAAGATGCGGGCGGCAAGCGGAATCTCTTCCCCTTTTAATCCACGCGGATAGCCGCTTCCATCCCACCATTCATGGTGACAATAAGGGATATCCACTGCTGAACGCAAGTAGGGGATTGGATATAAAAGTTCATACGCATATTGAGGATGTTTCCGCATTTGATTCATTTCATCTTCGGTTAATGCGGTAGATTTGCGTAAGATGTTATCTGGCACGCCCATTTTTCCAATATCGTGAAGCAAAGCCCCGCGACGAATATAAATCAATTGGGATTCGGGAATGCCCACTCGTTGAGCCAGTTCTAAAGTCAAGTTAGTGACGCGCTGTGTATGTCCTTGTGTTTCTTTATCGCGTAATTCCAATGCTTTTCCCCAACCTTCGAGCGTTGTATCGTAAGCGAGTGAAAGTTCTTGGTTACTGCGTTGTAAATTTTCAAATAATTGCGCGTTGTCAATTGCAATAGTTGCTTGGCCTGCTAATGTTTGAACGAAATCAACCCAATCTGGATTCGGCGTAAAGGGTTCTTTGAAATATGTTTCAAACACGCCTTTGGTTGTGCCTTTGCTGAAAAGGGGCAATGCATAATAACTTGAAAAGTTTTCACCTGCTATTTGTTTACTTTCATTGCTTAATTCTTTTACATGAATTGGCTTGCGATTCAATAAGGCTTGCGTTGCCAGCCCATCACCAATATTAAATGAAGCCTGATTCATATCTTGATTTTGAAATCCGCTGGCGGCTAACGTATCTAGCATTTGACTATTGGGATTAAATACCAAAAACGATGCAGCACTTACACCCATCTTTGTCATCAAATGCTCAATGATGATATTAAGCGTAATGCGTAAGTCAAGACTCGATGTAATAGCAGTATCAATTTCCCGCAAGGTAGTGAGGCGGCGAATCTGCTCCTCGTTTTTATCGAATAAGTTAGAGCGATAAATCGCATTGCCTGCAATTTCAGCAATCGTAGTTAGCAAGCGAACATAACCATCTTCAATTTGCCTCGGCTTTTGTATGCCAACAATAATCACGCCGATAATTTCGTTGGCGGTACGAATTGGCACAGCGATTCCTCCCCAGCCTTGACCTAATACGTTTTTGTTTTCTGTGTTGGCAATTGGGTCGTGATTAAATTCCAGACTGATGTACGCCTCTCCACTGGTGTAAACGTGTCCAATAATACCTTCCTCTGGTTTGTAAACTGATTTTGGTAAGTTGACTAAGGCTTTACTGGTGGCGCGTGGTTTGAGCAAGTTGGTTTCTGGGTCATACAAAAAAATGGTAGCCGTTTCTGTTTTGATGATGCTTTCAATTTCTCGTAGCAAAATAGGGAACATTTCATTTGTATCTTGTGCGGCACGCAAAGCAGATGAGACGCGACTAACGGTTTCTAATTCTTCTAAGCGTTGTTTGGTTTCGGTATAAAGCCTTACATTTTCAAGAGATGCCGCGGCTTGCTGTGCAAACGTCTGCGCGGCAACTGCATCATTTTGTGAAAAAGCATTTGGTTTTTTGCTGTCAATTGTAATAAAGCCAATCACCTGCCCTCGTGAGATTAATGGCACGCCCATCCAACCGCGAATATGTTCTATGTCGCCCCATTGCTCAAAGCGTGGGTCGGTTAGGCAGTCGTCAATAATTAAAGCCTTTCCAGTTTCTTGAACAATCTTTAGTAGGGCATCATTAGAAGAGAAAACTTTATTTAATGCTTTCTCTGGGTGGGGCAATCCATTTTGAGCAGTCAAAAGTAAGTTTTCGCCTTCAATTTCTAAAATAGAAGCACTATCATAAGGCGCAATTTTGTTAAGCCATTCTAAAATTGTTTGATACAAAGATGGTAAATCAAGTAAATTGGTTAATGCAGTTGCGGCTTGGCGAACGGTTTCAGCAATTTGAACACGTTTTTTTTCAGACTCAAACAAACGCGTATTTTCGATTGCAATTGCGGCTTGGTTGGCAAAGGTTTGCGCCAGTGTTGCGTATTCATCTGTAAAAAAATTTGGAACACGACTATCAAGGTTTAGAAAGCCAATTACTCTTTCTTGTGCCAATAGCGGAATTCCCATCCAACTACGGATATAACTTGTTTCTTCAAAGAGGACAAACCGCTCATCGGTTCGCACATCGGGGATAATGGTAGCATCACGAATAGCGTGTAAGTCGCCCCATTTTTTGACGTTAATTTCGTATTGCTTTCCAATTACTTCTGGCGGGATGTTTTTGCCCGCTACAATTTGCGCTATGCCGTTTTCTATTAACTCAATAGAAGCACTGTCAAAAGGAATTAATTTATATAAAGTTGTAAAAATTTTTTCAAACAGATTACTTAAGTCTATATAATGCGTCAACTCCATCGTAGACTCGCGCAAGACTTTATCTCGTCTCCGCGATATTTCTTCCGCTTGTTTTTGCTCGGTGATGTCTAGGAGAATGCCCTGCCAAAATAATGGCGTGCCATCTTCGCCTCTTACAAGCGAAGCATCTTCTTTTACCCAAACATAGTGACCATTTTTATGTCGAAGGCGGTATTCAATACGGAATGTTTCTCCAGTTTTATTTGTGCGTTTGTCTTCATTAAGGACGCGTTCTTTGTCGTCTGGATGTAAAGCCTGTGTCCACATATCAACACCGTTTTCTGTCCACTCTTCAGGAGTGTAGCCAACCAAATCTTTTATGCGGGGACTCATGTAGTGGGTGGTTTGTGGGTTATCAAATACATCCATAAACACCACACCAGGTAATTTCTCCACTAATTCGCGATATTCTTCTTGGGCTTGATTTTTTGAAGTTGTTAGTCTTTGCTCGTTGATTTTCAGAAGGATGTATAAAATATAAGCAGTTACTCCTACATAAAACCAACCTTTGTATGTTTGTACTGATGAAAGTTGCCCAGAGTCGTTGAGGAATCTAAATAGAATGATATCTGTTAATAGAATCCATAGAATACCTAGTCCGAGGTAAATCAGCGTAATCTGTAAAGCGGATAAGCGATTTCGTCTTTTCTTGCGCATGATATGAAATGATTATAGGCTTTTTTTATATGAAAAACATTTCAAACATATTCTGATAACGAAAGCGTTAAATAACAAAAACAGACTCTTAAGAGTCTGTTTTTGTTTGAGGCGTCGACGGGATTTGAACCCGTGAATGAGGGTTTTGCAGACCCTTGCCTTACCACTTGGCCACGACGCCATGTACTTGCTTTATACACAAAAGGATTGCTGACCGAATTTTATTTCAATCTGCAATCCTTCGGTTTG
>JAEURG010000248.1 GCA_016789345.1 Anaerolineales bacterium | reverse complement strand
CGTTCTTCTTTAAGATATGCTTCAGCAAGTGCTTGTTGAATCTCAATGCTGTTGGGCGAATCCTGTGCGTGGGTTTTTAGTTGAGCAATGGATTGCATGAAACTAATCCCCAGCAAGTTGAATTAAATCTGGTTGTTTTTCAATATTCGGTTGTGGCTCGAGTTGACCGAGTATCCAGTCGCAATTATAAAAATCTTTGAGGTGATGGGCATAGAAGCGGTAACCCATATTGGCAATCCACCACACTGGCGTTTGGATGCGTGATTTAAGATAACGAGTTGCCATCGCAGTTGCAGAATAGGTGTGCTTCCATGCTTTTTCGTGACCTTCATATAACTCGGCAGGTGTCATCAATTTGGGTTGAAAGACAACATGTTGAGCATCGTACAATTCCCAGTTTTTCGTAAGAATGCGTCCTTCAGATTCGAGGCGTTTATATAAACCAGTATTTGGAAACGGCGTGACAATCGCATAACGTGGCAAATCAATACCTGCTTCAATCGCAAATTTTGCGGTTTGCATAAACACGTCAGTAGTGTCGTTATCCATACCAAAGGTAAAACATGCCATCAGAGTAATGCCATACCTATGAAGTTTTTGGATGAGTTCTTTGTATTCGTCAGGGTGGTTGAACCCTTTTTTGCTTTGACGCAGGTTGGCAGGCGTAATTGACTCGAAACCCATCAGCAAGCCTGTGCATCCGCTACGAGCGGCGAGAGAAAGAAGCGCTTCATCCTTACCTAATAAAGTTGTTGATAAGCCAAACCAATTCACCTTAAGTGGAATCATCGCTTCAAACAAACGGGCGGCATATTCTTTGTCCGAGATAAGGTTCAAATCAATAAAAATGATTTTTCGCGCCCAATGTTGTTTGATGTCGGCAATCACATCTTCAACAGGCTTGAAATAAGGGCGAATCCCCCACGCGGCTGGAGAGACACAAAACTCACAACTATGCACACAAGCGCGTGTCGCCTCAAAGACGTGTGTAGTGAGATAATGTTGCTTCTTCATCATCTCGCGTTTTGGAAAGGGACGGTTTGCCAAGTTCAAGTCAGGTGACATGGTATAACGTGGCTTCATTTGCCCTGACGCAAAATCGCGCAAGAGCTGGGGCCAAGTATCTTCCGCATAACCAGTGACGATAGCATCAGCATGAGGTTGAGCATCTTCTGGCATCAGCGTAATATGAGGTCCTCCCAGCACAACGGGAATTCCCCGTCCGCGAAAATGAGCCGAGAGTTCGTATGCACGTATGGAGGAGCCAGTGATAACCGTCATGCCAATTAAATCAGTTTGTAAATTTAAGTCCACATCTTCAATGCCTTCATCTATAATTTCAATGGTGGCATTGAGTTCTGGCGGCACATAAGCCGCAAGGGTGGATAGCGTGAGTGGCGCATAACGAAGATTCTTTTTGAAAATTCCCCCGCGATGGCGATACAGTGGTCCTTTTGGTGAGATGAGCGTAATTTTCATATAAACTCCTAATTTGTATAACGCTACAATAAATCTGACCCAAAAAATATTCGCTTTTTTTAACTATACTATGAAATTAGAAATAAACTGCCAAAAACTGTCATTCTGGTGTTGGATATTGATGGAATCACTGGTGGGTTGGCAGGAAGTGCCTTGGGATAAAGTAAAAGCTAGTTTTCCAGAAACAATTATCGGCTAGGAAAGAAGCGGAAAACATCCTACGGGATGGTTTTTTTACCTTGACAAATCCAGAAAATATCATAAAATCATCCTCATACCATCCATATAGATGGTAAATAGGAGAAATAATGGCAGATACTGAGAAAATTACTATTAATATGAATGCCGTGGAGCTGGGGAAGGTGGATTTGCTGGTGGAGGAAGGGCATTATTCGAACCGAACTGATTTTATCCGCTCGGCGATTCGCTCGCAGTTGGAGAAGCATGCTGTAGAGGTGCAACAATCTGTAGTGCGCTCTTCTTATGTGGTGGGAGCGGTTTTCTACAATCGTGAAGATTTAGAAAAGTATAAAGAACGAAAAGAAAAAGTGAAAGTGAATGTTGTTGGGATTTGTACGCTGGCGAGTGACATCTCCCCTACACTGGCTGTGGAAGTAATGGAAACTATCAAGGTTTATGGCATTTTTCAAGCAAATGCAGATGTAAAAGATGCTTTGACCAAAGCAGGAAAGATTCAATAAGGAGCAGATATGAAAAAGTTTTTTCCTAATCTCATTTATTTATTACTAGGATTGCCCTTAGGCGTTCTATATTTTGTCATTTTGGTGACGGGTTTCAGCCTTGGAACTGGTTTGAGTATCACAATTGTTGGAATTCCAATTTTAGTGGCTATGATTTTTGTCACTTATATTCTTGGTGATTTAGACCGTACACTCACATCGAAATTATTAGGTGTCAAAATTGGTAAGCCAGAAGCACGACCATCCAATAATGATTCGGCAAAGTCTATTTTGGTTGCTCAATTAAAAAGTACTCAATTTTGGAAAGAATTGGTGTATTTGTTATTGAAGATGCCTTTAGGTGTTATTTCTTTTACGATTGCAGTGGTTTTTGTTTCAGTAAGTTTAGCCTTTATCCTTGCCCCATTTATTCTGACCTATGTTCCAGATGCTCAAATGATGCTATGGAATGGATTTGAAATTGACACGATGCAACGCGCCATTATGACATCTGTGGTTGGAATCGTTTTGAGTGTATTATCTGTGCCACTGATTAATGGTTTTGCTTCATTACTTGGCTCAATCAGTGTGTGGGTATTAGGCAAAGCAGAATAATTTTTGTTTAGTGAGTTTATAGAGCAACGAAAACGTTGCTCTATTTTTTTTATTTTCAGCATTGACCATTTAGGTCTCATCCCGTAAAATCCTCTTTAGAAATTATATATAATTTAATAAGGATACACGCAATGGCTAAATATCGAATCATGTACTGGAAACATATCCCCCAATCTTTCACGGTTGAAGGTGATGGACGCACTGTCAAGAAAGAGCTTTCGCAAAAAATTCAAAACAAAATTGATGCTTACGCAATGGCAGTTGGGGCAACATCTACAAGCGATTATGCAAAAGAATATAAACGCGGTGATTGGATTGAACGTGATGGTTCCCCTGAAGAAGTTGCAGAAGCGCTTCTTTCTGAACTTGAAACTGAGTTTGCCAAAATAGAGATTCCTCGTCGAGAAACTGAATCTGCGTAAGGGCACGATATATCCGTGCCCCTACAAACTCAATATGACAAAAAAACATAACATTATTCTGCAACCTTCTGGTTCGCGCGGACAAGTAGATGAAGGTATATCTATTCGTTCGGCGGCACGTGAGTTGGGCGTGGAAATTGAATCCATTTGTGCTGAAAATGCCACTTGTGGCAAGTGTATGGTCTTAATTGAAGAAGGTCGCTTTGAAAAATATAATATTGACTCAAAGCGTGAAAACGTCTCCCCTGTTTCAACAGAAGAAGCCGCTTACTTTGCTCGTAGACCCAAGTTATTAAAAGATAAAGGTTGGGAAGTTGGACAAGTCCGTTTGTCTTGTCAGTGCAAAATTCATGGCGATGTGTTGATTAATGTTCCTGAAGAAAGCCGTGGGAATAAACAAATCGTCCGCAAGAGCGCCAGCAATCGTGAGATTGAAGTTAAACCATCAGTACGAAAATATTTAGTGACGATGACTCCACCAAATTTGGAAAGACCGATTGCAGATTGGGAACGACTTTCTAAAGGACTTGAAACTTCCATGCAACTTGTTCGTGGCGCAGATGCAAAAGTTCCACGTTGGCATGAATTGGATATTGATTATCAATGCTTGCGCGGTTTATCTAAAACCTTACGTGATGCAAAATGGAGCGTGACTGTC
Source organism: Anaerolineales bacterium (assembly GCA_016789345.1). GTDB lineage: Bacteria > Chloroflexota > Anaerolineae > Anaerolineales > Villigracilaceae > Villigracilis. Next base: position 87 of record JAEURG010000248.1, on the reverse strand, counting down.
TCTGTTTGGCAAGATAAAGAAGTTATCGAAGTGCAAGCAGGTTATGTAGAAGATAGTTATGGTGCGGCAGTTGATATTGGCTCAACA
>JAEURG010000243.1 GCA_016789345.1 Anaerolineales bacterium | reverse complement strand
CGGCGTAGCACTAGGGTCATTAAAAGATGCAAACACAGGCGAACATCCCGCTCCGCCCGGCGCAACACCTACAGGGCACCAACGCGGGTCGGCTAGTTCAATCGTTTCTGCCGCTTCTTCACTGGCTAAGGGCAATGCCTCGCCATTTTCATCTACCACTACCAATGTTGTATCTGCTGGAAGTGTTTCGATGATTTCTGCTACAGTGGGAGATTCTGATTCCACAGCAGAATCAGTTTCACCTTCAGCAGGAGGCTTCGCTTCTTCCTGTGTTTCAACAGGTTCGCTGACTTCGGTCACTTCTTCTGTTGGAGCAGGTTCAGGGGGATTACTTTCATCCGCAAAAACAGGTGCGACATTAAATGCACTCAACACAAACATAAAGGTCAACACAACGATAAACATACTATATCTTATGCGATTCATAATTATCTCCTCTACTATATTATTGTTGTTAAAAAAACGTGGGGCATCTCTAAAAACCCACCGCAATAACACGAAAATACCTCACTTTCAAGCAACAGTCAATAGATAGGTAATCGCATTAGAAAGTTTTGTGGTTAAATCCCAATCTACCCTATACAAAACTTGAGACAAGGGTAAACCGTATATAATGGAATAACTGTGAAATACTTCGTCAACAGATAATGGGATAAAATCATGTTCAAATCATTTTCGAGCATTCTTATTGGGTGTTTAATTATAGTTACGGTAGGAATCACGAAGCCAAACTTTCCAAAGAGTCATTATTCTTCCTTGTCATCTAGTTTTGTTCCAAATCAAATTGTAGTCCGGTTCTCTTCGGAGCTATCAAACGATACAAAACGTCGCATCCTCAGGCAAGCAGACGTTAAGCCTATAGAAGAAATTCCAAATATTAACGCCACTGTGTTACAAGCGTCTAACGGAAATATTCAATCTACTATTGATGATTTGCTCCAACAGCAAGGGGTCATTTATGCAGAGCCAAACTATTACGTGGAAATGACAGATCTCATCCCAAATGACCCAGGTTGGAATAACCAATATAACCTGACAGCCATTCGTGCCCCAGCAGGTTGGGCATTAAACACGGGAGCAGTATGGGTGACCATTGCCATTCTTGATTCTGGCGTGGAACTTTCTCATCCTGACCTCTTTGTAAGAATATTGCCCGGTTATGATTTCGTAAATAACGATAATGACCCACAGGACGATAACGGGCATGGGACGCATGTTGCCGCGATTGCCGCCGCATCTTCAAATAATGGAGTCGGCATAGCGGGAGTCAATTGGGGTACTAACATCCTCCCTGTTAAAGTTTTGAATGCGTCGGGAAATGGGACTTATGCTAATGTTGCGGCTGGAATCGTCTGGGCGACTGATTATGGCGTGCAAGTCATCAATCTCAGTTTGGGTGGAGCAACTCCGTCTTTTTTGTTAAGCGATGCAGTGGACTACGCCTACAATCACGGTGTTACTTTGGTTGCATCCACAGGCAATGCGGGTTCACCAGCTGTGTTATATCCCGCCGCTTACAGTGCCGTGATTGCCGTTGGAGCAACCGACAGTTCCAACGCTTGGGCAGGTTTCTCTAATTACGGACCTGAAGTGGATGTAGTAGCCCCTGGAGCAGATATTTACAGCGCCTACCCAGGTGGAGGGTATGGTTATAGAAGCGGAACTTCGATGTCTGCGCCGCATGTCTCCGGGCTGGCGGCTATTTTATGGGGAATTCCGGGCAACGGACCTGCAAGCGTGCGAAGTATTATCGAATCTACCGCCCGCGATTTAGGAAGCCCTGGCTGGGATCCCTACTTCGGCAACGGATTAATCCAAATGGATGCGGCTATTCTCCAGACCTTACCATCCACCACCTCATCGCCAACAATTATAGTAGAACTAGAACCTGTGCAAACAACGGTCGCTCCTCCGCAAAAACCAATATTGACAAATGCCACCGCATTTACTGAAACTTTGACATTCTCCATCTCCCAAACGCCTTTTACACTTGCATCAGCCAATGAGACCCTTACACCTACGCAACTAATGAATACGGTTACAGCAGAGCCAGAAGTTTACACAACCGCCCAAGCGGATGATAATTGGATTGGATGTTGCGGCGTTCTATTGCTTTTATTGGGCATCTTTTTATTTTTAATGAACTTCAAGAGCAGGAAAAAGTGGCATAAATACTTGTAATCTATCTGCAAACAACTGGGGTTGACATTCTCTTATTTTTCATTAATAATTGTGAGACGTAAATTTATTTTTGTGTTCAGAAACACATGTTTCTTATTAGGGTAAAAAAGCATTTATTCTCATGGAGGAAAAATGAGAACAACTCGTAACCAATCCACCGCCCGTCACCTGTTTACTGCTTTTATGCTTTTGATACTAGTCTCTTCACTCTTCGCGACGCAGGGGGTATACCCTGCTAACGCGCAAGTTGAAGAGCAAACCACTACGCCTGAGCATTCATCTGAAAAGCAAGAATTAGAGATCTTACTGAAAGAAAAACTTACGTCGCATGGCTTTTTAGATAACCCAAGTATGGTATTGATGGTATTAGAAACTAATATCGTTTCCCCATATGCAGTCATAGGTTATTATATTGCAAATCCCGAAAATCTCCCTGAATCTTTTTCTCCAAATATTGCATTAGGTCACTATGATGGAGAAAAATGGATTGTACAAACCAGTGAAATTGATAAAGAAGATTTCAATGCATTGCTCGAAGATATTCCATTAAATATGCTTTCACCTGATTCAAAGGTAGTGTATGCTTACTACCCGTCTGATGACATTACCGCTCAGGCAACTTACTCTGGACATTTTTTGCCTTGGAGAAATGGGGTTTCATATCTGGTTACCCAAAGACCAGGAGGCGGGACCTCACATAATAGTGGAAAAGCCTTGTATTCTTGGGACTTTGGACTGCCAAATGGAGCAGAGGTATGGGCGTCAAAAGATGGTACTGTAGCAATGGTTGAGGACAATAATAGTGCAGGGATATTTTCGCCCGTCAGTGGCGGTTACTGGTGCACTCCTCAAAGTACTAAAGCCAATTATGTCGTTATCAATCATGATCAGGGTGCATCTTTATACGCACATTTAAAAAAGAATAGCGTGCCAAGCACAGTTGTTATCGGTCAGCCTATAAAGAAAGCAGCTCTTGTGGGTCAGGCAGGAAACGTTGGTTATGTTTGTACATCTAACTCAACAATTACATCTACATCTGGAACTCACTTACATTTTCAAGTTCAGCAAAAATCTTCATCGGAATATTATACGCAATCAGGGAGTGTCGATTTCTCTGATTGGAATGAGCAGGGGTCTAATCCAGTCAGTGGCAATGTTCGTAGTACAACAGCAGTTATCTCTGTTCCCTCGTCTGTTTCCGCAACAGATGGGTTATATGAAGATAGGACCGAGATAACCTGGTCTGCAGTCAGCGGTGCCACTTATTACCAAGTTTGGAGGCACACTTCCAATAACTATGGCTCATTGTCAGCACCTATTGCTAACAATGTAACCAGCCTATCGTTCAATGACACAGGTGGCTCGCTGGGAAAAACATATTGGTATTGGGTCAAAGCTTGTAATGCCAGTGGATGCAGTGCTTTCAGTGCATCTAATTCAGGCTTTCGGCAGACTCCCGGTGTGTACTTACTATATTCACCGACAACATTCACTCCTTCCACACTCACATGCGCAAACTATTGGCAGACAGCCACCTTGGGTTATCAAGGCACTACTGCTTATATGACAGTCAGTACCAATCAATCCTCTCAGTCCTCAAACTCAGCGGAGTGGAAACCCACTTTACCCACGACTGGAACCTATAAGGTAGAAGCATATATCGGAACCGCTTCCACATCTACATGTAGCGGCACGAAATCCGGAGGATATACTGGTGATGCAAAATACACGGTTACTCATGCAGGTGGAAACACCACAGTCTCCAGAAATCAGAAAAACGCCGCGGGAGGTTGGCTGACGATTGGTACATATACATTTAATGCAGGATCAACCGGAAAAGTTAAGTTGACGGATTTGAACGGCGAAACCAATTTGAGCCGTATCATCTTCTTTAATGCGATGAAATTTACTTTGGTAACCGATGGACCTACCTCTACTCCTACAGTAACTCCCACTCGCACAATAACTCCAACAATAACTCCCACTCGCACAATAACTCCCCCACCTCCGCCAATTCCGTCTGCCCCTTCATCTGTATCTGCAACAGATGGATTATATGAAGACAGGACAATGATAACTTGGTCTGCAGTCAGTGGTGCTACTTATTACGAAGTTTGGAGGCACACTTCAAACACCTCTAGCTCAGCGGCACGTATCTCCACCAATGCAATCAGCCCGTTCAACGACACAGGCGGCTCGCTGGGAAAAACATATTGGTATTGGGTCAAAGCTTGTAACGCCAGTGGATGCAGTGCTTTCAGCGCGTCGAATGATGGGTTTCGGCAGACTCCCGGTGTGTACTTACTATATTCACCGACAACATTCACTCCTTCCACACTCACATGCGCCAATTTTTGGTTGAAAACCACACTTGGCTATCAAGGCACCAATGCTTATATAACAACCAGCACCAATCAATCCTCCCAGTCCACAAACTCAGCGGAGTGGAAACCCACTTTACCCACGACTGGAACCTATAAAGTAGAGGCTTATATCGGAACCGCTTCCACGACCACATGTGAAGGCACGGTAGCCGGAGGATATACTGGTGATGCAAAATACACAGTTACTCATGCAGGTGGAAACACCACAGTCTCCAGAAATCAGAAAAACGCCGCGGGCGGTTGGCTGACGATTGGTACATATACATTTAATGCAGGATCAACCGGAAAAGTTAAGTTGACGGATTTGAACGGCGAAACCAATTTGAGCCGTATCATCTTCTTTAACGCAATGAAGTTTACTTTGGTAAATGGTCCTACTCCTACAGTAACTCTTACTCCTACAAGAACTCTTACTCCTACAAGAACTCCCACCTCTGCGGTCTCTCCAACAATAACTCTTACTCCGACAAGAACTCCTACCCCAACAGTAACTTCTATCACAACAGTAACTCCTACTTCTACCGACACCGCAGGAATTGCCGCGCCGACTTTAACTTCCCCTATGGATGGGGCGACTCTAAAAAGCTCGCCTATTTTGCACTGGACAAGAATCTCCAACGGCGTGACTTATACTGTTCAAGTTGCTAGTAACTCTGGTTTTACAAACCCAAAGACATTTACACAGCGCACAAACAGTCGCACTTTACCAGCTTTGTCAGACGGAATCTATTACTGGCGCGTGAAAGTGAAAGATGCCGCTGGAAACGAGAGCGCATGGTCAACAGTAAGAACATTTGTGATTGACCGTACAAGGAGTACCCCTACACCAACACCAACTCAATCGAGTACCCCAACAGACACACTTACACCTTAGTCTTCTTCTACAAATACAAATATGCAACAACGAAGCAGAGATTAGGATAAAGAAGGAAACACCTATTGTTTTTTTGCAGGCGTTTCCTTCTTTAACTAAAACATAAATATTTAAGGGATTAGGACCCAAATAATGAGTAGTATTCTTATTTAAGAAGTAGAATCAATTTTAATTTCCAAATCCAAGTAGAAAATCATCTTGTCGAAATAGAATGATATAATCTCCTTTACAAAGGATACCCAGCGAATGACGGACAGCAACCTGTAACCAAATGTATTTAGGGCACTAACCTATTGGCGTTATTTAATTTCAGCCGAGGCTTGCCCTCGGTTTTCGTTTTAACGACGTAGGGGCGAGGCATGCCTCGCCCCTACAAAAAATTACAGGTATCCCATGCTTAGTATTCACAATCTTTCAAAACATTTCGGTATCCAACCCGTTTTACAAAATATCAATTTCAACATCAGCGCGGGCGAGCGCATCGGTTTAATCGGCGCGAATGGTTCGGGCAAAACCACGCTCATGCGCATCCTCACCAAACTTGAACAGCCTGACTCAGGACACGTCGCTTCGACGCATCCCAATTTAAAAATTGGATATCTCGCCCAAGGCATGGAGTTTGATTCCGAGCAAACGCTTCAATCCGCGCTTGGAATTGATTTTGAATCTCAAACTGACCCTGCACTGGAACTTGAGTCACTTGCTATGCAACTTGCTTTATATCCTGATGATGTCATTCTTCAGCAAAAATATGATTCAGTGTTGGAAAAGCTATCAGCAATCAGCTATCAGCCGTCAGTTATGCTGGAGGCGTTGGGGTTATCTCATTTATCGCCAGAAACTCCCATCGCCCACTTAAGTGGCGGACAAAAAACTCGACTCATGCTTGCAAAAGTTTTATTGGAAGAACCCAATTTACTTTTGCTAGATGAACCGACTAATCATCTTGATATTGAAATGCTTGAATGGCTTGAGGATTGGTTAAATAATTTTGACGGTGCAGTTTTGATTGTGTCACATGACCGTGTGTTTTTGGATAATACAGTCAATACGATTCTTGAATTGGATTCAGCAACTCATAACATCAAAGTGTATGATGGCAATTACAGTGATTACATTGAACAAAAAAGTTTGGAATATGAAAAACACGCCCAAGCCTATCAAGACCAGCAAGATGAAATTGCACAGTTAAAACGTGCGGCGAAACATGTGCGTAGTTTAACTGTAATGAAAAAAGGTGGAAAGGCTGATAGTGGCGATAAATTTGCAAAAGGTTTTTTTGGGAATAAAGCCACAAAAAGAGTTGCAGGGCGTGCAAAAAATATTGAAGCACGTATTGAAACTTTACAAACCGATGAAAAGATTGAGAAACCGCGTGGCAGTTGGAAACTTAAACTTGATTTTGGCAAGCCAGAGCATCAGTCGAAAGATGTTTTAGTAACGGATTCACTCTCGATTGGCTACACGCAGGAAAACCCGCTACTGGAAAATATCAACTTGTTCATTCGAGCAGGTCAACGCATCGTGTTAACAGGTCCAAATGGCGCAGGCAAAACTTCCTTTATAAAAACCATTGCTGGAAAGATTCCCCCACTGAGTGGGTCATTTCGTTTGGGTGGTGCAACCAAGTTGGGTTATATGGCACAAGAACAAGAGTTGCTCAAACCAAATTTGAATGCCGCGCAAACGATTCAAACTATTTCTACAATGAATGAAACCGATACAAGAAATTTCTTGCATTATTTTTTATTCAAAGGCGACCATGCTTTGCGACCATCGGGCGAGTTATCCTTTGGTGAACGGTCGCGTTTACAACTTGCTATATTAATTGCTCAGGGTTGCACATTTTTAGTTTTAGATGAACCCATCAATCATCTTGATATTCCATCACGCGAACGCTTTGAAGAAGCGCTTGAAAATTTTCAAGGGACGATTCTGGCGGTTGTCCATGACCGAAGTTTTATTGAACGCTTTGCATCCGATGTTTGGCTTGCAAAAGATGGGAAAATTACAAAGTAGGAAAATATGTTAAACGAAAAATATACTCAATATGACAATGTAAATGAATTACTACATTTACTTTTGACAAATGTAAAAGGAATATTGAAAGACCAGTTTGTTGGTATGTATTTATACGGCTCTCTTTCAAGTGGAGACTTTAATCCTGAGTCCAGTGATGTTGATTTTCTCGTAGTGACTGAAACACCGCTCAATGAAAAAATCATTTCCGAACTTGAAGAGATGCATAACCAAACATGGGCAACAAGTATAAAAAGAGCGGGTGAGTTAGAAGGTGCTTATATTTACAAAGACTTAATCCGCAAACATGACTCAAATAGTTTGAAAGTACCAACGATTAATGAAGGAAAATTTTATTTAGATTCGCCAGGCAGTGATTGGATTATTCAACGTCATGTAGTTCGTGAATATGGTGTCGTGATAGAAGGCGCTGACCCGAAAACGTTAATTGATTTTGTCTCAGCCGAAGATATTAGTAAGTCTATTATGGGCGTTTTAAAAGAATGGTGGTATCCGATGTTGGAAAACCCTGAATGGCTTCGCGACCATCATGATGGTTATCGTTCATTCGCTGTGATTACAATGTGTCGAGTCCTACATGGATTGGAAACTGGAACCATCACATCAAAACCGAAAGCTACTGCATGGGCAAAAGAAAATTTAGACTCGAAGTGGAAAATATTAATTGATAAAGCTGTTGCAATATCAAATCATGAAGAACAAGAAATTAGTTTAGCAGAAACTTTAGAGTTCATTCAATATACAAAAGAACAAATTGAAGGAAAATAATATGATTGCCTATAGAGAATATCAAGATGGAGATTGGAAAGCGATTTGTCAAATACATGACCGTGCGCGACCTGACGAGTTAATCGGCTCCTGTGACCCGCGCGGATTTATTCCGATTGAAGAAGATAAAGAAGTAGAGGATTTGAAACGCAGTAAAAAATTTGTTGCTGTTGATAATGAAAAAGTAGTTGGCTTCGTCGGTGTAGATGAAGATTATCTAGCATGGTTATATGTAGACCCCGATTCTTATGGCAAAGGCATTGGTCGAGAATTACTGAAAATTGGAATTAAAGAAATTGATGAAGGCGCATGGACAATTGTCTTGGATGGAAATAAAAAAGCGATTGCATTGTATGAAAGCGAAGGCTTTGAAGAAATCAGCAGATTTGATGGAAATAACAATGGTTATCCATGTAGATGTATTAAGATGAAGAAAGTGAAATAATAGAGTTTATAATTTATAAAACGCTCGTTGGTCGAGTAGGCGATATTCTTTCGCCGTATCGAGACCAACAATTTAAAGAAAAAACTCTATCAACTTGTGGTCTCGATACACCACTCACAGCAATGTTCGTGGCTACTCGACCACCGAGATTCTCAGGAGATAAAATGAAATTTGAAACGCTCGCAATACATGCTGGTCAAGAACCAGACCCAAACAACGGCGCGGTGATGACGCCCGTTTATTTCACATCCACGTATATGCAAGATGGTATTGGCAAGCCACGTCAGGGGTATGAATATTCGCGCACGCTGAATCCAACGCGCAAGGCTTTGCAAGATTGTCTTGCCGAACTTGAAAGTGGAAGTTGGGGTCTCGCGTTTGCTTCAGGCATGGCGGCGACTGATACTGTTTTGCGAATGTTAAAAAGTGGTGACCATGTCGTTGCAGGCAATGATGTCTATGGTGGCACATTTCGTCTGTTTGACAAAATACTACGTCGCTTCGGTCTTGACTTTACATTTGCTGACACAACCGACCCAGAAAATTTGGCTGAGGCATTGACTCCTGCTACAAAAATTGTGTGGTTAGAGACTCCAACGAATCCATTATTAGCAGTGACTGATATCCGTGCAGTTGCTGAAATGATAAAGAATCATCCAAGCAAACCATTATTGGTTGTAGATAATACATTTGCAACTCCTTACCTTCAACGTCCATTGGAATTGGGTGCTGACTTAGTTGTACATTCCATGACCAAATATCTCGGCGGACATTCTGATGTAGTCGGTGGAGCGATTATAGGCAAAGATAAAGAATTAGGTCAGCAACTTGCTTATTTACAAAATGCTATAGGCGGCATTCAAGGTCCGATGGATGCGTTTTTAGTTTTGAGAGGAATCAAAACACTACCTATTCGCATGGACAGGCATTATGAAAATGCAACGACAATTATCAAGTTTTTAGAAAAACAAAAGAGTATTAAGCAATTGATTTATCCATTCCACGAAAATCATCCACAACAAAAGATTGCCAAGGCTCAAATGAAAAATGGCGGCGGCATGATTTCGTTTGTAATGAAAGATGGCAAAGATGCCGCCATCAAAGTCGCTGAATCTACAAAGATATTTACTTTAGCAGAATCATTAGGTGGAGTTGAATCGTTAATCGAAGTGCCAGCCGCGATGACGCATCTATCAACGCAAGGTTCTAAATTGGAAATAGATGCTGGCTTAGTGCGTTTATCTGTTGGGATTGAAAATGTGGATGATTTGATTGCGGATTTGGAACAGGCGTTGAAATAAACGTAGGGGCGAGGCATACCACGTTGTGGCACTTTGCCTCGCCCCTACAAATCATTTCGCTTTTATCGTCACGAGCGTTACATCATCATCTTGTTTTGCGCCGTTTTGATAACCTTGTAACGTCTCTAACAATTTATCACTGACTTGTTGAGCATTGAGTTTTGTTAACTCGCTCAACAAGTTTTTGATTCTATCTAAACCAAAGGCTTCGCCTTCGGGGCTTCTGCAATCGGTCATGCCATCGGTGTATAAAATTAAAGAATCGCCTGAGGCAAGCGTAATTTCTTTTTCATCTACTGTGATGGGGTCCCATAAACCGATTGCCATGCCAGCGGAATGTGGTAAGCGTTCTACACTTCCGTCGGGGTGAAGTAAAAGTGGAGGTTCATGACCAGCTCGCGCATAGGAAAAGAGGCGGGTTTTTAAATCTAAGATGCCATATAAGACAGTGACAAATTGTGTTGATTTTTGAAGTCTTGTAATATGGCTATTCACCAATTGCATTACTTCTGTAGCAGTGATAGCAATATCCGCTTCAGCCATGATGAGTGCATGTGCGCGCGCCATAAACAAAGCAGACGGCACACCTTTATCTGCTACATCACCGATTAAGACCCCGATGCGGTTATCTTTTAATTCAAAGACATCATAAAAATCGCCTCCGACTTGACGGGCAGGCAGGATTCTGGCGCCGAAAGTGAATTCTTCGGTTTCGGGCAGAACGTCGGGCAAGATACTCAGTTGAATATCAGCGGCAACTTGCAGTTCACGTTCGAGGCGTTCTTTTTCAATAATTTGCGCTTGGGCTTCTTTTAATTCATCATACGCTTTTTGAAGGGCATGATTTTTTGCAACCAAATCATTAAACGCCGACTCGTTTGATGTATCGAGTCGTTCGCTCATAATTTCAACCATTGAGTATGCAATTTGCGGATAGCGTTGAAGAGTTTCACTAAATTTTTCACGGGTCATTACACGCACGGTGCTATCTTCTTTCATGCGCGCGCTGGCGGTGCGCATTCCCTCTGGCATGATTAAACTCATTTCACCCACGCACTCGCCAGGGCTACAAGTGCGTAACAACATTTCATCTGGCGTGTTTGGTGCAAGCACGATTTCGAGCTTGCCTTCCATAAGAATAAACAAACTATCGCCACGCTCGCCTTCACGAAAAATAAAACTACCTGCTTTAGGATTTTCAATTGGTAATTCGTTTATTAATTGAAATAAATCTAACTTTGGTAGATGTCGGAATAGCGGAATTTTTAGAAAAAGAGTTTCATCCATATTATTCACCCCGCAAATCCATAACTTCTTTGCCTGCTAATTTATCTTGAATGCGTTCTGTTACCAAATCTAAATGGCTGGGCATATTGGCATAATCTAAATTATTTGTTTGAATGGTTAGCACAGGACATAAATCAAATGAACCGAGCCATTCTTCGTAAAATGAATCAAGCAAGGTTAAATATTCAGGTGTGATACCAGTTTCCATGTTACGAGCGCGGCGGCGAATGCGTTCCATCAAAACATTGACGGGTGCTTTGAGATAAATCAACAAATCAGGTCTGGGCAGGCTGTTCACTACTACATCATATAAATTGCGATAGGCTAAATAATCACGTTCGTTCAAATTTCCTAAGTGATGTAAGGCGCGTGCAAAAATGTGAGCATCTTCATAAATGCTTCTATCTAAAATAGAAGAACGGGCATCACGCGAGGCTTCTAAATATTGTTCGGCACGATGACCCAAAAAGAAAATTTGTAAATGAAACGACCATGAACGCATATCGCCATAAAAATCTGAAAGGTAAGGATTATCAGAAACAGATTCATATCCAGTCCACCAGCCGAGGCGTGAACCAATTCGTTCTGTCAGTGTAGTTTTTCCTACTCCAATATTTCCTGCAACTAACACCAAATGCTTTGCCATAGTTGAAATATTTTATCATGTATAATTAATTCAATTAGGAGATAATCTTTATCAATGAAAATTCGTGATGCATCTGGTTGGACAATTTTTGTATTTGGTGTTTTAGCGTTTGTACTTGGGCTAATTGGTTTGATTCGACCTGAAATTTTATTGTCCATTTTAGGTTTTGAAGTGATAGAACGTGCCTCACGCGCCGCAGGTGATTACACAATTGTATTTATGACTGCTTCTTCAATGGCATCATTCAACATCGGCATTTATTACGTCCTCGCGGCATTGAACGATGTGAAAATATTTTATCGTTGGACAGTTCCTTTTCGTACACTTACATTTATTGTTTTTACAACCATAGTTTTACTTGGCATTGCTCCACAAAAATTTTTAGGCGTTGCTATTTGGGAATTAGTCGGTGCAATCGCTACAGGTATTGCACTGTACTATGAAAATAAACAACCTGTATCCGTCTCTGCAACCAAAGGAAAGAAAAAGAAATAAGGAGGCTGGCATGAAATCGAAATGGATTGAACACAAAGGCAAAAAGATTTTCTATCAAGATTTTTCTAATCACTTCTTCAACGACAAAGCGATTATCAACGAATTGAACGAAGTGCAAGAAGTTATCTTAAGTCAGCCAGAAAATTCAGCACTGGTCTTATCCAATTTCTCGAACACAGAAATTACATCCACCGTCATGCCGTTACTTAACGAATCTTCGAAAAAGACAAAATCACATATTCGCAAAACCGCAGTAGTCGGGGTTGCTGGAATCAAACGCACGCTCGGCGATTTGCTCTCTAGAATCACAGGTCAAGCATTGATGTATTTCAACGATGAAAACGAAGCAAAAGATTGGCTTGCTGAAGATTAACATAAATTTCAAAAATGAAAAATAAAATAATATATATCTCTTTGCTCGTTATCTTAGGGGCATTGATATTTTCATGTAGCACAAATCCACCAGAACAAAATATAGATTTTGATTCGATTCGCACCCAAGCCGTTTCTACTTTCGCTTCTTCCTTGACCGAAACATTGGTTGCTGTACCCACACTTTCGTTTACACCTGTGGCTACTTTCACCATCACACCCACACCTATTACAGAAACACCATTACCCACCGCAACCACAAATCCATGCTACAACTTGCTTTACATCCGTGATGTGACCATTCCTGACGGCACACAAATGCGTGCTGGCGAAGTGTTCACCAAAACATGGGAAGTACAAAACATTGGCGGATGTGCTTGGCGTGCTGGATTCACATTTCAACACGTGGGTGGTGAATTAATGCGCGGAAATACAGTTACTCTAACCGAAGCCATTCCCACAGGTGCAAAACGCCAAATTTCTGTTGAATTGGTTGTTCCAAGCGGAATCAACGGCTTGATTCAATCTTCATGGCGCATGGCTGATGAAAATGGCGTGTTCTTTGGCGATACATTGAGCGTCAATATTATGGTTGGAAGTATTGCAACCTCTACTCCATAGCCATGTCATTGCGAGGAGAGTGCTCTTCTCGACGAAGCAATCTCCAGCATAATTTTGAGATTGCTTCGGGCATAGAACAAGAGCGCCCTCGCAATGACATAATTAATTCAATATTTCTTTTTCCGCCTGTTCAATTTCTTCATAAATCTTTTTGACTTCTGATTTCATTTCAGCACTTGCAGTTGGAGTCATAGATATAAACTTAATCATATCTTTTGCTTGGCGCAATAAATCTTTCACATTGGCAACATAAGACAAATCGCTTTTGCCAAGCCCAGTTGTAGGCGCAGGGTAATCTTTCGCTTTTTGAATCAGTTTTCGCGCACGGATGAGTCGTTCTGCGGCGGGGATTAATTTTGCCATGTTTCCTCTTTAGGTTGTGTCACCCTAAACGAAGTGAAGGGTCTCTGAAGATAATCGTAGAGATTCCTCGCCATAAGAACAAAACGTGGCTCAGAATGACACAATGTGTGTATTTTATCATTTGATAAAATAACTCCATGCCTCTTTCTCCCATCTATTCAAAATTAATCAAGATTCCTAAATCCGCCATTGACGAGAATGGACATGCCAACAATGTGATGTATGTGCAGTGGATGCAAGATATTGCTGTGGAACATTATGCTTCCATCGGTGGGATTGAAGCGCAAGGCAGTGAATCTACTTGGGTGGTGCGCGAACATAAAGTTGAATATTTTTTGCCTGCTTTTGTGGATGAAGAAATTGAAATTAAAACTTGGATAGAAAATATTCGGCGTGTGCGTTCATTACGAAAGTATGAATTTGTTAGAAAAGCAGATGATAAAGTTTTAGTCAAAGGTGAAACGGATTGGGTGTTTGTGGATGTAAAAACAGGAATGCCGAAGGCTGTGCCTGAAGCAGTGCAAAAGATATTTAGCCCCCTCCGCCCTACGGGCACCTCCCCCAAATCCACATAATGATTATAAAAAAATAAAATCTTATTGTGGATTTGGGGGAGGCTGGGTGGGGGTCAATAATTTTTTATAAACCTTCACCAACTTCTTCTGTGACTCATGCCATGTGAATTTCGTCAACGCACGTTCTGAGGCAGAAGATGCAAGCCTTTGTGACAATTCAAAATCATTCAACAAAGCCAAAACTTGACGAGTTAAATCATCAGGGTCATTTGGTAAAAATAATAAGCCATCAATATCCTCACGGACGAGTTCACGCACAATTGGTATGTTGGATGCAAGCAAAGGTCTGCCAGCCGCCATGTATTCTAAAACTTTGATCGGACATGCACCTTGCGTCACATTTCGGTCATTGAGTCCAAGTGGAGCGACGCAAATATCAGCACTTGAAATTAATTGCGGAATTTCATGATGAGGTACAGCGGGTTGAATCAATACATGTTCTTCTAAACCCAATTTGCGAATTTGTTTTGCCAACATTTTTCTTTGGCGAGAACGTCCACGCCCAACGATTTGTAATTGAACTTGTTTATGTTTAAGAATTTTTGGCAATGCTTTAATCAAAACATCTAAACCTTGCCAATCTGCTAAAGTGCCGATGTACAACAAAACAGGGATTCGGTTTTCACGAATCGGTAGAGGTGACGGGGAAAAATCCGAAGGGCTGACTCCGTTGGGGATAACAGTCACCAGTTTTCGGTCAAGACCCAATGAGGCGATGTAGTCGCGAGTCACATGTGAGGGGCAGATAATCGCATCACTTAAATGTAAAGTCGCCAACTCTTGTTCTTTTATCTTCGATAATAATTCCGCATCTAAATTTGGATAATGATATTTCAATTCAATCGAAGGAAGTCCATTGACTTCAAATAAAGTTTTATAACTAAATTTATTTTTATTTTGTGTAATTGAAAACCCATCCCAAATGTTTCTGAAATGCACAACATCATAATTTGGATGCAATGTCAAATGAGACATGACCGATTTGCCAAAATGTACGGCGCGTGACAAAAAATTTTGAGTAAGGTCTTGTGAAATTCTGGTGACCTGTGCGCCCTCAATAGTATCTTCGGTGGGTAGAAGTCCGTCGTTTGGCGTGATAAGATGGACATCAAATTGGCTATTGACCAACCCGCGAAGATTATGCAAAATATGAGTAGATGCGCCCTTTGGGCTTGGTACAATATCGAAAGCAGTGTAAAGAATTTTAGGCATCGCGTTGGATTATAAA
>JAEURG010000240.1 GCA_016789345.1 Anaerolineales bacterium | reverse complement strand
AACCATCGGAACTACACTTTTGAAATCGGGAATCATAGTTTCTCCTTTTAATTTCGAGAATGATAAATGAACAATATTGGATTTTCGTTAGAGATTAGTAGATGTTGTGAAAGTGCGTCGCGCCACATGGATTAGACTTTTCTAACTTCCAAGCGCGACGCACCCAGGATTTCGCTTCTTTCATACCTGTAACTTGCTACTTGCATCTCATCATCTTATTACTCTGACGGCTTCTCTTCTTCAACTTGTTCAACTTGCTCGTTCTCTTCAACTTTCGCGCTTTCCTCTTTCGCTTTCTTCTCTGCTTCACGCTCTTCAATTGACTTGTAATTTCCAGTCGCAATATCTTTCAACATATCCAACGCTTTGCGAGTCATCACACGGCTGGCGGCATCCATCGCAATCGCTTGCGAAAGTTCATTCTGACGTTTCTTGCCGCCTTTGTTTAAATCTACGCCTTGCATTGCCAAATTATTTATTGCGTTGATGTATTCCGCTTGCAACATATCGTTATCTAATTCAATTTTTTCTACTTTGACAATTTCATCCAAAATCAAACCGCGTTCCAAACGTTTTTTGGCAACAGGTTCCACTTCGGTTTTGATAAATTCTTCGCGCGTGGTATTGCGAACTTTGAAATAAGTTTCTAAATCCATGCCTTGTTGTGAAAGGCGATTCGATAAATCAGATAATACATGCTCGCCTTCGTGTTCCAACGTATGTTCGTTATATTTAATGGTTGCGCCTTCTTTAATTTTCTCAATTAAATCCACAAAATATTTATCGTCATATTCTGCTTGTGAGCGATTTTCTACATCTTTTTTCACGGCTTCCATTAAATCAGCCACAGTTTCGCCAGCACCCGTTTTCTTAGCCAATTCATCATCCACATCTGGCAAAATCACGCCACGCACTGTTTTGATGGTGGCTTCCATCTCGACATCTTTATTTTGTAATTCTTCAATTTCCCAATCTTTCGGGAATTTGTGTTTGATAGTTTTGCTTTCGCCAGCCTTCAAACCGATTAAATTTTTAGAGAACCCTTCATAGGGCCATTCGGTGGGTCTGCCTTCTTCACGCACGAATGTCGCAAAGCCTGTACGATTTAATTCTGCTGTTTCAGATTTTACGTCTAACAAAACATAATCGCCATTTTGAATTTCACGTTCCACATTCTCAGTGCTGGCATACATTTGACGTAAATCTTCTAACGCGGTATCTACATCTTTTTGCTCTGGCTTTTCCCAGTTATAGTCGAGGCGAAGTGAATGATAGTCGCCCAAGTCAACTGTTGGGGCAAGTGGGACGCGGAAAATAAATTTCGGCGGGTCCATGCTTTCAATTTTTTCCAATGTTCCGGAGCCACCGGGGTTTACATCCGCTTCTTTTAAGATGTTGGAATATTCTTTGTCAATGAAAATATCCACTGCGGTTTCAGTGATGGCGGCTTCACCATACATACGAAGCACCACGTCGTATGGGGCTTTGCCGGGGCGAAAGCCAGGAATTTTTGTCTGCGAAGAAATTCTGGTAGCGGCTTTCTTTTTGTAATCCACCATTTGTTCTGGATTTACTTCCACAATTAGTTTTGTAGAGTGGTCTTCTTCTTGATATTGTTTTTCGATGTTCAAAGTAACCTCTTTATTTTTCAAACCTGACAGGTCTTACAGACCTGTCAGGTTTTGTTATTTGGTGTGGTGAGGATGGTGGGAGTCGAACCCACACGCCTTGCGGCACATGATCCTAAGTCATGCTTGTCTGCCAATTCCAACACATCCCCGTGTTAAAGTGAGCGGGCGCAATTATAAT
>JAEURG010000238.1 GCA_016789345.1 Anaerolineales bacterium | reverse complement strand
GACTCGTGATTGGCAATGTTATTGCGGCAAATATAAAAACCCCCGTTATAAAGGTATTACTTGTGAAAAATGTGGCGTTGAAGTAACCCGCTCTGCTGTGCGCCGTGAGCGCATGGGTCATATTGGGTTGGCTTCACCTGTTGCACATATTTGGTACACCCGACGTATCCCTTCTCAAATGGGTATGTTGTTGGATATTTCACGCCGCAACCTTGACCGTGTGCTGTATTTTGCTCAATATATCGTCACTTATGTTGACGAAGAAGCCCGCAAGAAGGCTTTGCAACGCCTCGAAGATGAAATTACAGTTTCTGAACGTGAGCAGGCTTCTGGCATTAATGCCCGCATTGTAGAAATTAAACAAAAACGTGACCAAAAAATTGCTGAACTTAAGCAAAAACAAGCAACTCTCGAACAAGGTTATGACGAAGGTATTGCCGAACAACTTGACCCAGTGATTAAAGAAGGTCAGAAGTTGGAGAAACAACTTCAAGACCAAATGGGTGAAGCGGCAAAGAAGACGATTGTCTTTGAACAAACCGGTGAAAAGATTATTGATGCCGGCGATAAAGTTGCCAGCAAACACATCACGTTGATTCAAAAGAATGTGCAAAAGCAACTTGAAGCCATTGAAAATGAATTAAAAGATAAACGCGCCGAAGAAATTGAAGAGTTGAAAAGACAAACAGGTGCGGTTAAAGCCCAAGCAGATTTGGATATGGAATCTTTGCGGAATGAATTAGATTCGCAAACTTCTGCTTCTTCTAACAATTCATCCCGCCTGCGTGATGAGTTATTAGAATTACGTCCATTTACTTTCATCAGCGAAATTCGTTATCGTGAATTGAAACAACGTTGGGGACAAGTCTTCCGCGCCGATATGGGTGCTGAAGCGTTTTATGACATTCTCGAACGGCTTGACCTTGATAAACTCTCTGAAGAATTATGGCATGAAGTTCGCACTACAAAAAGTAAACAAAAACGCAAGAAAGCCACAACTCGTTTGAAAGTTGTGGAAGCCTTCCGCCGTTCTGGCAATAGCCCAGCATGGATGATTTTGACTGTTCTTCCAGTCATTCCTCCAGATTTGCGCCCGATGGTGCAATTAGATGGTGGTCGCTTTGCAACTTCTGACTTAAATGATTTATATCGCCGTGTGATTAACCGTAACAATCGTTTGAAGAGATTGCTCGAACTCGGCGCGCCAGATGTCATCATCCGCAACGAGAAGCGTATGTTGCAAGAAGCGGTTGATAGTTTGATTGATAACTCTCAACGCGGTAAAGCATTATCACGCCGCGGACGACGCGAGTTGAAATCTTTGAGTGACATGCTCAAAGGCAAGAAAGGTCGTTTCCGCCGTAACTTGCTCGGTAAACGTGTGGATTATTCCGGTCGTTCTGTAATTGTGGTAGGTCCACAATTGAAATTAAATCAATGTGGTTTGCCAAAGAGCATGGCGCTTGAGTTATATCGTCCGTTTGTGATTGCGCGTTTGGTTTTGAACGGATATGCCGCAAACGTAAAAGGCGCTCGCAGGTTAATAGAACGCAACCGTCCCGAAGTGTGGGAAGCGTTAGAAGGCGTAATTGGCGACAGACCCGTTTTGTTAAATCGCGCTCCTACGTTGCATCGTTTGGGCATCCAAGCCTTTGAACCGATTTTGATTGAAGGTTCTGCTATTCAATTACATCCGTTAGTTACCACTGCTTTCAATGCGGATTTTGATGGTGACCAAATGGCTGTGCATGTTCCGCTTTCACAAAAAGCAGTCAAAGAAGCACGCGACTTAATGCTCGCTTCAAAGAACTTGCTCAAGCCTGCGGATGGCGAACCCATCATTTCTCCATCGAAAGACATGGTGTTGGGTGTGTATTACTTGACCATGCCACAAGCCGCCGCACATAAAGGTGATGGACGAATCTTCGCTGACATGGATGAAGTAGAACTCGCTTATGCACTTGACCAAGTAGAAGTTCACAGTGAAATTAAATTACGTGTGACCACTTGGTACGATGATAAAAACGTCCGTTTGCCAGAACCACAAACTCGCATCATTGACACAACCGTTGGACGTGTGGTGTTTAATCGTGTGTTACCTGAAGACGTACAATTTGTAAACAAGAAGCTTGATAAAGGTGGCGTGAAAGACTTAATCGCTGAAGTGTATGAATTGTGTGGTCAAGAAGTGACCACCAACGTTGCTGATGCAGTCAAGACCATTGGTTTTGAATATGCCATGAAATCAGGTACTACTTTAGCCGTTGCAGACATTACCATTCCGCCAGAACGCAAACCAATTATTGACGAAGCCTTGAAAGCAGTGGAAGTTGTCTTAAGAGATTTCCGTCGTGGTTTGTTAACCGAACAAGAAAAGAACGAACGCGAAATTCAAATTTGGCAAGAAACAACCGAAAAAGTAGGTGATGCGGTCAAGAAGCACATGGACCCAGATGGCAACTTATCTACTATGGCAACCTCCGGCGCAACCAAAGGTGGTTTCTCAACCATTTCACAATTAGCCGGTATGCGTGGTTTGATGGCTGACCCATCCGGTCGTATCATTCCAATGCCGATTCGTTCAAACTTCCGCGAAGGCTTAACCGCGCAAGAATACTTCATTTCAACGCATGGTGCTCGTAAAGGTTTAGCGGATACTGCGCTTCGTACAGCCGATGCTGGTTACTTAACTCGCCGCTTGGTTGATATTGCTCAAGACATCATCATCAACGAACATAATTGTGGCACACGTGACGGCATCTGGATTCGCAAAGCCGATGATATTGCTGGCCAAGCCATGCAAACTCGTATGTATAGCCGTCTCGCCGCAGAAAAAATTATCCACCCGAAAACTGGCGAAGTACTGGCTGAATTTGATGACGTGCTTACCCATGAATTAGCCCGCAAAATAGCAGAGGCAGGACTTGCAGAAGTAAAAGTCCGTTCGCCGCTTACTTGTGAACTTGACCATGGAATTTGTGCCAAATGTTATGGCATTGATTTAGGACGCGGTGAAATGGTTGACCTCGGTGCCGCAGTTGGTATCGTTGCGGCTCAATCTATTGGCGAGCCTGGTACACAATTGACGCTTCGTACTTTCCATACAGGTGGTGTTGCTGCAACCAGCGCAGACATCACAACCGGTTTGCCGCGTGTAGAAGAAATCTTTGAAGCCCGCAAAATGCCGAAAGGTGAAGCGGTCGTTGCAGAAATTAACGGCGTGGTTCGCATTTTGCAATCCGAAAAATATGCCGACATGCGCGAAGTTCACATTGAACATGCAGAAATGATTCACGATGAATATGCCATTCCAGAAGATTGGAAATTTGCCGTCAAAGATGAAGCCGAAGTACAAGCCGGCGAAGTGTTAGCCACCAAAGAAAAAGCAACCATCGTGGCGCAACATGCCGGGCGCGTGGCAGTTGAAAAGAAAGACCGCAAAATTATCGTTTCTTACGAACAACGCGAAGAAGTAATTTTAGATGTACCAAATACATCTCGCTTGCTCGTTCGTGACGGCGCACATGTTGAAGCAGGCACACCATTAACAGAAGGTTCACTCAACCCGCATCGCATCTTAAAAATTCAAGGGCGCGAAGCCTGCCAAATGTATTTGATGACCGAAGTGCAAAAAGTATATCGTTCACAAGGTCAAAACATTCACGATAAACATTTTGAAGTTATCACCCGCAAAATGTTGAGCAAAGTGCAAGTGACCCGCCCCGGCGATACCAAATACTTACCAGGTGATGTAGTGGATAGACTTGAAATGCGCCGCGTCAATGAAAAATTGATTGCCGAAGCAAAACAACCAGCACGCTTTAGTGAAGTGCTATTGGGTGTTACCAAAGCCTCACTCAGCACTGACTCTTTCCTCTCTGCTTCATCCTTCCAACACACCATCAAAGTGTTGGCAAGTGCGGCAATTGGTTCAACCACTGACCCATTGTTTGGCTTGAAAGAAAACGTCATCATCGGTAAGTTAATTCCTGCCGGTACTGGCTTCGTGCATGGGCGTTTCGCTGACAATGGTATGGTGGGCAGTTCACCAACCACCGCAGAAGACCAAGAAGAAATATCAGATACAACCACTGCTGGTGACTAAATCATTCGAATCAATAAAAAACATCCCGAAAAAATTCGGGATGTTTTTGTTTAATATTCTCTTTGTATAATCAGGCTGAATGAAAAAAAATTCAAACAAAAAGCCAGAAGGATTAATCACACGCGGCAAAACTGCAAACAACAGATTACGCCGTGTGGATAATTTTATTTTGATGTATGAACCCGCGCTTCTTTCTTCGGGACATCTGTTCGCTGATTCCCTATTCATTGACCTTGGCTACGGCTTTGACCCACGCACCACGCTCGAAAGCGCCATGCGATTTCGCAAAGTGAATCCAAATCTCAAAATTCTCGGTGTGGAAATTGATAAAGAAAGAGTCGAAGCCGCTTTGCCCTTTGCCGATGATAAAACTTTCTTTCGTTTGGGCGGATTCAATTTACCTTTGAAAGAAAATGAAACCGTGAGATTGATTCGTGCTTTCAACGTCTTACGTCAATACGAAGAAAAAGATTTTTTACTTGCGTATGAAAGACTGATGCACTACGTTTTACCGAATGGATTAATGATAGAAGGCACATCGAATCCGTTTGGGAGTATTTGGGTAGCAAACCTTGTTAGAAAAACAGAAGATAACAATTGGAAATTTGAAGCATTGGTTTTTAGCACAAACTTCCATTTAGGTTTTGATGTAGAAGAATTTCAGACGATTTTGCCGAAAAATTTAATTCATCGTGTCATCAAAGGCGAGCCGATTTATGATTTTTTTCAAGCATGGAAGCAATCCGCAAAAGAAACATCACCTGCAAAAACTTTTGGAGTTAAACAATGGTTTATTGCCTGTGCTGAAAAACTTGCAGAAAAAGGTTATAAAATAGATTTGAAAAAGAAATGGCTCTCAAAAGGTTGGCTGATTTGGTATCAGTAAACTTGTAGGTCACGCTTGTAGTGTGACTTGGTAATGTAGGAACTATTTTGTATGACAAGCGTCATATAAGATAAGGAAAAAATTATGTTTCGTTATACAAGGATTCAATTATTTTTAGTTTTATTAATAGTCACAAGTTTGGCATGTGAGTTGCCTGTGAACATCCCAGATTCAAATGCAATTTCCACTGCCGCCGCGCAAACAGTGATTGCGGAGTTAACGCAGAGCGTCACCCAAGCCGTCCCGCAGGAAAATACATCTACTGCCACACCAACTTTCACATCCACATTTGAAGCGCCTACCATCACATTGACTCCAACTGAAACAGTGACTCCATCTCCAATTCCTACAGCAACTTCATTTGTCACTTTAATTTCTGTATCTGTGCCAACCAATTGCCGTATCGGACCGGGCAGAGTATATCCACGTCAAGGTGCATTATTAGTAGGCGAAACAGCAGAAGTGTTTGGGCGTGACCCAACGAATCAATATTGGTATATTCGTAACCCTGATAAACCAAATGATTATTGTTGGGTGTGGGGAGAATATGCCACATTGACAGGACCGTTTGCATTTTTACCAATATTCACGCCACCGCCTACACCCACCCCAACTTTTACACCAACGCCTGCACCATCTTTTGATTTGAAAGCAACTGGCATGGATTCTTGCGGTAGCACTTGGTGGGCTGAGGTTGAAGTTAAGAATACCAGTTCGTTTGTTTTCAAATCAATGGAATATAAAGTTTTAGATACAGTGACTGATGTTGAAAAAACTTTATTAGTAAATGGTTTTACGAATAAAGACGGATGTTCGGCTACAACCATAAAAGATTCGCTTGCGCCGAATGATTCATTTGTCATTAGTAGCGCTTTGTTTGATGCGACTTTGCAAAATCATAAATTGCGCGTGGATGTTACTTTGTGTACTGAGTTAAATCAAAAAGGTGTATGTGTGTCGAAGAGAGTCAATTTCACGCCGTAAAAAACATTCATATTGGTGATAAGATATAAAGAATAAGGAAAATAAAATGTTTCGAGTTCAAAAATATTTTTTTATATTCTTAATCATCTCTAGTTTGGCATGTGCTGTACCCGCTATTGCATTACCAGAACAACAAATTGTAAATACTGAAACCAGCATTCCTATTTTTACTGAAACAATTACGCCAACTTCTTTACCAACTTTTACTTTTACGCCAACTTTGATTCGCAACACACCAAGACCTGTCACTGAGACGTTTACCCCTGAACCATCTTTGACATTTGACCCTAACTCAGTCACCGCTTCTCTATCCGCGCCGACGATTGAATCTGTTACCATAACCGTTTCTCGCCCGACAAATTGCCGCGTTGGACCTGGCACTGCCTACGAAATTGCTGGAACTTTACTAGTGGGTGAAAAAGCAAATGTGCTTGGGCGTGACCCTTCAAATAAATATTGGTATATCCCAAACCCAGACCCTGGCTTTGAATATTGTTGGGTGTGGGGAGAATACGCCACATTGACTGGCAATACACTTGTTTTACCAGTTTATACGCCGATTGCAACGCCTACATCCACGCCTACTGCATTGCCCGACATTACATTTGATTTGAAAGGTTTGAAAACCGATAAATGCGGTACAGATTTTTGGGTAGAAGTTCAAATCACCAATACCAGTGAAAATAAATTAGCATTTAACTCTGTCAAAATAGAAATAGAAGATACAGATAATGGGACAAAAAGAATAAGCACATCCAATAATTTTATAAATCGTGATGGGTGCGGAACATATTCTGGCGTAAAAACGCTAGCGTATGAAGCTAGTGCCATTATCAGTGGACCATCACTTCCTTATAACCCCAGCGGACATGTGATTCGTGTTTTTGTCACTGCTTGTTCAGAAGCGGATTTAAAAGGAAGTTGCCGAACGATTAAAATTTCAATTACACCGTAAACTATAAAAACTTTTACGTATTTTCAATCATTCATCCTTCATACACTTGACGCATTAACTTTTTCCCCGTAAGATAAGCACCGTTATAGAACATATATTCACCACAAAGTAACACAAAGGGTCACAAAGGATTTAATTTTTTCTTTGTGTGCCTTCGTGGTTAAAAGAGGATTTTATGGAACTCGGTATTGTAAAAAAAATTGATATAGATACTGAAATGCAACAATCGTATCTCGATTACGCTATGAGTGTAATCGTTGCGCGGGCATTACCTGATGCGCGTGATGGACTCAAACCTGTGCAACGCAGAATTTTATATGCCATGTATGACATGGGCTTGCGTGCAGATTCACCTTATAAAAAATCCGCGCGTATTGTTGGTGAAGTGTTGGGTAAATATCATCCGCATGGTGATTCGGCAGTGTATGAAGCCATGGCGCGTATGGCACAAGATTTTTCATTACGAACTTTGTTAGTGGATGGTCAAGGAAATTTTGGTTCGGTTGATGGTGACCCGCCAGCCGCGATGCGTTATACCGAAGCACGTTTAACACCTGCCGCGTTAGATATTCTTTTTGATTTAAACAAAAATACAGTTAACTTCACAGCAAATTTTGATGACACGCTTGAAGAACCAAATGTTTTACCTGCCGCGATACCGAATCTGTTAGTGAATGGAGCGACGGGTATTGCAGTCGGTATGGCGACTTCAATTCCGCCTCACAACTTAGGGGAAATTGTAGATGCGCTCATCTACATGATATCTCGCTGGGAAAAACTTGACGATATTGATGTTGAGCAATTGATGAAGTTCGTGCAAGGACCAGACTTCCCAACGGGTGGATTAATTATCCAAGAAAAAGGCGAAGATAGCATTGAACATGCTTATGGCTCAGGGCGTGGAAAAGTTACCGTGCAAGCCAAAGCGCATGTGGAAGAAATGGAACGAGGTAAAAATAGAATCATTGTTTCTGAATTACCTTATACGGTTAATAAATCTAGTTTGATTGAAAGAATCGCTGAACTTGCACGCGATGGCAATATTGAAGGCTTATCTGATTTAAGAGATGAATCTGATAGACAGGGCATGCGCATTGTCGTTGAGTTGACCAAGAATGCCAACCCTGAAATTGTGTTGCGTGATTTATACAAACGTACACCGATGCAAACAACATTTAGTATCAACTTGTTGGCATTGGTAGATGGCGAACCGCGAACACTAACTCTCAAGCAGGCATTACGCGTCTATGTAGAACACAGGCTGACGGTAGTCAAGAAGCGGGCGGAATTTGATTTAGAAAAAGCAAAAGCGCGGGCGCACATCCTCGAAGGCTATTTAGTCGCATTAAAAAATCTAGATAAAATCATTCATTTGATTCGTGATTCATCCGACGTTGATATAGCGCGTTCAAAATTAATGAAGCAATATAAATTGACTGAGATTCAAGCAACTGCAATTTTGGATATGCAATTAAGAAGACTTGCCGCATTAGAACGCAAGAAAATTGATACTGAATATAAAGAAGTAAGCGCGTTGATTAAAGAATTGACCACGTTATTGAAATCACCGAAGTTAATGCGTGGCGTGGTGGCGGATGAATTGATGAAAGTGAAAGCCGCGTATGGTGATAAACGCCGTACACAAATTGTAAATTTGAAAGAAGGCACCAAGGCCACACATGCACTTACGACTTCATCTGTGTTGCCACAACAAACAGTATGGATTGGTGTAACCGATGATGGTTTGGTTTCAAGAACTGCCGATGATAAACAACCGCGCCATTCTGGTAATGATGCACCAAGATTTTTGGTGAAAGCATCTACAACCGATACAGTTTATTTTGTGAGCAAACTTGGCAAAGCCGCCGCAGTTGCCGCGCACTTGATTCCTGAAACGAAAAAGTTGAGTGGAGGTTCATCGTATTTCAAAGTTTCACCATTAACTGAAAACGATCCGCTTGCCGCAGTATTTTCTTTACCATCAAATAAATCTTCATTAGGTGAAGAAGTTTGTGTAGTGACCATGACTCGTTTTGGTATGGTCAAGAAAAGTTTGATTTCTGAATTGCCAGGTCCATCATCACAGACTTTTACATTAGTGAGAGTCAATGAGGGCGATAGATTAGGCTGGGTTGGAGTCACAGATGGTAAAAAGAAAGAAATTTTATTAGCAACTGCTTCTGGCATGGCGATTCGCTTCAAAGAAGATGATGTCCGCCCAATGGGACTCGTCGCCGCTGGTGTGAATGCGATTAAGTTAGATGATAAAGATGAAGCAGTAGGTATGGAAATTTTGCCAACTGATGGTGATTTGTTCTTCCTTGCAAGTGATGGCAAAGCCAAACGTGTGGATGTAAAAGAATTCCCGATTCAAGGACGTTATGGAAAAGGTGTAGTGGCATGGGACTTGCCAAATAAAGTAACTTTATTTGGTTTAGTCAGTGGAAAGGCAAATCATGTCGCTACAATTCATTTGAGCAAAGGTGCACCAAAATCTGCGAGATTGGATGAAGCTGCTTTACGAAAACGTGCCGCCTCCAAAGGTGATTTGGTCGTGGAAGTAAAAGATGGCGCTGTAATTACTGGTATCAATGTGGGTTGGGAGTTGGATAAGTTTATTGATTTGCCAAAAGCAGAAGGAAAGAAAGAGAAGGTTGAGAAGAAAGGTAAAGCAACTGCAAAGAAAGTTGTTGCGAAAAAACCTGTAAAAGTGAGGGCGAAACCTGTAAAGAAAAAAGCATCTAAGCCTTCAAAGTCAAAACCAGCAAAGAAGAGTAAGTCTGCTAAGAAGAAAAAGAAATAATGTTTATCAAAGACCTCCGAGATTTTTAAAATCTCGGAGGTCTTTTTGTTCTATATATTTTATAATAGCTATTGATTACATCATCAACGCGGAGAAAACATTATGGCAAAAGGCATCGAAGATATTCCAGGCTTAGAACCAAAACCAATCGTTGGTTGGCTTGGAAATGTAGCAGGCATGTTCTCTGACCCGCTTAATGCGTTGACAGATTTACATAAAGAATATGGGGATGTGCTAACAATCTCTCGCGGCGGAAATCCGCATTTATTTTTTGCAGGTCCCGGTAAACATCACACTTTATTTGTATTTGGTGCAAAATACAATCATCAACTCATGTCAAATTCGGATGTTTTTCATTCGGGTTCAATTTTAAGCACGTTGTTTCCGTATGGAGAAGTAGATGCTCGGCGACGAGTCCTGCAAAAGTTAAGCATTGGGCTGTTCGGATTAAATGGCAACCAGCACCGTCGTCAGAGGCGTTTAATCATGCCTGCTTTTCATAAGCAACGACTCAACGTCTATTGTGATGATATTGTGCGAATTACAAATCAAAAATTAGATAACTGGAAAGTTGGCGAACAAATTGATATTTGGCGTGAGATGATGAATCTCACTTTGCAAATTGTGGCGCAATGTTTATTTGGTTTGAATGCACTCAAAGAAAGCCAAGCATTTGGTGAATTGATTCAAACGTGGATAAAACTTGCAGTCTCCCCCGGCGTTTTGTTATTTCAATCAGATATTCCCGGTTTGCCCTATCATCGCTTTGTAAGTATTTCGCATGAGTTGGATTCAATTGTTCGCAACATCATTAATCAAATTCGTCCGACCTCTGATGAAAATGTAGATGTGCTTTCGCTCATGCTTTCTGCAAAAGATGAAGATGGCAACCCCGCATTTACTGATGATGAAATCGTTGGGCATAGTGCTATCTTTTTTACAGCGGGGCACGAAACCAGTTCCAATGCCTTAGCATGGACTTTCTTTTTACTTTCACAACATCCGCATGTGATGGAAAAACTGCGCCTCGAAATTGACCGTGTACTTGGTGACTCTTCCCTCAACATTGACCATCTGAAACAAATGCCCTATTTAGATAATATTGTGAAAGAAAGTTTACGCTTAATGCCACCCGCGCCTTTAAGTGCTCGTATGGTTGCAGAGCCTGTAGAAGTTGGCGGTTATGAATTATCAATTGGCACAGAAGTTGTATTTAGTGCTTTTCATACACATCGTGATTCATCTATCTATGAAAATCCCCATCAATTTATTCCTGAACGTTGGGAAACGATTAACCCGACTGCGTATGAATACATCCCATTTAGTACAGGTATTCGTTCTTGTGTTGGAATGCCACTCGCTCTTATGGAAATCCCAATTATTATTGCCATGGTCTTTCAAAAATTCCGCCTCGAATTATCTTCAAGTGCAAATGTGATTCCGCATATTGGTCTTACCATGTCACCCAAATATGGTATGCCGATGATAGTTCAACCAAGAGACAATAATTACAATGCAGGCGTTGGCAACGTAAAAGGAAGTATTCATAAATATATAGATTTAAAACCTATATAAAAAATTTGTCATTGCGAGCCACATTGGTTGAGTAGGACGAAGTCCGTTTCGAAACCAGTGGCGAAGCAACCTCCAACATAATCATAAGATTGCTTCGTCGTGCATTCGCCATGTGAGGCTCGCACTCCTCGCAATGACGATGTGTCTGTATCAAACATTTAAGAATCTTGCAGTAATATCTCGTAATTGTGCAAAAGATATAGGTTTCACCAATACAATGCTTGCCATCCCTCGATAAAATTCTGCTTGCACACTATCCGCAGTGGCAATAATAATGCGAGAATTTTTTAATTTATCGTTAGCATGAATTTGTTTTAACAAAGTTGCTCCATTGACATGCGGCAAGTGCATATCAAGCAAAATAATTTTCGGCACCACTTGAGTTAAACGTTCTTCGGCAACTTTGCCATCTAAAATTGCTTCTACCTTATAGCCTGCGGCGTGAAGCGCGTTTGTAAAAATATCAGAGAGGTCTTCATCGTCTTCAATTATCAATGCTAAGTTTTCTGTCATTATGCACCTTTCATTTCTTTGATTAGGGGTAACACGACTGTAAACGTACTGCCCTTTCCAACCCCACTGGTTACTTGAATTTCACCGTTCATTAATTCAACCAATTGCTTAACAATAGATAAACCTAAACCAATCCCGCCATATTGACGAGTGGTAAATTCTAAATTATTTGCCTGACGAAACGCATCAAACACGAAGGGGAGTTCGTTTTCCGGTATCCCGACGCCTGTATCTTTAACGTCAATCTTCCAATGCTCATCCCCAACACGATTCAAAGAGACTGTAATCGAACCTATCTCTGTAAACTTAAGCGCATTGCTGGTGAGGTTAATCATAATTTGTTGTAAACGTTGCGAGTCACCGATTAACTCATTGGGCATATCTTCACTTAGCGTTGTGATAAATTCCAAGTCTTTATCTGTCACGGCTTTATCCATGGCAACACGCAAATTTTCTAAGAGAGAAGCGGTCTTAATCGCTTCTGGTCTTACAGTCAATTTGCCTGCGCGTATTTGCGCTTCGTTTAACAAGTCACCAACCATGCTGAGCAAACGAGACACATTCACCATCACCCGTTGCGTCACAGACAATTGCTTCTCATTTAAAGGACCATGAACTTCTTCTTTCAAAATTTCAGCATGACCCATAATTGCATTTAATGGCGTTCTCAATTCATGCGAAACAACCGCTACAAAGTTATCTTTCATTTTTTCAACTTGAGTTTCTTGTGTAATATCACGGAACACAGCCACAGAACCGATAGTTTCATGCGTTTTTGAGTCATGCACATCTGCAACGCTGGCAGAGAGTACTTTATCGCCCCATTCCACACGCGGCGTAATTTCTGAATGCTTTGATTTTTGAATCAAGTTTTTGATAGATTGCTGACTGGCTTGCGGAATATTTTTTAATTGAACAAAATTATCTAATGAGATGCCATGCAGGGTTTGTAGTGGAATTTCAGTTAGTTGACTCAAAGCAGGGTTTGCCAATGTAGCAACATTTTGTTTATCAAACACAATTACGCCATCCGCAATTGAATTAAGAATGGCTTGGTTTCGCCCTGATTCAATGCGTTCACGGGTTAAAGCATCTGCGAGTTCATTTGTGCGTTCAATAACGATTCTGTCGAGGTTGGTATTAATGGAGCGCAAGTCTTTAAGCGCCGATTGCAAACCGCTGGATGACATCCAAGAGATTAATGCAACCAGAAAATAGCTTAGCATAGCGGTCACATTTGGCGATTCGTTGATTGAAATTGCGAAGATGTAAATGATGATTGAACCTAATGCGGCAAATAAGAAAGTAGAGGTTGCCTGCAAGATTAAACTCGCCATCACAATCGGAATCATAAAAACAAATAAGGAACGCCCGATTGCAATTTGTTGTGGGGTATCGCTGAAACTCACCACCAGCATCACAACGCCTAAGAAAATATAGGATGATAAACTTCCTTCTCGTGTGCGATTCAACCAATAAATGCCTGTTAGGCTTACTAGCATGAAAATACTAGCCAGACCGATAAAAAGATTATCTTGTGGGTCAATATTGTTTAAATTGAAGAGCGAGATAGGAATCTGAATAATTAACAACACCGCCATCCCCAGAATGATGATGTTGAGATTTCTCCTTCTACGGACATCATCTGGGTCAGGCGATGAAATTTCGATGAAATTTTGAATCCAAGTATTTATTGTTTTCAAATTTGTTTTCCGAGTGTTAAAGCACTTGCCACAGCAGAGCGTATCACAATCTGCGGGCTATACAGGCATTTCCCAATCCATAACGGGGGATAAGGGTTGTGTGAATTTGCTTCAAGCCACTCGACTCCTTTCTTAATGACCTTGCTATCAATTCTACCTGCGCTTTGGTTCCACACCCATAACGCTTGCATTGCATAAGCGGTTTCTTCAGCAGTAGGCATGTAGGTTCCCCACGCGCCGTTGGCATATTGGGTAGAAAGAAGCCAATCGACAGAATCGGTCACTAAGTCGTTGTCATAGCCTGCACAGGCAATAATGGCATGACAGGTGGTGTAATATGGCGAGGAATGCCATTTATCTAACCAAAACTTGCTATTACCTTTTACTCGTTTCAAAAAGCCCAATGCTTTTTGCACAGATGGATGTTCGCTTTTATAGCCTGCTTGCCGCAAAGCGCCTACCACATGAATATTTGCGCTAATGGATGTGTTCGCTTCTAATGGATAGCATCGGAAGTACTCTTCTTCTTCATATCCTAAAATACTCTCCACATCTTTTTTGTAGCCATATTGATAAAGTGTATCGAACACCAAACTGGTCATATCACTATCTTTGACGGAGTATTGTGTAGCAAACCCAATGCCGAGGTTAGGAATCCAAGCGTCCGAAAGCGTATCAAGCAGGGATAAGATTCGAGGCGTGGCTTCAAAATCAGGAATCATTTTCAGATTCCATAACGTCCACGAAATTTCAAAGGCATCAAACGAAGCGACATTTGGAAAGCCACCATCTTCTTTGACATTATTCGCAAGATATTCAAATGCATGTTGATTGTTTTGATTGACATACAAAGAATAATATGCAGTTGCCGATGGGCTGTGACCAATAGAGCCATTTGGTTCTTGCAAATTTTCAATATCGAGCATATGTAAACCATCTTCACCGGCAATTTCAGCCGAGAATGCCATCGTAGTTTTGCGATTGATTAAACTTCCTTTGATTTTAGAAAGTTTCAATTTACGTAATTCATCTAACGAGTTTAAGATTTTATCTCCGTGTTGTTTAATGATACCCAATGCTTGCGCTTCAGCGACTAAGGTCGGGATGAGCATTTCAAACCCAATCGTTACCTTGTTGGAATCATTTAACACATCTTTGGTTACACCATTAACGATGTTTTCTAACGCTTTTACGCCGCGTTCAACTTGCTTCTTATTAAGAGTCGGGTTATGTTTTGTCAACGCAATCATGGCTGATAATGTAGAGATAACGCGGTCGTAATAGTTGATTGGAAATTCTGCACCCCAAGACCCATCTGAAAGTTGATGCGAATTTAACCAATCTAAGGCACCTTCTGCAAGCGAAGGTTCTAATTCTGACAACCTTGCACCCCAAGCAGTGTCGTATGCTGTGCTGGGCATTTTGCCCGGTCCGATGTTTTCAATGAGGTCGTTGATGATTGTGTTCATGATGTTTTCTTTCTTCTATGATGTTGGTCAGATAGATGGA
>JAEURG010000052.1 GCA_016789345.1 Anaerolineales bacterium | reverse complement strand
AAATTGGGACCAACCGATTTAATTTTTGTACCTTCGATTAATACATCCGCATTTCTGAAATTGCCTAGAGATGAATCCATTGTAAGGACAGTTCCGCCCTTAATTAAAATTTGTTTCTTTTCAGGCGGGAAGATTGTTGGGTCACCAACATATACTTTTGGTAAATCACGCAATTGACTCAAGCGTGAGCCTTTGACTAATCTTTGCACACGTTTGTAATTGAGTTTGATTAATTCTTTAAGGTCATTAATTTGATAAAAAGCCAAGCCTAATAATAAAAGTAAACCAATAGCAGTTAAACCAACAACATTACTTAAACCAAGTAATGGAAGAATGTTGATAATAAGCGTGAGGAATAATGATGCGACAATTGCGCCAATAAATGTGCCACGTCCACCCATGAGGCTTGTTCCGCCTAACACTGCCGCCGCTAAACTTGACAACGCATAACTTGACCCAGCGCGCGGGTCACCTACACCAACTTGAGCCGCAAGGAATAAAGAAGCCACTGCCGCCATCAACCCAGACATAACGAATGCGCCGACTCGAATCATGGTGGTGGGCGCGCCGATTCTTCGTGAGGCTTGGGCATCATAGCCGACTGCTCGAAGCGTGAGTCCTGCTGGGGTAGCATATAACCAAGCATCCCACAAGATTGCGGCGATGAACATCACAATAAATGCAATGGGAAGAAATCCAATGCTGGTAGTTAGTGTCTTTAAGAATCCAAAATCAATTAAACCTGCGGCAATTGGGCGGAGTGATAAGGCAATGCCATCTAAAATACTGAACGTAGCCAAAGTGGCAATGATGGCTGGTAGTTTTACCCAACGGACGAGCGTGGCATTAAACAGCCCGACAAAAATACCCATACCTAAAATGGCTAGTACGCCCAGCAAAACTATATTCGGTGGCGCGTCTGCCACGATGATGAAGGAAGCGATAATTATGCCCATCGTCATGGTTGAGCCAACGGAAATATCAAGGTAGCCAGCCAGCATAGCATTAACTTGTGCCATCGTCACTAAGGCAAGCGGAATGGTGGCTAGTAATAAACTTCTTAAGTTGAAGTCAGATAAGAACGCAGGTGATTGTGAAGCCGTGTAATTGCCAATGATAAGAATCAGGATAATTTGCAGTGCGACAGATGTCCATGCCCTGACACGGAATACATGCTTAATTTTTTGCCACAGCATACTGCCATTGCGCACATCGCGGATAGCATTTTTTATTTTTCGGCGCGCGAGTTGAAACAGTTCGAGCATGTTAGTCTCCTCTATCTTTATCCAAATTGGTTGCGGCGCGCGGTCCCGCAACACGTGGGCGACCATTCAACCCAAACCCAATACCGCCGACAATTGATTCAATGATTCGCTTTTCGCTTAAATCAGCACGTTGAATTTCATCAATAATTTGCCCGCGTGACATGACAACCACACGGTCGCATAATCCGCTTAATTCAATTGGGTCACTTGATTTGACAATCACTGCCGCACCTTCATTTGCTTTGGCACGCAGGGCTTCATAAATATCAAGGCGTGCGCCTGCATCTACGCCTTGGGTAGGTTCGTAAGCCAAAATCACATTTACAGACTCATGCAAATGTGGACGTGTTAATGAAACTTTTTGTTGATTGCCACCAGAGAGAAATTGAACAGGTTGTTCCAAAGATGGTGTGCGTACTTTGAGTTGTTTTACTAAATCGGTCACTTTATTAAATTCACGTTTTCGGTTTACCCAACCGAAGTTACTAAATTTATCTAATACTTGAATCGTAGCGTTATTTCTCACGCCCAACACTGGGAAGAGTGCTTCATGTTTTCTGTCGCCTGCTAATAATAAAATGCCAGACCGCACTGCATCTATTGGCGAGACCAAAGTTAACTCTTTGCCATGGCACATTACCAAGCCGGCTTTCGGAGGAATTTGCCCTGATAAACATTTGAAAAATTCTGCTTGACCATTTCCCTCAGCCCCTGCTAAGCCTACAATTTCGCCTCTTTTGACCGTCAAGTTGATGGGTCCAAAAAGTGGACCTTGGAATCCCGTAATCATTATCACGCTTTCAGCCTGTTCTGAATTTTCCAAAACAGGTGGGAACGCTGAATGAAACGGTCTGCCAATCATCAACGAAACTAAATCTTCTTCAGACATGTCCGAAGCGTTATACGTGCCTTGACTTTTCCCATCTCTTAATACCGTGATTCGATTTGCAATCGTCAGCACTTCTGGCAGGCGATGGCTCACGTAAACTACACCCACCCCACGTTGTGCGTACGTCTGAATCGTTCGATGTAACAAATCAACTTCATCAGGACCCAAAGCCGTCGTAGGTTCATCTAAAAGAAGAACTTTGGGGTCGCCAATTAATGCTTTGACAACTTCAAACAATTGACGTTGCGCCTGTGTGAGAAACATAGTTGGCGCATCAGGAAATAAATCCAATTCAAATTCAGCCAACGTATCAGTCGCCCATTTTTTCATCTTCCAATAAACCGGGCGGCGATGACGTGGGGCAGATATAAACAAATTCTCTTTTACTGATAAAGAAAGTACTTGTGAGTTGTCTTGATATGCCATTCCCAAGCCAAGACGACGAGCCTCGGCTGGAGAATCTTTGCGAAGGCGTTTGCCTCCAATTAATACAGTGCCTTGGTCAGGTTCAACAAATCCACTCGCAATTCCAAGAAGCGTTGACTTTCCAGACCCATTTTCTCCAACCACAGCATGAACCTCGCCTGCGCGGCAATCTAAACTTACTTTAGATAAGGCTTGTACTGTTCCATATTGTTTTGAAACACCTTGAAGTTCAAGGACGAATTGTTGAGAGTCTGTTTGCATATAGGACACTTTCATCGGGGATTTTTTTGGGGAGTGGCTATTTGCAAAAGCAAACAGCCACTCCTGTTTTTTAACTATTTACCCATTGCTTTGAAAATCTCTATCGGAATCATGGATGAGATTGAGCCTTCTTGCGGCACATCGGGGTTGCAAGTGCCTTTGGTCAACTCACGCAAGACCGGAGGAATGACGATACCATCGGCAGGGAGTTCGTAGCCTTTGAGTTTCATCATAGCGGCAGTGAGGGCAATGCGGGATTGATAGTTGCCACCCGACCCATAGAAGACCTTGAAGTTCGGGTTATCAATCTTTTCCCATTCACAGAACAGGCTCATTTCATCAGTTCGAAGCGTCAAAACAATATCTAGTGGAAGACCTGCTTGCTCGTAAGCACGAATGCCACCCATGAAGGAGTCAGCGGCTTCGTAACTATAGCCTTTAATATCTGGGTTGGCACTGATGAAACCAGAGACTGCTTGCAGTGTGCCTTCGCGTGTCCAACTTGTATCTGCACGCCCGACCAATTCAAGGTCTGGGCTGAGAGCGGGTTCTTCACAAGATTGCCAGTAGGCAGATAAAGCATTACCCGGTGTACCACCGAGGAAAGCAACTTTGCCACTACCAACTTCTTCATTCAAAGTTTCAGCAAAGAGTTGACCTAAAAGACAGACATCTTCAGCAACAAAGCTTGCATAGTCTTTGCCAGGTTCACCAATTGCGCCATATGAATGTGTAATTGCAACAATGCCTTGTTCGGTGGCGGCACGTACAGCAGGGAGGAGTGCTTCCCCTGCATCGGGGAAGAACACAATGATATCCACATCTTGTGCAATAAGGCTGTTGAAATCGGCGATAGAGCGGGCGGCATCACCAGTGGAATACATGAAGGCGGTAGTGTAAATAATCTTGCCGATTTCTGGATACGTCAATGCCTGTAAGATGAATTCCATGTGGGTCATTTGTCGCCAGAAGTTTTCACCGAAGCCATCTGCCAACGCAACAGTGATGGGACCACCAGTGCCGGTTTCGCAAACTTTATCTTTCCAGCATTTAACTGCGAGGTCTATGCGTGCTTGGTCAACAGGTAGCCCTGCACGGTAAAGAGCCGCTTTTGCAATTTCATTTATTCCATCTGCTGTGCCAATCGATTTCGTCAAGACTGCAGGGTCGGCATCGTAGCGTTCGCCATACTGGTCAGCGCCTTCAATGCCAGGTCCTAATTCAGCGGGAGGAGCATCTGCTGGTGGGGCATCTGCTGGAGCATCCGCCGGTGCTTGTGTTGCCGCACCACCGCCACATGCGGCAAGTGCCAGCATCAGTATAATCATTGCATTGATTACATATAAACGTTTCATTTTCTTCTCCTTGTTTTGGTTAGTCTCTAAAAGAATACATTTAATTCTTATATATCTGCTGTAATCAGCAGGCATCGAGTCATGTCGCCTGCACGCCTCCTTTCTCATCTTCGGCATTATTCTTTTTGAATCGGGAAATACCTATCAGCGAATTTTCGATTAGGGTGACGATACGGTCACCAGAAATGACCATACCGCCAATAATCGCAATGCCAAACACTGTAAATTGCAATGCGGTGGGAAGACCCAACACCCGCAACATCTGGCTCAATAACACGAGGAAGAAAGCCGCTCCCCATGTGGAGATTGCATTTGCTAGCCCGCCCGTGAGCGACGCGCCTGCAATGACTACTGCCGCAATTGGTCCCAGCAGATACGGCGCGCCCAACACCAGACTTGGACTACGCAGGAATCCTGCCAGCATGATGCCATTCAAACCGTACAATAGATAAGCAGTCATATAGGCAAGGATGACGTATCCATTGACACGCAAGCCCAGTATCCATGCCGCGTGTGGGTTGGCGCCGACTGATTGAAATTTGCGACCAAATTCGGTGTAACGAAATATCAGAACTAAAGCAATAGAGATGATTACAACCATCCATACAATATTGTTCAGACCGAGAAAAGGCGCAGTAATCCATGCCGCAAAGGCTGGTGGCACAGAGGCTTCGTTCGGTACATTATCAGCATACGCCAGTGCCGCACCGTAGATTATTTGTCCTATTGCCAGTGTGACGATAAGTGGATTCAATTTCAGCACACCAACAAGCGTGCCAGAGATAAGCCCCAGCAAAAGAGAAACGCCCAACGCTGTTGCAATTGCAACGGGCAAGCGTTCATCGAGGTTGCCTGATATACCCACAGTTACCAGTGCGGCGAGTGTCATCACACCGGGAATAGATAGGTCAATGCCACCTGTCATCACTACTAGCATTTGACCCAACGCGGCAAGCGCCAGAAAGGAGGTCAGGGGTAGAACCGTTGTTAAGGAAGTGCGCGTGAGCGTGGCGGGAGCAATCCAATAACAAGCGAGGAGTAGCAATAAGATACCAATCCAAACCGATAGGTAACGAGAAGAAACCACAATCGAAGTAAGAAGCGGGGAGGTTGTCAGATTTTTCATCGCAATTCCTATAATTCAGGCAGTTTGAAGCCAGATTGAGCAACAACATAATCACGCGATTGATATGCCTTGTTGCGTAAGTCATCAATATTTACATTCAATAACTTTCCATTTCGTTTCAATGCTTTGCCTGCCACAAACACTGAATCAACATTGCTAGTATCCATGCCCCAAACCACTGCACCAATCGGGTCGTTGACTGGCAAAATATTGGGACGGTCTGTTCTCAACATGATGATGTCTGCTTCTTTGCCTGGTGTGAGTGTGCCGGTTTTATCAATCAAACCATTGGCACGCGCACCTTCGATGGTTGCAAATTCAATTACATCGCGTGAATTTAAGAAAGATGGCAAGCCGCGTTTGCCTGCAAGTTGCTTATCAAAAATCATGGCTTTTTGCAGAGAATGAACTGAACGCATTTGCGTGAACATATCACTTGGCATGTTGGTCTCTACATCAATGCTCAAACTTGGTTTCAGCCCGCGGTCTAAAAATCTTTGAATGGGTGGCATGCCGTGACCCATATTCATTTCAACGGGTGAAGCAAGCGAAACAGTTCCGCCCGTATCAACAATCATTTTGATTTCATCATCACTCAACGCGGTGCAGTGGATATAAGTCGTATCATCCTTAAGCAAACCTGCTTTGCCCATTTCGGCAAGTTTTCCATGTTTGCCAGCAGTACCAACTCCAACATGCACAGTGATGCGTACATTTAATTCACGCGCCAATTGCCATTGAGATTTGGCTACATCAAACGGAGTAAATTCTGGTCCGGGTGGCGCGATTGCAAAAGTCAGCAATTGGTCTTTCGATGAAAAATATTTTTTAGCAACATCACGAATCCATGCTTCTTGTTGCTCATCAGGGTTTTTCCACCATGGATAACCATAAGCAAACACAGCCCGCATTCCAGATTCACTTAATGCTTTAATGACTGTATCGGCATGGTCGCGTGTGGTTTGAATGTGAGACCAATCCAAAATTGTTGTAATGCCCGCATCAATTGCGCCGTATAAGCCAACAAGATTTCCTATATAAGCATCTTCCGGGCGATAGACAGGTGCAAGTGTATTTAAGATGAAAGATAAATAACTCGCTTCGCCTTCTAAGGGGACATCTGTTCCAATGTTCCGCAGAATCCCCTCCCAGACATGGCGATGTGTATCAACGAAGCCCGGCATCACAATCATGTCTGAAGCGTCAATCACTTCTGCATCTTCAACATTGATATTCGGACTCACTGCCGCGATTTTTGTCCCTTCAATCAAAACATCGGCGCGGTGAAAATTCCCGATTTTTTTATCGAGTGTTAAAACAATGCCGTTCTTGAGCAGAATTTTATTTGCCATAATTATTTCATCATGCGTCCGCCATCAACCCGCAAGTTGACTCCGTTCACTCCGCCATTTTCTAAAAGAAATACAGCGGCATCAGTCACTTCTGCAACAGTTACTAAACGTCCCATCGCTGTGCGTGACTTTAAGTTATCGAGCACTTCTTTTGGTTTTGCCATCCATGCTGGCGTATCACCAACTTGACCGGGGTGAATGGCGTTGGCGCGAATCGGTGAAAGTTCAATTGCTAGTGAATTAATCAATGTAGACATAGCACCATTGACTGTTGTGATAGTCGTCGAGCCAGGATAAGGCTGGTCTTTAGCGAGTCCGCCATAAATCAAGATTGAAGCGTCTGGTCGCATCTTGGGATGAAGAACATGTATGACTTCGGTATATCCAACCAATTTAAGAGTCACTAACTTAATTGCTTCATCCACGTTGTATTCACGGACTTTGTTATCGTCACGATAAATACCCATCACAACAACACGCAAAACATCATCAATATTTTTTAATGCGGGAGCAATGCTATGCGGTTCGGCTAAATCAAATGCAACAGGAACACAATCACCACCAAGTTCTTTCGCAAGTGCCTCAGCGCGTTCCATTGTGCGACTACTCACGACAACACGATGACCTTTATCCACATAATGTTTGGCAAGTGCTTTACCTAATTCATTAGTTGCGCCTGCGATAACAACTGTTCCTTTAGCCATTGCTTCCATCCTTTTTATTTAATTTTTCTTCAAAATATTTCCAATCGCGCAAGAAGCGATATGAATAGCGGCGTGATGGTTGTGGTGTGGCGGTTTCTAACCAACGCACAATTCCATTGGTATTATTTTTAAATTCATGAATACAACCAACACCTGACCAAGCCACATCACCAGGTTTGAGTAAATAATGAATGCCATCAAACTTGCTATCTACTTCACCTTCTAAAATTAAATAAGCTTCTTCTAGTGGATGGTCATGTGGGCTTGCCATACCACCTGGCACATACTGCACCATAAACATTGTGGCGAGTTGTGCGCCTAACTCACTATCAATCATCATCTTGACTGTGATGCCGCTATACACAAGCAATGCAGTTCGCATACTTGCTGATAGGGCTAACAAATCTTGCGATTGTTTCGTGGGATCCATATTTGCATCAGAGATATGACCAAACGCACGCGTGCGTGGGTCACGCGCATCTACTGTGATTGGATTCACTTTTGGCAATTCTGCAACGGGATAGACATCATCCATACCCATGCGTGGTTGCGGAGCAAGACTCTCTGCCCAACGAACAGTTTTATTACTTTCATTTCTTAAAGCATGTGGTGCGGCAACTTGAATAAATCCATAATCACCTTGTTTCATTAAATAAGTTCCATCACCTGTTGCACAAATTAATTCGCCTTCAAGGATGTAAATGCTTTCTTCAAATGTATGCAAATGCGTATCAATACTCCCGCCCGGTTCTAATTCACATAAATTAAATTCTTGATGCACAGAACCCGTCTCGCGATTCACAATTGACCAAACGCGATAACCTTTGCTTATTTTTTCATAAGCCTTTGGTAATTTGTAATCTGCATCTGCGGCAGTTTTAACAATGTGATATTTTTGCATAGCGCATCCTCTTATTGATATTGAGACCAATCGCGTTCAAAACGAAAAACTTCTTTGGCAGGTGGCAATGGTGCTTGCGTTTCAATCCAACGCACAGGTTCATTACCAACATTTTCAAAACTATGAATACAACCAACACTCGTCCAAATCACATCACCTGCGCCGAGGTCATATTCTTTTCCATCAGCAATCGCTTTCACTCGTCCGCTGACGATGTAATATGATTCTTCAAAGGTATGATCATGTGGGTCAATTTTTGCGGCGGGCATGTATTGAATCAAAAATAAAGATTGATGAATTGCGCCGAATGAACGGTCAACGAACATTTTGATGGCGACTCCGGTAGTGGGATTGAATCCTTCCATTTGAGATGCACTACCAGGCGTTGGCAATTGCGCCTCATCAAATTGACCGACAAAACTGGTTGCATTTTCTGAAACATTCGCTTCGCCTGAAGCGACAAAGAATGTGTCAAGTCCGTAATCTACAGTACGAGGTTGGGGTGAATGCATCTCTAACCAACGAGCAGGTTTGTTGCTTGCATTATGAAAAGAATGTTTGACACCTGTATTGATTAATCCATAATGACCAGCACTTAATTGATGAGTTTGTTCACCAATTTGTAAAGTCACATCACCTTCTAGAATGTAAAAACTTTCTTCAAATGAATGAATATGAGATTCGATTTTTCCATTTGCATCCAAATAACAAATGCCGGTACCCATGTGAACGGAACCCATGCCGCGATTAACATAGCCTGCATAACGAAAGCCAGCACTATGACCTTTATATAACTTTGGCGTTTGGGCAGTATTTGTGTCAATTTTGGATACGTAATGCATGGTTATCCTTAATTTAATAATTGCAAAGGTTCTTCGATTAAATCTGCAAGTGCTTGTAAAAATTCAGCACCGCGTGCACCATCTACAACGCGATGGTCACAAGATAAACTCAACGTCATCATGGGTTGTACAGCAGGTTGCCCATTGACTGGCACAACACGATCTGCGATTCTGCTGACTGCTAAAATCGCGGCTTGTGGTGGATTGACGATTGCATTGAAAGCATCCACGCCATACATGCCGAGATTGCTAATGGTGAACGTGCCACCGCTTAAATCATCCAGCGTTAACTTATTTGATTTTGCTCTGCTGACAATTCCGCTACGACTTGAAGCCAATTGAGTCAAATTCATTTCATCGGCATGATGAATAACGGGAACAAGTAAACCGT
The DNA here is from genome assembly GCA_016789345.1 of Anaerolineales bacterium. GTDB lineage: Bacteria > Chloroflexota > Anaerolineae > Anaerolineales > Villigracilaceae > Villigracilis. The sequence goes on along the minus strand of JAEURG010000052.1, from coordinate 13,682 downwards.
CATCTACAGCAACGGCGAGACCGATATTGATATCTTGATTAAGCACGATGTTTTCATTAATCCATGAAGCGTTCAAGCGCGGATATTTTCGTAAAGCAACGGCGGTTAACTTGACCAATAAATCGGTATAAGTAATTTTTTCTGTAGTATTCTTTTGTGCTTTTTCTCGCCACGTTACCAAACGGGAAGCATTCACTTCTCTCATTAAATAAAAATGCGGAATAGTCCTCCATGCTTGGGTGAGGCGGTCTGCCATGACGCGCCACATTTTAGAAGTGGCGATTTGGGAATTGGGAATTGGGGAACTAGAAATTAGAGATTGAATATTAGAGAATAAGATTGCACCATCAGGACCTGTTCCTTTGATGGTGGATAAATCAATTCCGTTTTCTTTGGCTAAGCGTTTTGCTTTTGGTGAAGCAAGAATTTTCGAGGTTGAAACTGGCTTTTGACTATCAAGATAAGCAAGCACATCTTCTTTGCGGACTTGCCCGCCGTTGGATTTTATTTTTGTAATATCTAAATTATGTTCTGCGGCTAAACGTGCGGCGACAGGTGTAGCGGAAAAAGTTTGAGGCTTAGCAGATGTTGATGGAGTTGAAACAGGTTGAGGCGTGGAAAGCGGCGCATTGAGCTTGTCGAAATGAGGCGTAGCACTTGATTCTGATTCACCAGGCGCGAGAATCAAAGCGATTCGTTGACCGACTGGAATCACATCACCAGCCTGAGCAGTGATGCTTGATAAAGTTCCAGATGCAGGCGCTTCGATTTCAACCGTGGCTTTATCGGTTTCAATTTCCATCAATGGTTCGCCTTTGGTGACATTATCACCAGATTTTTTGAGCCATTGAATCAATGTGCCTGTTTCTTGTGCCATGCCCAAAGCGGGCATGATGACATCTTTTGCCAAAGTGACTCCTTAAGGCAGACCTGCGCCGCCGTAATCAATGCCGCTGTAATCAATATTTTTGTGTGATTGTGTTTCGCGAGTTTCAGAAAGTGGACCAGTGGCTGTGTAATATTTTTTACCAACCACCATGAGATTTTCAGCAGGGAAGCGAGTGATGACTTCGCATCCATCTTTGGTGACGACGAGTTGTTCTTCAATTCTGGCGGCAGACCAACCATCGGATGCGGGCCAATAAGTTTCGAGTGCGAAGACCATGCCTTCTTTAATTTCTTCTGGGCTATCAAATGAAACGAGTCGACTGAAGACAGGTTTTTCCCAAATAGCAAGACCAACTCCATGTCCGTATTGAAGCGCGAAAGCCATTTCTTCGTTTGCTACACCAAATTCTTCGGCTTTGGGCCATAACTTAACAATATCGGCAGTAGTGACACCGGGCTTGATAGCATCAATAGCGGCATCGAGATAATAACGACAGCGTTTGTAAGCATCAATTTGTGATTGAGATGCTGAACCAACTGCAAGCGTGCGATAGTAACAAGTGCGATAGCCCATGTAACTATGTAAAATGTCAAAGAAAGCCAAATCACCGGGGCGAAGCAAACGGTCACTGAAAATATGTGGGTGCGGACTACAACGTTCACCTGAAATTGCATTCACCCCTTCTACATGTTCAGAGCCAAGGTTATACAAAACATTATTGACGAGTCCGACACATTCATTTTCACGAACACCCGGACGCATGAAACGATAGAGTTCATCGTAAGCGGCATCTACCAATGCACAAGATTGAGCAAGGAGCAAAATTTCATCTTGTGTTTTGATGACGCGTGCATCTTGCATTAGTTGTTGACCGTCTACAACGGTAATGCCTTCTTTTTGCAAAGCAAAAAATACAGGCGGTTCAATCACATCTACACCCAATGGTTCTTTGTGAAGTCCGCGTTCTTCTAATTCAATGCGGATTTTTCGAGCAACATCTTCGGCACGTTTTGCGCCAGGAGGCATCGCTCCGCGTAATGTAGAAATACCTGCCCGAGAATTTCCTTCGCCAAGCCATGAACAATACATGTCATGATGTTTGGCGGCGATACCAAAATCCCAGTTGATTGGGTTCGTATCTTGTGGGAGTAAACAGAAGCGACCCAGTTTATCAATTGCCCAAGTGCCAATGGTTGTATTGGTGATATAGCGAATGTTTGCCATGTCAAAACATAACAAAGCACCAATGTTTGATTTTTTTAACTCTGCTTTGATGCGCATCAATCGCTCGTGGCGTAAGCGGTCAAAGTGGACGCGTTCTTCCCAATCTACCCCCATCGTTCCAAATGTTTTGATTGGCATGGCTCCTCCAAGTTTATAATTTGTTACACAAAGACTTTGCCATTTCGAATACGCCTTTGGCATTCGGAATCGTTAAGTCTTCGAGTGCTGGTGAAAAAGGAATCGGAACATTCATGGCGCCCATACGTTTGACTGGCGCATCAAGGTAATAGAAGGCTTCATCTGCAATCACAGAAGCCAACTCAGCAGTCACACCGTATTGCTCATAACCTTCATCAATCACAATGGCGCGACTGGTTTTTTTGACTGATTCAACTAACGTTTGTTTATCAAGTGGAACTAACGTACGTGGGTCAACCACTTCGGCATTGATGCCAACTTCTTCAAGCATCTTTGCCGCATCTAATGCGACATACACCATACTACTTGTTGCGATTAAAGTAATATCGCTTCCTTCTCGCTTGACATCTGCTACGCCTATCGGAATGACATATTCTTCCTCCGGAACATATCCCTTGACCGTTTTGTACATCATCTTGTCTTCGAGGATAACAACTGGGTTGTCATCACGAATCGCGCTCTTCATTAATCCTTTAGCATCATACGGTGTGGCAGGAACAACAACTTTCAATCCGGGGATGTGACTGTACCAAGCATGTAACGATTGCGAATGTTGTGCGGCAGAACGACGACCTGCTCCCATGGTTGTTCTCAAAACCATTGGGACTTTGAGTTTTCCGCCAGACATATAATGAATCTTCGCGGCTTGATTGGCAACTTGGTCCATAATTAATCCGCTGAAATCACCAAACATAATATCTACCACTGGGCGTAAACCTGTCATTGCCGCGCCAACGGCTAGACCTGTAAAGCCGGGCTCAGATATTGGCGTATCAAGAATACGGTCTTTACCGAATTCATCTACAAGCCCATTCAAAACTTTGAAGGTTGTACCCGCTTCGGCAATATCTTCGCCGAGCATAAAAACTGTTGGGTCACGACGAAGTTCTTCGGCTAAGGCTTCCTTAATTGCATCGCCGAAAAATATTTCACGTCCATTGGTATTAGGCATAGACATGTTTCGTCACCTCTTCAGGAGCGGGGAAGGGGGCATTCAAAGCAAAAGTCACTGCCTCTTCTACTTCTTTTGAAACTGCAGATTCAATTTGCTCAAAAATGCCGGCATCTGCCAAACCATTTTCTGTTAACCAACTCGATAAATTCTTGAGCGGGTCATTATCATTTTTCCATTTCAATTCTTCTTCTTTGGGTCTGTAATACTCTCTAGCAATATCCCCCACGTGATGCCCATGATAGCGATAGGTGTTACACAACATAAACGCTGGACCCTCCCCTTTGCGTGCGCGTTCTACAAGTTTGATTGCTGTTTCGTGAACTTCACGGACATTCTGTCCATCTACTTCCACTGCCATAATGCCAAATGCTTCTGCGCGCGCTTTCATGCTACCAGCCGTCGATTCTGAATGATGTGTATATTCGTTGTATAAATTATTTTCGCAAACATAAATCACTGGCAGTTTCCATAACTGTGCCATGTTCATGGATTCATATACAAGCCCTTGCCCTAATGCACCTTCACCAAAAAAACAAACTGCAACTCTGCCATTTCCTAATCGTTTACTTGAAAATGCCGCGCCAGTTGCAATCGCAGAACTTCCACCAACAATTGCATTCGCGCCGAGGTTTCCTGTATCTTGGTCGGCGATGTGCATCGAACCACCTTTGCCATGACAATAGCCTGCATCTTTGCCAAGCAATTCAGCAAACATCTTATCTATTGATGCGCCTTTGGCTAAACAATGTCCATGCCCGCGATGTGTGCTGGTGATGTAATCTTCTTTCGTCAATGCTTCACACATACCAACTGCTATCGCTTCTTCACCGATATATAAATGCGCTAAGCCCGGCATCTTCGCGCTTTGATATAACTCATTGACCTGTTCTTCAAATGCGCGTATTTTGAACATTTGCTCGTACATGTGAAGCAATTGTTCGCGGTCAATATTAGATGTAGATTCAGATTTCTTCGCTTTCACTTGAGCCATTTCACGCCTCTTTCTTCGGGGAGAGTTGTTCTACCACCCTGAACAGGACTGCAAAATCCTCATCACCCCAACCCATTTCAATGGCTTTGTTCAGCATCTCTTTTGCGAGTTCAGCAGTTTTTAACGTCACGCCTAACTCTTTACCTAAATCCAATGCCAGTTGAATATCTTTCTTCATCATCGCTGCGCTAAACCAAACTTCTTCAGGCATTTTCAAAATGAATGGTGCCCGATACTTCATAGCAGTAGATGCGGCAACGCTACTTAATAATCCATCCAATGCTTCGGTGCGTGGAATGCCACTTCGCTCGGCGAGTAACACACCTTCAAATAATGAGATCAGTTGGGGCGCAATATTGAGATTAATGGCAATCTTCATTGAAACAGCTTGACCATTTGTGCCAACATAAATAACTTTTTGACTCAATTGTTCAAAAATAGGGCGAACTTTTTCTAATGCTTCTTTACTTCCCCCAACATAGATAATCAAAGTGCCAGCCTCCACAGCCGAAACGCTCCCTGATACGGGAGCATCTAACATCTCCGCGCCAGAATCAGTTACCCGTCTAGCAATGAGGCGGGTGGTTTCAGGGCTGACTGTACTCATATCCGCATAAATCTTCCCGGCGGAGAGACCAGCCAAAATCCCCTTATCTCCGTCAGTAATGGACGACAAAGCCGCCGTATCCGCGACCATACTCAGCGTGATATCGGCGGCTTGAGCCACTTCTTTCGGTGAATTTTTCCAGCGCATTCCAGCTTGAATCAGCGATTCAGCCTTTGCCCGCGTTCGGTTATAACCATAGACTTCGTGTCCGGCATCTAACAAACGCTTTACGATTCGACTTCCCATCAAGCCCAAACCAACAAATCCGAGTTTTGCCATAGAGGAGACTCTCCGGAATAGGATACTTGCAGGATATTTTAATTAAACTGAACACATTATATTGAATTAAATTGTTTTGTCAATAAATACTGAACAAAAATCGAATATTTTAAGGTTATTTGCCCTGAAATGGCTTGCTTTGTTCATAATAACTGAATATAATCGGCTTAGGTGACTAATGACTGATACAACCCCTCATCAAGCCCGTGCCATTGGAGAGAAACTCCGAGCGGTTCGCCAAGAACATGAAATGAGCCTGCGTGATTTGGCAGATAAAGCGGAAATTAGTGCGAGCATGTTGAGCCAGATTGAAACGGGGAAAGTATTTCCATCGGTGCGTTCTTTATATAGCATTGCTTCGGCATTGAATGTTTCGATTGATTATTTTTTCCCCGAAGAAAATGAAACCAATTCTTCAGGAAGTACATTGAATGGTGTTGTTGGGGAAATGACTGCCAGCGAAATGAGAGATGCAAACCTAAAAGGGGTTGCAGAAGTTCTTAAAGAATTCCCACCTCGAACACAATCGTCATCTATTGTTCATGCCAGTAGCCGACCAGTGATTCAATTAAAAGGCGGGGTGACATGGTCTCGCCTCACTGCGCTTGCGGAAAGCGGGGCTGAGTTTCTTGAAATTATGTACGAGCCTCAAGCGATGTCTGGCGACAACATGTCGCATCATGAAGGTAGAGAGTTTGGTTTAATTTTAGAGGGAGAACTTGTTGTTGAACTTGGATTTGAATCTTATACATTAAGTGCTGGGGATAGCATTATTTTTGAATCTACAACGCCGCATCGCCTTGTAAATAAAAGTAACAAACCAACAAGGGCAGTGTGGGTGGTTTTGAGTCGCGCTTAACTTCACTGTGCGGGGGATGTTAATTTTTTCAATGTTTCACTCAACACAACCACCGACTTTTGATATTCTTCCAATTCAATATGCTCATTTGGTGTGTGGTCTAACGCAGAATCCCCTGGACCATACACAACTGCAGGGCATTTCCACACAGGCGTGACGATATTCAAATCCGCTGTTCCTGTTTTATAGACAAAGCGCGGCTCTCCACCCTGTGACCTGATTCCACTTAAGAAACTTCGTACTAGCTGAGTGTTTTTCTCACATGCCCATGCTGGAATAGCAAAGCCTGTTTTTTCAACATTTGCATCTCCAACAATTTCTGATAATTTTTTATACCAATCTTCAGGTGACACTTCCGCAGGCAAACGGACTCCAACTTTTAGAGTCGCTGTTTGCTCAAAGCCATCCTGACTTGAATCAATTCCACGTAAAGTTAGTAACAATTGGTCAAAGACTCTTTTCTTATCTTTATTGAATCCATTCACATAAGCTTTGATTTTCAACCAAATATCGACTGCGACTTCTGCCGCTGTTTCTTCTCCACTTGCAGTATGATTCTGTGCACGTTTGACAATCACATTCGCCCAAGCACTTCCTTTATATCCAAGTGCGATTCTGTCCCAATGATTTGGCTCGCCAATAATTGCGAAGTTTGGTTTATATTGATTTACAACAAATCTTGCGCCTTCTGAATCTCGCTCTTCTTCCACGGCACCAATCACAACAAACTGCCAATCATCTTTGACTCCAACTTGTGCAACCGCATCCACAAAACACGCCAGCGGACCTTTTGCATCCACAGAGCCACGTCCATATAAAATTCCATTTTCTTCGCGAACAGAAATTTCACCAGCTACCGTATCAATGTGTCCAAGCAAAACAACTTGCTTTTCTCCTTTGCCCATCACTCCAACCGCATTGCCTGCTTCATCTATAAAAGATTCATCATAGCCAAGCGATTTCATTCGCTCTACCAACCATTCAACAGCCCCTCGTTCACTTCCCGAACGGCTGTATTGCGAAACAAGTCCAATTAAAGTATCAAAATCACTCATCTTTTTGCTCAACCACCAAGACCTCAGTTAATGCTTCCACCAACTGATCAATCTGTTCGTAAGTAATCACCAATGGAGGCAACAAACGGATAACGGTCATCCCCGCGTTTAATGCAATAATCTTTTTTTCTTGCAGGCTTTTAATATAGCCAGCCACCTTTTGCTTCATTTCAATACCAACCATTAATCCAATCCCACGCACTTCGCGGATATTGGGCGAATTAATCTCCATCAATTTATCCAGCAAATATTTCCCCTTCGCTTCTGCCTGACCAGCTAAGTCTTCTTCTTTAATAACATCCAAAGCCGCATTCGCCGCCGCACATGAAAGCGGATTGCCACCAAACGTTGAGCCATGCACACCTGGCACAAGATTCTTGATATTCTTTCCAATTAACACTGCGCCCATTGGAACACCACCCGCTAATGACTTTGCACAAGTTAACAAATCAGGTGTTACTCCAAAATGTTCAATTGCAAAAAACTTTCCCGTGCGACCAAAGCCTGTTTGAATTTCATCCACGATTAACAAAGCACCACGTTCATCACAAATTTTTCTCACGGCTTGAATATATTCGGCAGTTGCAGGATACACTCCGCCTTCGCCTTGCACCACTTCCAAAATCACAGCCGCCGTTTCTTCATTGACTGCTTTTTCCAACGCTTCAATATTGTTATACGCTACATGACTAAACCCAGGCACAAGTGGTTCAAAGCCTTCACGATATTTTTTATTGAAAGTTGCAGAAAGCGCACCGTATGTTCTTCCATGAAATGCACGCATCGCCGCGACAATATTTTTTCGTCCAGTGGAAATGCGTGCAAATTTAAATGCCGCTTCCACAGATTCTGTTCCAGAGTTACAAAGAAAAACTCTATCTAGCCCAGGAACTAATGCGGTAATTTTCTTCATCAACATTGCGCGTTGGTCATTTGGAAACGACTCAAATAAAGTAATCAGCGTATTCGCCTGCTTATAGATTGCCTCAGCAATTTTCGGGTGTGCATGACCGAGATTCGCAACGCCATGTCCTGATGAACAATCCAAATATTCTTTTCCATCTGCATCAAACAACGATGCACCTTGTCCGCGCACAATCACCAATGATTGTTTCGCGTATGTTCCCGATGTATATTTATTTTCGATTTCGATAATTTCATTTGAGTTCATTGAATCACTGTTCCATTTCCTGCCAACGCATTTGAGATTGGATTTTGAATTCGACCATCCGCAATGATGACGCGACTCACGCCGCCTTTCAATGCTTCTTCTGCACCTAAAACTTTTTTCTTCATGCGACCTTGCGCCGCTTCACTCGCCGCTGGGAGTTGACTCTGCGGCAGTTGCCGAATGAGGGTTGATTCATCTGGAAAATTTTTCATCAGCCCAGGCACTGCTGTGAGCAACAATAAATTTGTTGCTTTCAAAGCAGATGCAACCATTGCTGCCGCGCGGTCTGCATCTATATTTAAGGCTTCGCCTTTTTCACTGACAGCCACAGGCGCAATTACTGGAAGATAGCCTGCATTCAACAGCATTAACAACAATTCACTATTAATTGTTTCTATTTTTCCTGTGTAATCATCGCGGATAATTTTTCTTTTTCCATTTTCAATGCTTTGAATTGAATCTTTTCTCGTGGCTTGCATTAACTTACCATCGAGTCCACACAATCCAAAGGCATTGACTCCCAACATCTGCAATTGTTCCGTCAACAATGAATTGACTTTTCCATTGACTGCCATCAAAAAGATTTCCAAAGTTTTTCTATCTGTATATCGTGATGTATAACCAGAAGGTGAAGTAATCATCTTTGCGGGTGTGCCGAGACCTTCACCTAATGCATTCGCTTCTGCAGAACCACCATGCACAAAAACAAGGCGTTTGCCTTGTGCTAATAATTCTTTTGCATCTGCACAAATTGCAGAAAAATCCACACCTTCTGTACCACCGAGTTTAACAACTGTGATTGACTGACTCATGATTCTCCATTCCAAATGGTGGTCGAGTAATTCTGAGCGGTAGCGAGGAATGTATCGAGACCACATCTTATAATTTTATATTTACTTTTAATTGATGGTTTCGATACGGGCGAGAAAAGCACTCGCCCTACTCAACCATCGGTATTTTTTTATATCGGATGCAACCCAGAAAATTCCAACCCAAGAGTCTCATCCCAACCCATCATTAAATTCATACATTGCACCGCAGAGCCAGAAGCACCCTTCATTAAATTATCAATCGCACACATCGCTACAATGTGACCATTGCTTTCATCTAATTCAAAACCTAAATCAGCATAATTGGAACCCGCTAAAATCTTTGGTTCAGGCACGCGATAAATTCCACGTTGTTCTTTGACAATACGAATGAACGGGTTTTCGTTGGCAACTGCTCTGTAGGCTTTCCACAAATCTTTTGTCGCCACACCAGCTTTCACCTTAGCATGAGCCGTTGCTAAAACGCCACGCACCAAATCCACAGCAGTCATGGTCAAAGAAACATCTTTGACTCCCATTTCCTGAATCACCTCTGCCGTATGACGATGACCAAATGCAGAAAAAGTACGAATCACGTTGGCACGCTCCGCATGAAGCGAACCAGAATTTCCTTCGGCACCGCCTTCAGATGAACCGACTTTAATTTCAATAAAAATTGGCGAAGATAAATCTAACAAGTCCGCTTTGATTAAAGGTAACAAAGCCAAGTTGCTCGCCGTTGCATTACACCCCACACCACTGATGTAATTTGCATTTGATATTTCTGTACGATGCAATTCAGGCAAACCATATACAAACTTACTTAACCATTCAGGTGCAGTATGTTTTTCACCATACCATTGCTCATAAAAATTTGCATCGCGCAAGCGGAAATCTGCCGCAAGGTCAATGATCTTTGTGCCAAGTTTTGCATACGCTTCAATATTATGTTGTGCCTGACCATGTGGCTGAGCCAAAAACAAAATATCAACAGGTTCAAGTTGGGATGGGTCACTAAATTTCAATTGCGTTCTTTTTCTTAAGTTTGGATGCGTTTGATACACATACTCACCCACGCGCGAACGCGAAGTTACTTGTTTGATTTCAACGTTTGGGTGACTCAATAACAATCGCAATAACTCGCCGCCACCATAACCAGAACCACCGATAATCGATACACTCGTCATTATGCAACTCCGAAGGCGCGTGCCAAAATTGCTTTTTGTGCATGCAAGCGATTATGTGCTTGCGGAAAAATTACAGATTGAGAACCATCGGCGACTTCATCAGTCAATTCATGATTTCGATGTGCGGGCAAACAATGCATGACAATTGAATCTTTCTTCGCTTCACTCACTAACCGATGATTGACCTGATATTCTGCAAACGCTTCTTCCCGTTTAGCAGTTTCTTCTTCTTGACCCATACTCGTCCACGTATCGGTGTAAATCACATCTGCATCTTTGACTGCATCATGTGGATTATTGTAGAAAGAAATTTCTGCGCCAGTTTCAGGTGTAATTTGTTTCGCAATTTCAATTGCACTCGGAGCAATTTCATAACCAACTGGATTCGCAATCGTAAAATTCCAACCAAGTTTTGCACACACATGCATCAAAGATACGGCGACATTATTTCCATCACCGATATATGTAACATTCAAGCCTCTGCCTCTACCAAATTTTTCTTGAATGGTTAATGCATCAGCTAATGCTTGGCATGGATGGTTGTAATCAGTGAGACCATTAATCACTGGTACACTCGCCCATTTTGCTAATTCAACAATATGATCATGGTCAAAGACGCGCGCCATAATTCCATGCACATAACCAGATAAGACTCGTGCCACATCCGCAATCGATTCGCGTTGACCAAGCCCAATCTCTGCGGGCGAAAGATACATAGCATGGCCACCTAAATGTTGCATCGCCATTTCAAAAGAAACGCGCGTTCGCAAGCTAGGTTTTTGAAACACCATTGCTAATGCTTTTCCTTTCAACACAGGTGGGTTGCCTCCATTGAAATATTCTTTCTTCAAAGCAATCGCAAGGTCTAATAAATCTTGTATCTCCACAGGAGAAAGATCAGTAATATGCAGAAAATCGTTTTTCATAACAAATTCCTGATTCAAAATAGGTTGTAATAATTGCGTGTTCATGCTTCTACCTTTTCTTTCGCGGCACTTACTGTGTATTCAACAATTTCACCTGCAATATCAATTCCACTCACAGGTTGCATCGTATGAAATTCCATTGTGTGATTAATTTCGTTCACCACCAATCCTTTTTCAGGATGTTCAACCAAATCCACAGCCAACACACCACCACCCACAGATTTTGCGGCTCGCAAACATAAATCTTCAATCTCAGGTGTGATGGGGCATAACTCCCCTTCGCCACCACGCGCCGTGTTCGTAATCCAATGTTCAGACTTTCGATACATCGCAGTCAACACCTTTTCACCAATCACAATCGCGCGAATATCACGCCCTGGCTTTTCAATATATTCTTGAATATAAAAAACAGAATGTTGTACAGACCCAAGTGTAGATTTATGTTCCAACACGGCTTCCGCCGCATCACGGTCATTGACCTTCGCCAGCAATCTTCCCCACGAACCAACGACAGGTTTCAACACAACTGGATAACCAAATGCTTCAATTGCTTCTAACGCGGCTTCAGGTGTGAAGGCAGTAATGTTATGCGGTTGCGGAACTCCATCTCGTGCAAGTGCCGCACTGGTCATTAACTTATCACCACAAATTTCTGCAACCGATGCAGTATTGACCGTTGGTACACCAAATGCATTCAACAATCGCAATGCATACAATCCGCTGTTATAGCTGATGCTTCTTTCCAACACAACATCATACGTTTGCCACGGTTTCGCATTATTCAAATCAAAATGAATCGCACGATCATCCAATCGGTCATAATCAATGTCGCGTTTTTCAAGTGCGCCGAAAATCCATTTCTCTTCCACACGCACACGCGAATACAGAACACCTATCTTGAGTCTTCTCTGCATAAGTTATCTCCGTAGGGGCGAGGTCACCTCGCCCCTACAAAAATTATTCACCCCAATCTTCCTGTTCCATAGGTGCAAGTTGAACCGTTGCAGGCTCAAGCGCAGTCACTTCCAAATCCACACCACAATCCGAGCAGACCAAAATTTCACCAACTTCGGTGCCAGCGGCTAACTCAATTTGGGCTTCACATTCAGGGCAGGTTACAGTACTCATTTTTATTACTCTCCTTTGATTTTTTTAATTTGATTTTTTACAGATTGGAGACTCGTGCCACCAATCGCATTTCTTTTTTCAACCGATTTCATCGGGTCAAACACTTGATATACATCCGCTTCAAATACTGGACTTATTGCCTGATACGCTTCGAGTGACATTTTTTCTAGGCTGACATTTTTCGCGCCCGCCTCGCGGACAACTTTTCCTGCAATCTCATGTGCTTTGCGAAACGGAACTTCTTTCTCAACCAAATAATCAGCCAAATCCGTTGCCAGCATAGATGAATCAATTGCATCTCTCATTCGTTCTGCTTTCACTGTAATTGTTCTCAATGCTTCGGCAATGACTGGCAGAATGGCAAGTAAAGTATCCGTCGCTTGAAAAACAGGCTCTTTATCTTCTTGCAAATCTTTATCGTATGTAGAAGGTAACCCTTTGAGTGTGGCTAATAGACCAGTTAACAAACCTAATAACGTTCCTGCTTTTCCTCTTGTTAACTCAAACACATCAGGATTCTTTTTCTGTGGCATCAAACTAGAACCTGTGGAAAAAGCATCATCAAGTTCAAAGAAACCAAACTCAGAGCTGGTGTATAGAACAATTTGCTCGGAGAGTTTACTTAAGTGCAACCCAATCATCGTTGTGCAAAATAAATATTCAGCCGCAAAATCTCTATCAGAGACTCCATCAATGCTGTTTTGTGATACCTCTGCAAAACCAAGTGACTTTGCTAATTCGATTCTGTCAATTTCAAATGGAACGCCTGCTAACGCACCACTTCCTAATGGCAGAACGGAAACTCGTTTTGTTAAATCTTGTAATCGTTCCACATCTCTTTGTAGTGACCAATAATGACTCAGCCACCAATGTGATAATAAAATCGGTTGAGCGCGTTGTAAGTGGGTGTAGCCTGGCATCACGATTTCATTTGCTTTTTCGGCTTGTTCAACGAATGCAGTTTGTAAATTCTGCATTGCGGATTTCAATTCAGAAATTGCGCCTAACATCCATAAACGAAAATCAGTAGCCACTTGGTCATTGCGACTTCTGCCAGTATGAAGTTTGCCAGCCACATCACCAATTAATTCAGTTAATCTTCTTTCGATAGCAGTGTGAATATCTTCATCCGAAGCGGCGAAAGAAAACTGTCCCGAAGAAAATTCTTTATGAACAGTATCAAGCCCAAGCGAGATTGAAGCGTGTTCTTTATCCGAAAGAATGCCTGCTTTATGAATTGCATTTGCCCACGCGAGACTTCCATCAATATCTTGAAGCGCCATGCGTTTATCAACGGATAGGGAAGCGTTGAGTTCAAAAGCAAGTTGATTGGGTGATTGGGCGAAGCGTCCGCCCCAAAGTTTTGTCATGCTAATCTCTCTTGAATTTTGAATAATCAGGCTT
>JAEURG010000222.1 GCA_016789345.1 Anaerolineales bacterium | reverse complement strand
ATGAAATTTCCTTTCTGTAAAAGTTATAGGATGAAAAATCATTATAGCATTAGATGACAAAATAAAATTGCAGTGTTACTTTTTACACTTTCTTCTTGGCATCTTCCATGAATTGCAAAAAGTTACTTGTATTCTGCCCATAAATTCCATTGACTCTCCAATCCACAGGGTCAGTCATTGGACGGACACAAGCGGCAAGTTCCCAAAAGCCTAAATTTTTTATCTTTCTTCCCGTTTCAGATTCATATACTCGTAAAAATTCCTCAGCCGCTTCGGGCAAACTCATCAATGTCATATTCAAGCGCGCATATGCTACATCATAAGCAGGGTCGCCATACGAGGCTTCTTCCCAATCAATCACGGCTGAAATTTCATCTTCATGCCACAAAATATTTCCAGACCAATAATCAATATGCATTAAAGTTGGAGATACTGATTCAATTTGTGGATATAGTTTTTTCATCAAATACCACAATTCTGCTCCACCTGCATAATCTTGCATATAACTCGGCGGCTCACCTTTATTCAAAAACCATGTGGCTTGTGAATTTCCTTCTAACAAAAATTTTTCCTCTTCTTCGCCACATGAAATGGAATGAATCTTTGCCAATGTTTTCGCGAGTTTACTTGCCCAATCAAATGGGTCAGCAGGTGCTGTATCCATGATTAATTTCCCATCCATAAATTTTGAGACCATGCCGGGGATTTCTAACACCTCACCTGTTTCATCTAGATACAACGCTTCTGGCGCTGGGATTTGATGTTGATTCAGCAACTTGAAAGTTTTGTACTCCCTGACAGCTTTTTCTCCCCTATCATAATCTCCAAATACTTTATAACGCCGCACAACAATTTTATATAAACTTCCATCTTTTAATTTCGCTGTGACGATGTTTGTGTAATTGGAAAAACTCCCATCAGGCACAGCAATAGAAATTAACTCACTGTCTGGAGCAAGCATACTTAAAACTTTGTGGGCGATATGTTCTGGAAGTGCGGCTTCGTTATTCAATCTTTCTCACTTCTTTCACTAACCAATTTTCTAGCTCAGTAATATTTTCACTAATTCTCGCGCCCGCCACAATCGGAATCCATTTTTGATATTCGTCTCTTCCAATTGGGCTTAATCGAAAATATTCTTTCAAATAACTGGCATGGAATAACTTGATAAACAAATTCATGCCAAACCCAAGCGTAGATGCCGCACCAAAAGCCAACACACTCGTGCGCGCCACATCTGCTAACGGATTGCCTTTTGACGCATCGATCCAATCAATGACGATTGAATCGTCTTTTGTCATAAGAATATTATCTGGGTGAAAATCGCCATGGCAAACTTTGTTTCCGCTAGGTAGCAGTTCTAAAGCATTGAGTAATTTCGGTTTGAGATAAACAGGCAACGCATTGGCGCGTTTAATTTTATTTTGAATCATCTGTTTCTGTTCAGGAACTTCGGCATTGAAAGTACATGCGTGCATTTGGATATGATATTGAGCGAGTAATTTTCCAAATTGAAAAACTTTCCACGGCTGGCGTTTTAGGATTGTAAACATCGTTTCCCCATGTATGCGTTCATAAATTAAACCATTTCGCCCATTCACTTGCACAATTTCTTTTACTGCTGGAGATTTAACGCCGCTGGCATGAACTGCTTTTGCAATCTTAAATTCATATTCAACATCTTCAAGCGCAAACCAATTGTGAAAAAGTTTTAGCACATAACCATTATCCCAAGCATATACATCGGCTGTGTTACCTTTTGCAATGGGTTGGTCTAGTGAAATGTTTTTCATTATTTTTCTATCGGATAATTTTCTTTTTCCATGCCCCACTCTGCCCATGAACCATCGTAGACAGAAAAATTTTTCTCACCCGCTTGGTCTGCTGCCAATGCAAGAATGCAAGCAGTAACTCCTGTTCCGCAATAAAAAACTTTTTGATTATCTTTATATTTTTCAAACATACTTTGCAATTCAGATTTTGATTTCATCTTTCCATTTTCAAGCACAGATGCGAATGGCATACTGACTGCATTAGGGATATGTCCGCGCTTCATGTTTGGACGTGGTTCTGGGTCAACGCCTTTGAATCTTCCTTCGGCGCGAGCATCCAAAATCGTCAGTTGTGGATTATGAATTGCTTTCAACACATAACTTGAATCGATGAATGAATCAGGTTGGGGATTAGATAAAAAATCACCTCGGTTAACAGGCTTCGGGTTAAGTGATGAGGCGGTTTCATATCCAGCAGAAATCCATGCGGGCAAGCCACCATCTAATACGGCAACATTATCATGCCCCATCGCGCGGAACATCCACCATGCGCGCGGGCTGGCATAAATGCCAACATTATCATAAGCAATAATGGCACTATCTTTGTTGATTCCTAATTTTTGAATTTCATTAGTAAAAAATTCTGGTGATGGCATCATGTGTGGAAGTGATGTGTTGTGGTCTTTGATTTCATTATCAAAATCGAAACGCAATGCGTTAGGAATATAAGTATCTTTGATTGCTTCACCAACATTGGTGACTGGTTTCATACTGGCATCGAGAATGATTAAATTTTCGGCAGAAAAATTTTCTTTCAGCCATTCCACAGAGACGATTGAGTTTGTAATTTTTATTTTTGACATAATCTATTTTTACCACGCTCACGGCGCAATCGCAAACAAACATTTGAGATACGCGCCTTCTTTGAAAGTGATGGGATGGTCTAAGGCATGACCTGTTCTTTCAATTTCTTGAAGAGGACGACCCGCTTCTTTTGCTGACTTGTGAACTGTTTCAAAAAAACTATCGGCATCTACTCGGCTGGAGCAGGATGCTTGCACAAGAATCCCGTTTGGCTTTAAGACATTCAATCCAAGTTGAGTAAGTTTTCTATATGCAGATAATGCGGTTTCAATTTGAGATTGATTTTGTGCAAACATGGGCGGGTCGAGAATCACAATATCAAATTTACTATTATGTTTTTTCATTTCATCTAACACTTCAAATGCATCTTTAGTGATTGTTTCAAATTTTGCGGATTTTACATTTGAAAGATGTCCATTATGTTCAATATTTCGCAAAGTTGCTTGGGTAGCAGGTACGCTGAAATCTACGCTGACAATTTCTTTTGCACCACCATCTGCGGCATAAAGAGAAAAGCCACCCGTGTATGAAAATAGGTTCAATACAGATTTATTTTTGGATAATTTTTTTACACGTTCACGATTTTCACGTTGATCTAAAAAGAAGCCTGTCTTTTGCCCGTTGATAGGATCACACTCAAAGGTAAGTCCATTTTCTTTAAACAGTATCAAGTGTTCGGTAGTTTGAGGCGTGAGAGTCATTCCATCAGTGAGACCATGCAAATATTTTGTCTGTTTGTTGAGTGAACGGCTGAGGCGTAATATCAAATGTTCAAAAGAAGTTAATGCCGAGCAAATATCTTGCAGATGCGGAACCCAAGCAGGTGTATAAAGTTTGATGACGAGTGTTTGGGCATAACGGTCTATGACCAAACCCGGCAAGCCATCATTTTCTCCATGAACGAGTCTGTATCCATTTGTATTTTTATTGTTCAATGGTTTTCGTAAGGCAATAGCTGTTTTTATTTTTTCTTGAAACCAATTTGAATCAATGGTAGCAGGTTTTCCTTTTTGTAAAACACGCACACGAATTGGTGAAGTAGGATCATACAAACCGATAGCCAGAAATTTTCTTTTTGAATCAAAAATGACAGCCAACTCACCAGGCACACCACGATGACTTTGCTCAATAATGGATTGGTCAAACACCCAAGGATGTCCTTGGCGAATAATTTTTTCTGCTTCAGCAGAAACGCGCAAGGCGATTCGTTGCTCAGATGGTTTTGGAATTTGGGAAAGTGCTTCATGAAATTGCATGGTTACAATCGTACTATAAAATAATAAACCACATCGAAAAGATGCGACTTGTTTGTAAATTTATGTATTAGATCTCTTGCAAAAGTATTTTTAGCCACGAATTACGCGGATTTTTCACGGATTTTTTTAGTGTAATCCGTGAAATCTGTGGCAAAAATTGTCGTTTTCATGTTGAAATAATTTTTTTCATTTTAGTTTTATCAATTAATTTTCCATGACTAATCACATATTCGGGTGCGGCGTGTTCGCGCAACGCTTCAATGACATTTGGTGCTTTCAACACAACTAAATTTGCAGGCGCATCAATTTTTACTGCATGATTTTTTACATTCATCGCTCGTGCAGGATTCTTTGTAACCATGTCGTACAAAGTTTCAATTTCTCGCGCAGTCGTCATCCATAACATGTGTGAAGCTAGAAACGCAACTTCAAGCATATTATTTCTGCCAAACGGATAATACGCATCTGAAATATCATCCTGACCTAAAGTCACATTCACACCTTCGGCTAACAATTCTTTTACGCGCGCATGAAGCGGTCCCGTATGCGGGTCTGTGACAACTGCCATATCTGCTTTTTTTAACAACGCGGCAACTTTTTGAAAATAGGGTTGCGGATATAACTCCATCGCACGCGCATGATGTGCTAATGCACGTCCTTGCCAATTTCTTTTTATCGTTTCAATTGCCATCGCTTCTAACGAACGCAAACCTGCATCACCCGCGTCGTCCACTAACATCGAGACGTCTTTATTAAATTCTCCCGCCAAATCAAAAATCTCTCTGATGTGAGATTGTATATCTGCATCTGTGAATTCAATCCATGGGATGCCGCCGACAACATCTGCACCCATTTGCATAGACTCACGCATCAATTCACTTGCTCCGGCTTCTCTCGCTAACCCATCTTGAGCAAAGGCACAGACTTGAATATCCACGATGCCTTTGAATTCTTCGCGTGCTTTTATTAACGCTTTCATGCCTTCGAGTTTTGCTTTTGAGTCAACATCCGCAAACGCGCGGATGTGTAAATTTCCATAAATTGCCGCTTGTGCTAAGGCTTTACGAACATTCTTGATAATCCATGTTTCATCATATTTTTCTTTGACCAATGCCGCGAGTTCAATCGTGGTCATAGACTTGCCCATATCTGCGGCGTGATACCCTGTCAGTGTTTCATCATCCATCATTTCACGGGTATAAACTTTGCACAAATGCAGATGTGGATTGACGAATGATTCAGTCACTAAATTTTTCTTTGCATCAATTGTAATTTCAGAGTTTTCTTTTATGTTTTCTTTTATGTTTTCTTCAATTTTTGTAATCTTCCCGCCTTTGATTCCAATGTCAAATAATTTTGCTCCTCCCCGAAGTTTGGCTTGTTTAATCAAAATATCGAAAGGCATATTACAAACTCCAAAATTTAGTTATTTTCTTTTTCAATATACATTTCAGCAAAATGTTCCATCAACAAGCGATGGACAAAGATATAACTCCCACCCACGCGGCGAAGGAAGATAATATCTACAGAATACTCAAGGAAAGAAATTAAGGAAATAGGTAAAAAGCCACTCTTTACAATGGTATTGCGCAAAATATAATGCTGAAGCACAGAGTTAAATCCGCTATTCAGCGCGAAACTCAACCCGAAAAACATCCCGTAAATCAGTCCGGCACGCAGACCGGCAAGTCCAAAAAGCCCAAAAAGAAATAACCCGACAGGCAGTCCAACAATTAGCCCTTTTGTAATACTGCTATAGAGTGTTTGTTTTATGCGTTGCCCAGGATAATCTGTTTCTTCTATTTGCCCACCACTCATCCCGGCAATCGCCCCGCCAATTAGTCCGCCAACCAGTACACCAATTAGCCCGAAAATCAGCCACACAATCAGCCCTCCGAAAATCGGCCCTAAAGCAAAGCCCATCCACCCACCAATCAGCCCGAAAATCAGCCCACTATTACGAAATACTTGCCAAGACCAACTTAATTTATCAACCATTTGAATACGATTACTCGCCCCGCCAATCAACCCGCCAATCAGCCCGCCAATCAACCCGCCAATCAGCACGCCAATCAGCTCGAAAATCAGTCCGCCAGTCAGTCCGACAATCAGCCCGAAAATCAGCCCGAAAATCAGCCCGAAAATAAATTTATGTATGCGTCTTTGATTATTATCCTTAAGCCATGAAGGCTGCATTGCCTCAATTTGATAAGTAATAAGGTTATGTTTAACCATTTGACATGCCAGCCAACTCAAATAATGACTCATTTCTTCTTTAGAGAAATCTTTCTTTTCTGAACGAGTCAGGCGTTCGAACATACGGTTGATGTAAGTATCAAAGAGATGTTTGCGTTGTTCTTTACTATTTTTCAATTCAGGGATTTCGTTGAAATTTAAATCTTTATAACTCAGAGTCATAATACTGAGCATCAACGGCGTTTCGGTTAATTCCCGTAAAGTTTTATCTTGCTTAAGAATTTGTTTTAGGCTTGATAAACTTTCACCAAATTTATCAACATAAATATCAACTTGTTCTGATGTAAGAGGTTGTAAAGTAATTGCCCCTGCTAATGCAAGTTTTGTTTGAATGGCTTGGTATTCTCCAATACGACTGCAAATTGCGAGAGAAGTTAATCCATGTTCATTTTTGAATTGATTAATTGCATTTACGCATTTTTCTCGTAAATCTTCTTTAACCTCATCTAAACCATCTAACAATAAAAACATTTTATTGTCAGTGACAAATTTTTGAGCGGTTTTCTTGGGAACGTAATAAAAAATATTCAATTGTTCAGCAAGCCAGTCAGCAAGCGATAATTTTTCTGTCCATGATGAAAGGTTAAATACAACAGGAATCGATTCAATTTCATCTTTGCGAGCAACTTCAAGCAATTGGCGAGTGAGTTCAAGCAACATCGTTGTTTTTCCTGAACCCGGTGCACCTAAAATTAACAAAGAACGCCCTAAACCTATTTCTTTAAAAATTTCGAGCATAGATTTTCCCGCTGGTAAAGTTTCATTTGTTGACACTTTTTTAATTCCCCAAGGATAATTAACTGCGCTTGAGTCTTCTTTAATTCCTAATCCAAGTAAAGCAACACCATGTAAAGATTTTTCTAAAATCCCTTTGACCCAAAATTCATCCACATGATTGAGCATCACACGGCGGTTGCGATGGTCAAGGCTTTCAGAGTCGCTCTTAAAAATGTTAATTATTTTTTGAAAAGTTGTTTGGTTGCCATCTCCTGAGATGACAACACTATCTGTAACACTTCCGCCTATAGACGTGCTTATATTATGTATTTCTTGCTCTTTAGATACATTAGGGTTTTCTTTTTTTGTTTTAGGCATAAGTTTGAATCAACCCAAGAAGCAGTACTTATTAATTACCCGACTTTTTTATTATACAGTCTCTTTTTGTAATTTTATGAATCAATTATCCGCCTCACCTCACCACTGACTGCAATACTTTCCCCTTTTGTCGGTGTATATTTCACATTCAATCTCGACGGTACGCCCATATCTTCACCTTGTAAAATGGTGAATTCATTTTTGCCTTGCCAATTAATATCACGCAGATAACCTGCTAATGCCGCGGCGGCGGCTCCAGTGGCGGGGTCTTCGTAGACTCCGCCGGAAGCGAAGGCATTGCGTGAGTGAAACAAGTCATCTGATTCTTGCCATAATAAACTGATGGTGATTAATTCTTTTTCCATCATTAGTTTTCTTGTTTCGTCAAATTCGTATTGCATGTCTTTGAGCAGTTCACGAGACTTGAGGAATAAAATCAAATGTTTTGCGCCAGCCGATGCAAAACGGGGAGGAAAGGCTGGGTTAAGAGAATCAAGCGTCAGGTGGAATGAGGCGAGCACTTTATCCAAAAATTCACTTGGTACATTTTCTGTTTTTGTGTTTGGTGATTGCAAAGTCGCTTTCATATCTTTTTCGGCACGAATGCTGATTTGGCTATCATTCAAAAAAAGTTGATAAGTATTTTCGCCAAACTTTTCGCCTAACGCCGCACCTAAAGCAATGGTGGCATGACCACAAAATGGGACTTCTAACTCTGGCGCAAAATATCGCACACGCCAGCCATCATTTTGCTTAACTAAAAACGCAGTTTCAGAATAACCAACTTCTTTGGCAATGCGCATCATTTCTTCGGCGGTTGGAAATTCATTATAAAAAACAACACCTGCAGGATTACCACCTTGTTTGTTATGTGAAAAAGCGGCGAGTTTTAATACATCCATGTTTGCTCCTATAAAGTTTTTCAATCTAAAGATGTGTGTTGATTTATTTTAATTACGAATTTATGCCGCTACTTCAACTCGATTGCGTCCATTTTGTTTTGCCTGATAAAGTGCTTTATCAGCAGAACGGATTAAAAATTCCATAGTCGTTCCATGTTGTGGGTACATCGCAATTCCTAATGAAATCGTAACGTTAGCAAACGTATCTGCTTGTATTTGAAGTTCTGAAACACCTTGGCGTAATAATTCGGCGCGTCTTAGCACCGTTTCTAAAGATACATCTGGCATGATTAACAAAAACTCTTCACCACCATAGCGACAAGCAGTATCTTCTGTACGGATGTTCGTTTTTAAGAATTTACCAAGTTCACTCAAAAGCGAATCACCATTGACATGTCCATGCGTATCGTTAAAATTTTTGAAGTGGTCAATATCCAGCATAATGATTCCAAGTGAGTGACCATTGCGGACAGCACGGCTGATTTCTTGTATTAAAGTCTCTTCCATATAACGGCGGTTGAATAAACCTGTCAATGAATCATGAATGGATTGTTGTTTTAACGTTTCTCGCAATTGGGAATTGGTAATAATCAATGCAGTTAAACTGGCAAATAAACCGCCAAATTGAATTTGTTCTTCACTAAATTCATAATTCGGTTTTTCGCGCCCCAAAGCCAATACACCCAAGCATTCATCACCATTAAGAATTGGAATATCAATTACAGCATGACGTGGAAAACCTTGACTCTGTTTTCGTCTATCGGGCCAACTATCATAATTGCTCAACACCATCGTCTTTTTTGAGTCAAAGGCTTGCCATGTAAGTTTTGCATCATCTCTACTATATCGCTGACCTAATGCACCAGCTCGATTTTGAGTCACTGCCTTAAGAACCAATTCTTCGCCTTCTATCAGCGTAATTCCACCATACGTTGCATCTAAAAATTCAGAAGAAATTTCAACAATTCTCCTCAATAATTGTTCAAGATTGTTTTGCTTTAATAAATCCAAAGTGATTTCATGCAACTCTGAAAGCATTTTGTTCTGATGAATAATTTGTTCTTCGGCTTGCTGGCGGTGAAGTAATTCATTTTGTAATTTTTCATTAGTTAAATTCAAGTGGGCAGTCCGCTCAAAAATGCGTAATTCCAATTCTTTGTTCAATCGAAGTAATTCTGCTTCCGTTTGTTTGCGTTGTGTAATATCCAGAATCGTTGCCATCACAATTTTTTCATGATGGGTTTCGATTGGCACAAGCCCGATTTCTACTGGGAATTCACTGCCATCTTTTCTTCGCGCATATAAATCGCGTCCGACTCCCATCGGTCTGGTTCTTGGGTTTTGAAAAAATTCTCGGTGATAAGTAAAATGTTTTTGCCTGAAACCTTCTGGTACCAATTCTTCAACGGAACGCCCAATCAGTTCATCACGGCTGTACTGAAAAATTTTCTCAACCTGTGAATTAACCAAAGTGATTTCGCCTGTTGAACTGCTTAAGATAATTCCATACGGTGCAGATTCAACTGCCAAATGAAACCGTTCTTCGGCATATTTTCGTTTTGTAATATCGTTCGATAATATAAACAATCCCTCTTCAACGGGTTGAATGCTTAACTCAAACCAACCTTTTGTGCCATCTGAGTATATAAACTCGTTCTCCATGCTGTGAGAAGTACGTTCTTGCATATGTTTTTTCAATGTGTTAAATAATTCCGTCTTTTCAATTCCGGGGTATACCTCCATCATCGTCCGCCCAAGTAAATTTTCCTTTGCCTGACGACCCTGTCTCGCAACAGTCTCATTCACATATAAATATCGCCAGTCATAACCAATAATTTGCGTGCCTTCCATCATGTTATCTAAAGCATTGCGGTAACGTTCTTCAGCCGCTTTCCGCTTTGTATCTACAAAATTTATTTGTCTGCTATTGGTGAAAAGTATGATAATTAAAAAACTAGCAATTAATACCGAAATGATAGCCAATCCAAAATGAGTATCATACAAACCTGCCCGCTCGCCAAATAGAACGAACCAGCCAAGCACAAGCGGCACACCTAACATCGGAAGGAGTAAACGCCTCAGTACCGCGCCACCAGCTGATTCTGATGCAATCAGCTTTATCCAACCTTCATCAGGCTTGGACAATAAAATTCCCGAAGAACTTAATGTAAATACAGTTGCAGTGTACAACCCCATAGAAGAATAAAAATCTAATGTATATAATGCTTGTACATCGTAAAGATATCCAACCAATGCTAAGAAAGAAATTGCTAAAACGATAACCGATGGATATTGACTGATAACGCGGATTTTTTCTTTTTCACTATTCAGAAAGATAAGAGCCAAGCCAATTAAAGTTGAGCACAAAGCACTCGCAAAAGACATTCGCCCTGGAAAAGAGTCTCGCGTAGTTTGTAAATCTGTAAACAATAACTGGTCAATACCAAAATTTAGTTTGAATAAATACTGACTTAATGTTAATAATCCAATCAGAAGAACAATAATCCCACTGATTTGTATTATGAAACTATATTTTTTATTCTCTTGAAGAGAGAGCCATAAACTCATACCAATTAAGATAGCTACTAAGGTTGTATTGAATTTCATGGTTCTCAAACCATGAAAGACACTCTTTAATTCTTGAATATCAAATATCCAGCCTATCATCACCAATAAGCCAATCAAAATCACCATCAAACTGGCAGATTTTGAAAAGTTAACAAAACGGTTAATTAATAAGCGGTTTGGCATCGTTCACCCAAAATAAAACAAGCCGTACCCCTATAATGGATACGGCTTTTCATTTCTAATCTCTACTTATCTATTCTCTATCCTTAGTCAATCTTTCCCGTCACCATAGCCATCTTCAACTCACCAATTGCTTTTGTAATTTGAATATCTCGCGGGCAGGCCTCAGTACAATTATACGCTGTGTGACATCTTGCTGTTCCATTTGTTTCACTTAGAACATGTAAGCGTTGTTCTGCACCTTCATCACGGCTATCAAAAATAAAACGATGCGCTGTGACCAACGCCGCTGGACCGTAATACTCGTCACTCGCCCAGAATGATGGACAAGAAGTTGTACAAGCCGCACACAAAATACATTTAGTAGATTCATCAAAACGAGCTCGTTGCTCTGGAGATTGCAAACGTTCTTTGCCATCTGCTGGTAATGGGTTGTCATTAATTAAATATGGAAGCATCTTCTTATAGTTATCGAAGAACGGATTCATATCCACAATTAAATCTTTGGCAACTTTCAAACCCATAATAGGTTCAACGGTAATGTTTGCACCCACATCACGAATCAACGTTTTGCATGCCAACATGTTTCGTCCATTAATTCGCATTGCATCTGAACCACAGACTCCATGAGCGCATGAACGGCGGAAAGATAATGTGCCATCTTTGTGACCTTTCACCAATTCAAGCACATCCAACACACGGTCATTTTCATGTGCTTCAACTTTATATGTTTCGTAATGCCCACGTTTATCTTTTTCAGGGTTATAACGGAAAATTTTGATTGTAACTTCCATAAATGCTCCTCAATTAAAACCTTTTTAACACGAAGGACTCAAAGGTCACAAAGGAAAACCTTTAAAAACTTTGTGTACTTCGTGTCCTTTGTGTTTAATATACTCTCGCCTTCGGCTGATGTTTTGTAATTACAACAGGTTTATATTTAATTTCTAACTTACCATTTTTCTTTGTAATCAATGTGTGCTTCAACCAATTTTCATCATCACGCTCTTGATAATCATCACGAGCATGTCCGCCACGTGATTCTTTTCTGTTCAATGCACTTGCCGCAACCACTTCTGCGATTTCAAGCATGTTGCTCAATTCCCATGCGTTCAATAACTCGGTGTTGAAAATTTTTCCTGTGTCGCTTACTTTTACTTCTTTGAATCTTTTTTGTAACTCACGCACTTTTTCCAAAGCGGATGTCATATCTTTTTCGTTTCGATAAATTCCGACATCTGAAAACATGACGTTCTTCATCTCATTGGATAAATCAAACGCGTTTTCTTTTCCTGACCCATTCTTCAACGCTTCTAATTCTGACCTGATACTTGATTCTGCTCCATCGGGCATTTTTTGATAGTCAGCATTTTTTGCATATTCTGCGGCTTTGAGTCCAGCATGTTTACCAAACACAACTAAATCAAGCAATGAATTTGTCCCCAAACGATTCGCACCATGCACTGATACACATGCACATTCACCCGCCGCATACAAACCTGGGACAGTTGTACCTTTGTCGTCAATCACCACTTCACCATATTTATTGGTTGGGATTCCGCCCATTGCATAATGTGCTGTGGGTTGAATAGGCATCATTTGAGTCACAGGGTCAACACCAAGATATACACGACAAAAATCTACAATGTCAGGAATCTTCGTCAGAACCGTGTCACCAGTTATCAGGTAGGGTGAACCGTCTGGGTTTGTTCTTCCATCTAATGCCGCAAATTTGTTAACTGTCTCAGGGCGAATATCCAAATAGACATAATTTTTTCCATCAATGCCGTTACCTGCTTTAATTTCGTTATAAATCGCGCGAGACACTACGTCACGAGATGCTAAATCTTTTACAGTCGGCGCATACTTGGGCATGAAGCGTTCGCCTTTGCCATTGATTAAGACCGCACCTTCACCACGCGCGCCTTCGGTGATGAGAATGCCCAATTTATAAATGCCTGTTGGATGAAATTGGAAAAATTCCATATCTTCCAGTGGTATGCCATGACGCAACAAAATTGAACAACCATCGCCCGTGTAAACATACGCATTGGATGTCACTTCAAAAATGCGACCATATCCGCCTGTTGCAAAGATAACTGCTTTTGCATGGAAGGTATGAAGCTCGCCAGTTGCTAATTCAATCGCGACAACGCCAGTGGCTTTGCCATCGACCATAATGAAATCAAGCACTTGATATTCATCAAAAAATGTGACGTTGTTCTTGATACATTGTTGATACAACGTCTGCAAAATCATGTGACCCGTTCTATCAGCCGCATGTGCCGCACGACGAACAGGTTTGCCTGTTTCATTATTTGTATGCCCACCAAACGGACGTTGTGAAATTTTTCCTTCGGGTGTTCTATCAAATGGCAAACCCATGTGTTCGAGTTCAAGCACGGCATCAATCGCTTCATTAGTCATGAATTCAATGGCATCTTGGTCGCCTAGATAATCAGACCCTTTGACTGTGTCATACATATGCCATTCGGGTTTATCTTCTTCATAATTTCCTAACGCCGCAGAGATGCCACCTTGCGCCGCACCGGTATGTGAACGGGTTGGATATAACTTACTAATCACCGCAGTCTTTGCATTACGTGAGGCATACAAACCCGCCATCAACCCTGCGCCACCTGCACCGACTACGATTACTTCAAACTGATGAACTTTTGACATGAAAACTCCAAGACTAACCACGAAGGGTCACTAAGGTACACAAAGGTTTTTCTTAGTGCTCCTTCGTGTCCTTTGTGTTTAAAAAATTATCCCATCCAAATGACATAAATGCCAATTGGAATAATGACTGCAACGATTGAAATATTCCAAAAGCGAATCCATTTTCGTTGGGATGGTTTTGCAAAATAATCATCCAAGATAACGACCACTCCATGAACACCATGCCCTGCGGCAGTTAAGAAAAATAAACTTGCCACACTCTTCCAAAACATACTGGCGTATGGAGAAATCTCAGGCACATTGGTATAAGTCACATGACCGGTATTCGGCATCAACGCCCAACGCAACACTTCTACAAAACTCATATCATTTTGTGCACCCATAACGAATGCACCCACAATGCCAATGAAAATAAAACCATACATTGCCAATGCAGTCAGGCGCGTAAACAACCACATGACTGTCTCAAAACTCATACCGCGTTTCGATAAAGGTAAAGTCCGTGCTTTCGTTTGCATTAACTCATCCTTCCAATCGCAGTTGTAATTGTTGTTACTACTGCAAAGCCATATACCAAAATAAAAATAATCCACTCTATCAAAATTGCTTGGCGATGATAGGGGATTAATTGTTGTGGAAACAAATCTAAAATTGTGATTCGCATACCGTTAATGAGATGAAATAAAACCCCAAACATAAACACAATTTGAAACGGCGGGCTGATGTAAATATCATTAATCACATCTCCAATTTGCCAGCCTTGCATTTCAGTAAACGTCGCTAGCACATGCGTTGTTATAAAAATTGCCATCATCGCCCCGCCAATTCGATGCAAAATATAAGTCAGGTACGGTCCTTGCCCCTTATACTTCAGAGCCGATGAAAGGCTCACGTTTCTATCACTCATCCAAACCTCCATGAGATTTTTTATTTCTTTATATTTGATATTTTACCCGTCTCGCACACAAATTGCCAGTAAACCTGTGCAGACTTAAAACGCCTCTGACCTGCATTACAATTGGTGCAATAACCCAAACATTTTTCTATACTGGAGATTTTATGAAAACCCAAAGCGGATTAGATTTTATTGAAATAGAAGAAGGCAAAGGCGCACAGGCTCAGGCTGGGAAAACGGTCGCGGTGCATTACACAGGCAAATTTCAAGATGGAAGCGTTTTTGATTCATCTGTATCAAGAGGTGAACCCATCGAATTTGTGCTAGGAAAAGGTATGGTCATCAAAGGCTGGGATGAGGGAATCGCAATGATGAAAGTGGGGGGCAAGGCGCAGTTGATTATCCCGCCAGACTTGGCGTATGGTGAAAAAGGTGCAGGCGGAGTTATCCCGCCGAATGCGACACTTGTGTTTGATGTAGAGTTGGTGAAGGTAAAGTAGCTCAAAACCCTCCGAAACGGAGGGTTTTTCTTTATTTTGCTACAAAATCCCCTTAAATCTGCATGTAAGAAATACTTGACATTAGGTAATAAATACATTACACTAAGTAAGATAAATATTACCTACCAGAAAAAGAGGAACTATGTCGTTTCAAGAAAAAAATATTGTTGTTACTTTAACCAACTTTAGCCTCATCTTAGCCTTCTATTTGTTTAGGATATTTCAAATGGTGCAAAGTGATACTTTTACATCCACCAACCTTTTTTGGTTGTGGGGCATCATCGCTTTACTTGCTGTGATTGGCACAATTGTGGCAACGATTTTTACACATATTGTTGGTGGCATTGTGCATAAGGTCAAAACCAATGAAGACCCTCACATTGAAGATATTCAAGATGAACGCGACCAAATGATTGAGTTGAAAGGTACAAAAGTGGCTTACACGTTTTCATCTATTGGCATTGCACTTGCTATGTTGACCTTTGTATTTGGTCAATCACCTTTGGTGATGTTTGCCTTAATTATTTTCTTTGGCGTTTTGGCACAAGTGATTGCCGACATTTGGCGATTGAATTTATATCGGAAAGGTTTTTAGATGACCACCAGCCGTATCCGCAATAATATTCGGACATTACGTTTTCATCATGGCGAAATGACTCAGCAACAATTGGCTGAAAAAGTAGGTGTAACTCGTCAGACGATTATTGCAATGGAGCAAGATAAATATTCACCATCACTAGAATTAGCATTTCGCATTGCACTTGTTTTCAAAGTTCCATTGGAAGAAGTATTTTCCTATCAACCTGAAGATACAAACACCTAACCCTTAGATTCAAATTTAAAAATTAGTAACAAATAAACGCAAAGGTTTTGCGTTTTATTCAACACACCTATTTTCAAAAGGAGAAGTAAATGAATTCAAGTAAAAAGAAAGTAAATAAGTACGAATGGTTAATCCCAACCGCATTGATTATTCTCAGCCTTGTTCCAGCGATGGCAGGGACTGCCCGACTCGTTGAATTAAGCAGTGATGCAGAAGTTACCTCTGCCAATGCCCGCTTCTTTGACTCGCCTCTACCTGTTACTGTCCATATAGTTGGTGCCACGCTTTATGCAATTTTAGGAGCCTTTCAATTCGCTCCAACTTTGAGACGACGAAAGACTCATTTACATCGTTTTATCGGAAAATGGATTTTAGTTCCATCAGGTATTGCGGTTGCACTTTCAGGTTTATGGATGAATCAGTTTTATCAATTACCTGAAATTGATGGCGAATTTCTTTACATCCAAAGAATCATTTTTGGTTCCGCCATGTTTTTATCAATTGTGCTTGGATATTTCGCAGTTCGACGAAAAGATTACAAGTCACACGGCAATTGGATGATGCGAGCCTATGCCATTGGTCTCGGAGCAGGTACACAAGTATTCACTCACATCCCTTGGTTAATATTTTTTGGAGAACCAAATGAATTGACTCGTGCTTTGCTCATGTTGGCTGGTTGGGTGATTAATCTTGCTATTGCGGAATGGATTATCCGCAAACCTAAAATAAAGCCTGTTGAACGTACTGCTTATGTTTCATAAAAAAGAGCCGAGAAATTTCTCGGCTCTTTTCTTTTACTTAATTTGGTCTAAATACGTACTCACCCAAACCAGTGGAGCATTCCAGTTAATCGTCACTTCATTAGTTGAGAATGAACCGATATCATCAATATATCTTTTCGCTGGTGGCAGGTCTAACAAACCTGCTTCAATGGCAGCAGGGTCACTTGGATTTGTATTTGCTCCACCAGAAAGTGCGCCGGGCGGAGGTGGTGGGAATCCGTTAGCCAAATCATTCGCCCAGAAACGATGATGTGGATGTTGCATCGGATAAGTTCCATAACCAGTGACATAACTAATATTTATCGGATTGCGTCCCATGATGTAATCCATGCTCAAACGCATTGCATCTAAATATTTTGTATCGTTACTTATATCGTAAGCAATCCCCATTAGCATAGTTGTATTTAGAATTAATCCATTTGAACCCCAAGGAAAATCACCTTTG
>JAEURG010000048.1 GCA_016789345.1 Anaerolineales bacterium | reverse complement strand
CACTTGCACAGGCAAGCAATACGCATCTGCAATTAATTCAGGTTGTAACACTTCTTTGGGCGTGCCAATGGCTTTGATACTTCCAGCAACCATTAAAGAAATTCTATCTGCATAACGGGCGGCGAGATTCAAATCATGCATGGCAACTAAAACTGCTAAATTATTTTCTTTTGCTAAGTCACGAATCAATTCCAATAAACTAACTTGATATTGCAAATCCAAATGTGATGTCGGTTCATCCAATAAAAGAATCGGCGTGGATTGGCATAATGCACGTGCTAATAAAATTCTTTGTTGCTCACCGCCAGAAAGTTCACCCACACGCCGTTCAGAAAATGCTAAAGCATTGACTCGACTCAACGCTTGGCGAGCAAGTTCTTCGTCATGTGCTGAAGCGTTACCTAAAAACCCAAGATACGGCGTGCGCCCCATCAACACCGTTTCCCAAACTGAAAACGCAGGCGGCAATGAAATCGCTTGCGGTACAACTGCAACAAAACGCGCGCGTTCCATCGGATTCATCGCATGAAAATTTTTTCCATCGGTTTGAATTTCACCGCGCGATTCAATCACACCACTCACAGCCCGAATCAACGTAGATTTTCCCGCGCCGTTTGGTCCAATCAACGCCAGCACTTCTGCATTTTTCACATCAAACGAAACATTATGCAAAATTTCGCGCTGGTTATATGATACAAAAAGATTTTTTATTTTTAACATAAATATCCTGTAAGGGCACAGCAAGACAAACAAATGTCAAAATGAATTAATGACACGCTGTGCCCCAACTTAAAATAACAAATACCAAAATAATGCGATTTCATTTGGCTTGAAATTTTTGAGCGTGAATTTATCAAAGCCGCCGAGGATAAATCCACAAGACTGATACAACTTACAAGCCGCGACGTTATCATCTTGCGTTTCAAGCATGATGCCGGGAAAACGCTTCTCTTTCGACCAGCGAACTGCTTCTGCTATTAGACTTTTGCCTACGCCCAAACCGCGAAACTGCGGGTTGACAATTAAATCGTCAATGTATGCGAATTGATTCCACCACGTTATCATTTTGATTTGACCAGCAAGTTGATTATCAACAAACGCGAGAAAAATTATTTTCTCTTCATTATCAAGGAATGAATCTACGTTTACATCATCTACTGGAATTTCTTTTTCATAAGGTGAAACTGGAATAATAGAATAAGTCAAATTTCCATTTTCCATACTCAATGTAAGTTTTTCTTTGACAGTAAATTTTCTATCAAATTTATCTACCAAGTTTTTGTTTTGTGAGTTTAATTGTTCAATTTTTACATTCATCGTTTTCTAAAACTCAACACCTGCTTGCGCGACAATGCCTTGTTCGTATGGATGTTTAATGGGAGTCATTTCTGTCACCAAATCGGCGGCTTGAATCAATGCCTCAGGCGCAGACCGACCTGTAATAACAAGATGCAGGTCGGAGGGGCGATTGAGGCGAATCCATTCGAGCACGTCATCCGTATCCAGCCAGTTATAAACCATCGTGTAAGTAAATTCATCCAGCACAATCAAATCATATTGATTGCTAGCAATTTTTTCTTTTGCAAGTTCCCAACCATGTTTGGCGCGCGCAATGGTTTCATCCATATTTTTAGATGTCCATGTAAATCCATCGCCAGTAGTGTGCCACTCGATGCCCAATTTTTTTGCGGCTTTGATTTCACCCCATTGACCTGTTTCGGCTTTGATAAACTGAATCACGCAGATGCGAAAATTTCTTCCCCACGCGCGAAAGACCATACCAAATGCTGCTGTAGATTTTCCTTTGCCATCACCTGTGTTAACGATAAGTAATCCTTTTTTCATTTTTTCCTTTCTTAAACACTAAGGACACGAAGGTCACAAAGTGAAGTAAGTGATGAGTTTGTTATTTGTTTTTAGAATTTGCTCTTCTATTAGATTAACAATCAAAAAATATTTTATTGCGCCAATTTAAAACCTTCGTGTACTTTGTGTCCTTTGTGTTTAAAAAGAATTTCACCATAATCCTTGTGTTTTAGAACGGCGCAAGACCCATAAAAAGAATGGCGCGCCCGCTAATGAAGTGATAATCCCGACAGGAATTTCTTGCGGTGCAAGTAAGACCCGTGCGATTACATCTGAAAATAATAATGCTGTGGCTCCGCCGATAATGGAAAGTGGAACAAGTTTCCGATAGTCACTACCAAACCATAAACGCATGACATGCGGAACAATCAGACCGACAAAACCAATAATACCTGCAAATGCAACCGCGGCGGCTGTTGCCATAGATGCCATGATTAAAATAATTGTTTTTGAACGCGAGACGTTTAATCCAAGTTGTTGCGCTTGTTCATCACCAAATTGCAATAGATTCAATGTATGTCCGCTGATAATCAAAACACCAAGCCCAATCAAAAGATAAGGCAAAATCACCAAGATAAATTCCCAACCCAATTGTGTTGAGCCGCCCATGAGCCAACTCATAGCACGGCGAAGTTCACCATCAGAGCGAAGCATGAGAAAAGACATTAGTGATGTTGCAAATGCTGAAACGGCTACACCTGACAAAATTAAATTTGTGATTGGAGTCGTTTGACCAACTCTTGCTAAAAAATATACAACGGCGACAGTTAACAACGCTGAGATAAAAGCCGCGAGCGGAATTGCCATCAAACCCCAAGAAGAATATGTCCAATCTATGCTCATGGCAAGTACTGCGCCCAATCCCGCGCCAGATGAAATGCCAATTAAAAATGGGTCGGCTAATGGATTGCGAAACAAACCTTGATACGCCGCGCCACTTCCGCCTAACGCCATGCCTGTAAGTGCAACCAAAACTGTTCTTGGCAAGCGGATTTTCCATAAAATATTTGTTGCTAAATCAGAACCGCTTCCTTGTATCACTGCAAAAATATCTTGCAATGGCAAAAACACAGAGCCGATTGCAAGGCTCACAATCACTGCGATAATAAGAAAGAAGAAAGAGGAAAGATAAGGACGCATAGTTTATGTAAAACGTCCCGCAGGTTTGAGTACAGAATTTAATTAATTGATAAACCTGCGGGACGGTGAATCTTACTGTGTCACAACCAACTCAGGATGTAAAATTTTCAACAATTCTTCAAGTCCATCTACCAAGCGTGGACCAGGTCGGCTGGCAAGGTTATCATCAAAAACAAAAATTTGATTTTCTTGAACAGCAGTTAAATCAGCCCAGCCTGCGCGTTGACCAATTGATTCAATGGTCACTCCATATAACGCATCGCCCAAAATAATAAAATCAGGATTTTGCAAAACAATCTCTTCAACACTAATTTGTGCATACGGTTCACTCAACACGCCGCCAATATTCACACCGCCCGCCATCGTAATCATTGTATCCATAAATGTGCCAGCACCCGTCGTCCACGGTTTAGATGGGTCTGTGCCATCTAACTCATAAAACACTTTTGGTTTTTCTGTGACGTTTGCAACAGCAGATGTGACTGCATCTACTCTTTCAGATAATGAATCTGCTAACGCATTCGCTTCATCTTCGTGACCTGTAATTGTTCCTGCCCATCGAACTTGGTCATACAATTCAGCAAATGTGATTGGGTTCTTGAGATAATACACAGTGATTCCTAAATCTTCAAGTGCTTTCACTTGTTCAGGTGTGTTTACTTCTGCCGCAAGCACTAAATCAGGTTCAAGCGCAAGAATCGCTTCAGTATTCAATGCGCCATAAGTGGAGCCGATACTTGTAATATCTACTGCTTCAGCAGGGAAATCAGAAAAATCATCACGACCCACGACTTGGTCACCTGCACCCACTGCAAATAAAAGTTCTGTAATAGATGGGGCAAGCGTAACGATTCGTTGTGCAGGTCCAACTAAATAAACTTCACGTCCAAGCCCATCAATGTAAGTTGGTTCAGTGGAAATTGGTTCTTCAGTTACAACTGCTTCGGTGGCAGGAATTTCTGTCGGAGCAGAATCAACTGTCGGCGTGGCTTGAGGCGCACAGGCGACAATTAATCCAACTAGTAAAGTCAAAATCAAAATCTTTCGTAACATATTTTCTCCTATAGTTTGTAAGAATCAAAATCCCCAGCAAAGGCTGGGGAGATGGAAAGGCAATCCGAATGGGACCGTCATCCACCTCCTTTCTGCGAGAGTGTGGTGAACAGACCAGTGCGGGCGACCTGACTTTTTAGCTATTAGCTGTTAGCTATTAGCCAAAGGCTAAATGCTAAACGCTAAATGCTAATTCACAGTTGCGCGACAGTGTTGGAATTTCACCAACTTCGCCGCTTGCTGATCGTTATTTATATTTTGTATTGTACCACTTTAAAAGGTGTGATATCTGGATCAATGATTTCATCAAATTCTCTAGCCGCGAGATGACCTGAAAACACTGCTTGAGCAATAATGTTCGGTGCTTCAGCATCACCGATAATGCGTAATGACTTTATTTTTCCTTCTGCAAGTGCAGGTTTCAGTTCGTGATACAAACTATCATTTGGAATTCTATCCGTCACCATCACAACTGCATCACAAGCGAGAGACTGCTCAATGGAAGAAATGGTATGAGTTACAGTAACAGACGTCGGCGAGAGTGAAGCGAGTGTATGATGTGGAAGTAGAGTCACGTTCAAATCAATTAATTTTTTATACACGCGATTTTGTTCAAGCGTGTATTCTGTCCATGCAGAAATGGTTGGCGCCGGAGTCATCAAAGTGACTTCACATCCATTTATTGCAAGCAATTCGGCTAAAACTCCGCCCATGTAATAATGGTCATCGTCATAAATTAAAACTTTGCCTGTTGGAAAATAGTTATTCATTAAATCATCAGGCGTGAAAATTTTTGCATGACCCGAAACAGGTTGTTGAAGATAACGCCCGACACCATCACGTCGCCATGTTGCACCTGTTGCAAGAATCACATGCGGAGCATCAGCATCCAAAACATCTTGCAACTTCATTGGGCTGGATGGATAAAAAAATATATTTTCAATTTTATTGATTTGTGTGATTCGCCAATCAATCACACGCCGCCATTCATTTAGATTTGGAAGTTGAGATTCCAATGCAACACGACCACCCGCTTCACGATTTGAATCAGTGAGAATGACTCGATACCCACGCTGACCCAACGCACGAGCCGCTTCTAAACCAGCAGGTCCAGCACCGACTATTAAAATTTCGTCATTCGATTTTTTCGGCGCAATAATTTCAGGATGCCAATCACGTCTCCATTCTTCACCCATAGTTGGATTTTGTGTACATCTAATTGGCACGAAACGTGTATCCCCTGTGACGCAAATATTACATCCAATACATTCACGGATGTCATCATGTTTGCCTTCTTTGATTTTGTTAGGCAAAAACGGGTCTGCAATACTTGGTCTTGCCGCGCCGATAATATCCATAATTCCGCGTTCAATGGCAGAGACCATCGAATCAGGTGATGTATATCTGCCAACACCGACAACAGGTTTTGTGGTTAACTTTTTTACAAACGCAATATATTTTTCTTGATGGCCTTCTTTTCCAAAACGGGATGGAATTGAATCATTTGCCCAATTGCTTAAGTTCACATCCCACAAGTCAGGAAGTTCCGCAAGCATGGAAACAATTTCTTTTGCTTCGCCATCATATTGCATACCTTCATCACCGAGCAATTCATCTACTGCAAAGCGAACTGCAACTGCACATTTGTCACCGACTGCTTCTTTTGTATCTTCAATTAATTCACGCAAAAAACGCACACGATTTTCAAGTGTCCCACCATATTCATCTGTTCTGTCATTATGTTTTGATAAAAGATGAAAAGCCAATGTCATATTATGTGCGGCATAACAATAGATAATATCAAAGCCCGCTTTCTTTGCACGAATCGCCGCATTGCGATGCCACTTGCGGACTTGTTTTAAATCATCTTTCGTCGCCGCTCGTGCTTGACCAGGTTCGTAGCCGCCACCACCAGTTATCCCCATAGAACGAGGCGCGAATGCCGAAGCACGTGAATATAAATTTGCGGCATCATGACTGTTATAGGTTAATTCAATCCCTGCTAATGCTCCATGTTTATGAACGGATTCAGTCATCAATTGCCAAGTGGGAATATCATCATCGCTCCAAATCCGCCCTTCAAAGTATGGAGACAAATCACTGGTGTAATGAATTTCGGTTTCTTCGGTGCAAACCACGCCCCAGCCACCTTCTGCTTTCATACCACGCATTTTCGCCATGCCCTGCGGATTTCGATAACCAAAGCCATTGCAATGCGGCACTTGATAAAAACGATTCGGCGCGGTGACAGGTCCAATCTTTATCGGTTGAAAGAGAATATCATAACGAGAGGTCATAAAGAATCCTTATATAAAAAAGACCTGACAGATTTCTTAAAACCTGTCAGGTCTAAATCTTAAATTAACATTCTGGCAATTGCGGAAACAAACTATAAGAAAATTCATCAAACAAAATTTCAGATTCAAGCGGGAAAATAATTTGTATGGTTACAATGCTTGTGGGCGTATCGTTCACAGACCAATAATTTGCGTCATACTCAATGCCATCAAGGGTTAAAGCAAATTCATGTAAGCGTTGTCCATTATCATTACGGCATTCACTTATAAATTCATAACTTTCATATCCACCAAAAACAACTTGCCAACTCTCTTCACTGAAAAAGATGTCTAAATCTAATTCTTCATAACCGCATGGGAAAATCAGCACTTCTAAAAATGCAAGCGCGCCTAACGAGGGGCTATCCCAAAGCACAGAAACACGGTCTGCAGAAACGGTATAACTTCGCGTCCAATTTTCATTTTCAAAAATTTTTCCAGTAAAGTTCAGGGCGCGGTTGATATCGTCTTGTGTTGGTTCAGGCGATATGCAAACTGGTGTTGGAATATCGGCTTGATTTGGAGATGAAGAAAACGGCTCAGGCGAAGGGGGAAGTTGGGCGGGCAATTCAGCAGTGGGCAAATCTGACGCGTTGTTTCCGCCGCAGGCGGTCATCAAAAAAAGAATCATGAATGCAAGTAAAAATCTTTTCATAAAAAACCTCAACTATTTATTGGTGAGTATAGCACGCCAAATAAAAATTGCCCGATGTTCAATCGGACAATGGTGATTCTACAATTTCTTTCACTCGCCCCACTTGACCATTTGTAAGCCGAACTTTAATTCCATGCGGATGATTTGGTGATTTTGTCAAAATATCTTTGACGATACCTTGTGTTAATTTTCCAGTGCGTTGGTCTTGTTTGAGAACGATTAATACAGTCATTCCAGATTTTATATTTGCGCGAACTTGACCATTCATTTTTTCATCTCATTCAAAAATACGGTGACATCCAAATCGCCAGGTGACGAGCCATAATTAGTTAATAATGCCGCGGCTTCAGCACGATGTTGTGTGCCATGATTAATCAAATGATAAAAACAATGCCACAAAATTCTATCTCGATGCACGCCTTCTGTAGTCGTATATTTCAGGTGACTTTCCATATCTTCATCTTTGAGTTTGCTAAGATAGGCACGCATCAATTTTTCTTCTTCTTGAAATTTCTTTTCAAGTGAATCAAAATTTGGGAAATCATCGGCGATTAAATCCTCATCTTCAGTGACTCTTTGTGTCTCAAACAAAACGCGCCATAATCTTTCACCATCCACGACATGAAGCAGTGTGCCGCGCAACCCGCCAAATGGATAATCTGCTGGGGCAAGGAATTGTTCTTGGGTAATATTTTTACATGCAGTTAATATTTTTTTGTTTCCCCAGTAGTTGTATTCAAACATAAATAAAACATCTTTTAGATTCATATTATTATCCTAACTTAATAAACTTTTTGCAAAAGACAAAACCGCTTGCACATCATTGAAATTTGTGACCATACCCACAGAGATTCTCACCGCGCCAGTAGATTTGCCATCAAAGCACAAACGAAAATCATCTTGCGAAAGGCGTTCTTCATGGCCAGGGGCTGTAAAACACACATCCAACTCCACGCGCGAAACACCCATGGCAACTTCACCTGCGCCGGGGTTACAAAAACAACCCGTGCGAAGCGAGATATTAATTTTGTTCGCTTCGCTTTCGATAAAGCGATGGTCGAAGATGTTGCCATCTTTATCAAAAAAATTAACGGTGACTGCTCCGCCTCTTCCCTCGCTGGAAGTTGGTCCATATACCTGAACCAATGGCTTCCCCGTACTGTGTTTCATCGCCGTGAGATTATCCAACAGCCAACCTGATAAAGTTTTGACTCGTTCATTAATCACATCATAGCCAATAGATTCAATATGTTTGAGTCCAATCTCAATGGCGGGGATATTAAGATAATCAAGTGTGCCATCTTCAAATGCGGCAAAGTTATCGGCTAGATAATGTCTTTCAGTAGATACCGATGCGACGGTAATTGTGCCACCCGCAAACCATGGACGATGTAATTTTGCCACAGCAGATTTTTTTGCAATTAATGCACCGAGTCCAGTGGGGTAGCCAAAAATTTTATAAAATGAAATCGGAACAAAATCAGGTTTGACTTTGCTTAAATCTAATTTATTGGTTGGAACAAACGCCGCCGCATCAAGTAAAACATCCCAGCCGTGTGAATGAGCGAGTTCAATCCACTCAAGTGGATGTTTGACAGACGAAAAGTTTGATTGTGCAGGAAATGCAAAAAGGTTATGACCAGTTTGAGATGGCTTACTCAACTCGACGTTAAGTTGTGAAGCGTCCACTCGCATGTCTGGGAGCATGACGGGAATATAAGTCACATCACCGCCGCGAGCATGTGCAAATTCGCGAATCCCATTGACTGAGTTGTGATTATCAAACGTTAAAAGATAACGACCATTTGCAAACGGATACGACTCGCCCACAAGTTTTAACGCGCCGCTGGCATTGGGCGTGAAAATGGCGAGATATTCATCGGGGTCAGCGTTGAAAAATTTTAAAATATATTCACGCGCACCTTCAACCAGTTCGGTTGCGGCATGTGATGTTGGGTTGGAGGAATGCGGATTGCCAAAAACATTTTCACTTAAAAGTTTATGATGTGTTTGAATTTGCGACTCGGCATAAATGCCGCCGCCTGTGTAATCGAGATAAATATGTTCAGCCGAATCAAGGCGGGCATAATCTTTTTTGCGAAGTGAATCTATTGATTCAGTATTTTTGTAAGTGGGATATTTTTGCAGGAAGGTTTGAAATTCAGTTGTGGACATAACACTCTCCTATATTCAATTTAACCACAAATTTTGAGCAGGTGATAAACCTTATCATAATTTATAATCAACGAGGCAACATATCATCCTAACCGAGGTGGCACATGCAATTCATAACTCGCAATATAAAAATATATTTCGTTGCAGTTGGCTTGTTGGCATTATGGGTTGGTGTGTGGGGATATTTTATTCCGACAAAAGTAGACCAAGCCATTCCGTGGTTGGTACCGCCGTTACACGCTCGATTTTTAGGGGCAATGTATTTATCTGGCACGGCGTTTATGATTGCTGGCATTTTTTCAGGAAAATATTTTGAAGTAAAAATTATGGTTCCAATGATTGCCATTTGGACGGGCATGTTATTCATTGTGTCACTTTTTTATTTAGGCGAATTTGATTACAGCCGCACACAAGTTTGGATTTGGTTCGCGGCTTATTTTATTTATCCTGCCATTGCAATTTGG
This sequence comes from Anaerolineales bacterium, assembly GCA_016789345.1. Taxonomy (GTDB): domain Bacteria; phylum Chloroflexota; class Anaerolineae; order Anaerolineales; family Villigracilaceae; genus Villigracilis. The sequence continues at coordinate 1,711 of JAEURG010000048.1, read as the reverse complement.
TTAGCGTGGACTCACAGAAACTTAAATGAAAAGGGAATCGGTTCATCCATTCCAACTTGGATGAAAACATATTTATTGATTCAAGGAATCTTGGTCACATTGTTGGCTTTAGCACTTTTATTTTTTTCAACAATAATGGTCAATAATTGGCCCTGGAAAATCACTCCACTATTGGCACAAATTTATTCCGCGCCATTCCTTTCGTATGGAATCGGAAGTTTATTGATTAGCCGCCTTGAAAGATGGGATGAAGTGCGCGTCGTTCTCATCGGGACACTTGTTTTTGCTTTGGGAGTCTTTATCGCTTCATTGATTCATCGTGACTTGTTTTCGTTTGCAAATATTTCTGCTTGGGTTTGGTTTGGCGGATTCTTCATTGCAAGCCTGATGCTGGGGTGGATGACTCAGTTATCCCTTAAAGATAGAGGCGCGAAATCATCATGAAAAATCCAACTCGTTTTTATACATCCCTTGTTGGAATCTTTTTATTGTTGCAAGGCGTATCCACACTTTTATTTCGTTTAATTCCTTCTTTGAATGAAGCCTTTCCGCAATTGCTTGCAATTACGCAAATGGTGCCAATTCATTCTACATTGCACATTGTCACTGGATTAATTGCGTTGTGGATTCTTTTCAAAGGTGGTGAAGTTGGTGCATTATGGTTTACGATTGGCTTTGCAATTTTTTATACAGGCTTGGCGTTATATGGTTTCATCACACATTCCGCAACGATTTTTCATTTACAACCATTTGACCATCCATTTCATTTGTTGATTGGTGTGCTTGGCATGATTGCATTAGGAATTCATTTTTATAACAAAAGGAAAATTTCATGACAACCTCAAACGGATTAAGAACTTCTTTTCCATTACGCGCTTGGTTATTTGTAGAAGTTTTATTTGGTGTTGCGGCTGTGTTAGCCATTGGCGTTACACCTGCCGATACCGCCACAAATTTCGCATGGCATATTACTCCAACTGTAATGGCTTCATTGCTTGGTGCGTTTTATATTACATCGGCCCCATTATTTTTATTGCCATTGCTTGCCAAACGTTGGGAAATGATTCGCGTGATGATTTTGCCCGCCGCATTATTTTGCACAGTGCAACTTGCAGCAACATTTTTACATTGGGATAAATTTTCAGTAGGCACGTTTCCTTTTTATGTTTGGTTTGCAAGTTATCTTTTACCCCCGCCAATTTTTGTGGCATTATATTTCTGGCATGAAAAAAGAAAACAAGATGCAACCTCAGCAAATCAAGACTCAATCCCTGCATGGTTACGTTTGGCTTTATTGATTCTCGGCGGCGGATTAACTTTAATTGCGGTCATCACATTTTTTGTTCCCAACTTTTTGATTCCAGTTTTCCCGTGGCAACTCACACCATTAACGGCTCGTTCCTTAAGTGGCTGGTTGATTGCTGTTGGAACTTTGATGCTTTCGATGCAATTTGAAAATAACAAGACGAGGACGCGTCTTGCTACCCCCATGCTGATTCTGATTCTCCCCAGCATTCTCTTACAATTGACTCGTTTTTCGTCTGAGGTCAATTGGTCTAGCCCAACCTTGTGGATTGGCTTCATCCTCTTTGCATTAACTGGCTTGTGTGGAATCTATCTTGCCATCGGTAATTGGCGTGAATCATTAACCTAACATGCACAAATACAATAAATTCTTCATCTTTGAAAATTTAGATACCGTCCGAAAAAT
>JAEURG010000047.1 GCA_016789345.1 Anaerolineales bacterium | reverse complement strand
ATGCAATAAATGGCACAACAACTATTTCAAATAGCACGTTTACAAGTAATTCAACAACTGGCAATGGCGGTGCGATTTATAATTCAGAAGGCACAGTACATATCACTCAGAGCACCTTTACAAACAACTCAGCAAATTATGGCGGTGCAATCATTGCTGGCAAACAATTAAGTGGCTATATTACAGTCACAACTATTTCAGAAACTATAATTTCAAACAACCATGCAACTGGTGGAGGTGGGGGCATTGAGTTTGACTCTGGAACAAGTATGACTATTGATAAAACTACAATTTCAGGAAACACTGCCCCAGCGGGTGGTGGGGTTGTAAACGTCTCTGGTAATCTTTTGACCATCACAAACAGTACGGTTGCGAACAATACTTCAACCCAATCACCTCAACCAAGCGGGGTATTAAGCTTGCATTCACCTGTCACAATAAAAAATAGCACGTTCACTGGCAATAATCACACATCGGTTGGTATTCAAGGACATGCCATCATCTCAAACACTACCATCGCAGGCAATTCAGGATATGGTTTAGAAGTCCATACTTATTCATTAAGTATCACGAACTCAATTCTTGCCAATAATGGTAACTTTGACTGTGCTATTCAGTGGGGTGCGACTGTAAACACAAATCAAAATAATTTAATTGAAACAAATTCTGGATGTGGAACACCCGCTTCAACATCTGACCCTCTACTTGGTCCGCTTGCGGATAACGGTGGCTTAACCCAAACAATGGCGTTGTCAGTAGATTCTCCTGCAATTAATGCAGGCAATAATGCAACTTGCGAATCCGCCGACCAGCGTGGCATATCACGCCCGCAAGATGTAAATTGTGATATGGGCGCTTATGAAGTAGAGCTTTCTACTCCTACGCCTACAATTACGCCAACTTTGACTCCAACTTTTACTCCAACCCCAACAGCAACTCAAACACCTAACTTACCCTTACTACCTGCACCTCAAATACCTCGTACAATGTTCAGGTTATTGACTAATGACTCAACACCTTCCCTTTCATGGCTACAAGTGAATGAAGCATTTGGGTATAAGATTACAATTGCTTCGGATAAGGCATTTACAAATATTGTTTTGAATGAAACAGTGTCAACAGAATCATTTACACCCTCTACTCCACTAGCGGATGGAATTTACTATTGGCGAGTTTATGCTTTGAATGGAAATTCTCAACCAGGAAAAGCAAGTGCAATACAAACGTTAACCATAGATACCACAGCACCCACCATCCCAACATTGACCTCACCGATGGATGGTGCTGTATTAAAACGCTCACCGATTTTGCGCTGGACGAGAGTTTCGGGCGGCGTTATATATGAATTACAAGTATCTACAAGCAGTGATTTTTCTAACCCAACCACATATACACTTCGTACCAACAGCCGCAATTTGCCTGCTTTACCAGATGATGTTTATTACTGGCGAGTACGTGCCAAAGATGCCGCTGGGAATTGGAGTGATTGGTCAGTGCATCGTGAGTTTGAAATAGATAGATAAAAGCCACATGAAACAAAATTAACCCGCCCCGTAGTGTGAGGCGGGTTTTTGTTTAACATATCAAATTCATGTTATCCGCCTTCTTGCATAAAAGAAAAATCTATAATGTTTTCATTGAGCATGAAAAAAATAATTCCCTTAATTCTCGTTTTAGCATTTCTTTTTTCCAATCCTTATCCCTCCGCCCATGCCCAAACGGATAAAATCACATTCGCTGTCATTGGTGACTATGGACTTGCAAGTCAGTCAACAGCGGATGTGGCGAATCTTGTCAAAAGTTGGAATCCTGATTTCATCGTCACAGTGGGTGACAACAATTACCCAAATGGCACAGCCGAAACGATAGACAATAACATTGGGCAATATTATTCAGATTTTATTCACCCATATAAAGGCAAGTATGGAAGTGGTGCAACAACGCCAAGGTTTTTTCCTGCGTTGGGTAATCATGATTGGGGCAGTGCTGGCACAAAACCTTTTACAGATTACTTTGGGTTTCATAGAGAAAAAAGATATTATGATTTTGTTTGGGGTTCTGTTCATTTTTTTATTTTAGATAGTGACCGAAATGAACCCGATGGATACACAGCATCATCTGACCAAGCCAAGTGGTTGAGAAAAAGTTTAACCGCATCTACTTCTGCATTTCAAGTAGTGGTGATGCATCACGCGCCTTATTCTTCAGGGAGACATGGCTCTAACCTTTATATGCAATGGCAATTCAAACAATGGGGTGCAGATGTAATTTTGAGCGGGCATGACCATGTTTATGAACGCTTACTCGTTGAAGGCATTCCATATTTTGTAAATGGTGTTGGTGGCGCAGAATTATATAAATTTGAAACGAAACTTCCTGAGAGCCAATCTCGCTATAATTTGGATTTTGGCGCAATGCGTGTGGAAGCCAGCAATACTTATATGAAATTTCAATTCATCACGCGCACAGGCGTTTTGATTGATGAATACATCATTGGGCAAAGTTATGCCAACGTCTCTTCCGTTACAAGATTAAATTCATCACCTACAAATTCTAGCAATGTGAATTTTCAAGTGACATTTTCTGAATCTGTTACAGGCGTAGATGTTTCAGATTTTATTCTTTCCACTAATATTCCAAATGCAGTGATTGATAACATAACTGGCTCTGGAAATATTTATACCGTTTCAGTTTCATCTGCTAATGTAGATGGAACGCTTCGCCTCGACCTTGTGGATGATGACTCTGTTACTAGCGGCAGTTTACAACCCCTCGGCGGAGTTGGCTTGGGCAATGGTAATTTTTCAAATGGTGAAGTTTATACCATTGATAAAACGCCGCCTAAAACAATTGCAATTACGCGAGTCAACTCGAACCCAACCAGTTTAGCAAGCGTAAATTTTCAAGTCACATTCTCCGAACCCCTCACAGGCGTTGACGTTTCTGATTTTGCAGTGATAACAAACAACAATGCGCAATTAATTAACGTCACAGGCTCTGGAAATCTTTACACGGTTACTGTTAATACAAACATAGGCAATGACGAAATCCGCTTGGATTTTATAAATAACGGCAGTGTCTTTGATTTAGCCAATAACCCAGCCAATGAAAATTTCACAAACGGCGAAACATATAGCATTGATAGAACCGCGCCAATTGTCACATCCATTACGCGAGCAAATGTCAATGGCTTAGGCGTAGATTTCACCGTCCGCTTTTCAGAAGCAGTGACAGGCGTAGATGGAAGCGATTTTTTCCTATCCACTATCAACAATGCAACAATTACAAACATCATCGGCGCAAATGATTTATATACAGTTTCTGTTTTGTTAAACCCCGGCACAGATGTTATCCGTTTAGATTTGATAAACAATAACAGCATCAATGATGTATTTGGTAATTTATTAGGTGGAAATTTTACAAATGGAGAAGTGTATTCAACTAGTTTTGGCGTGCCTGTGGTTGCTTCCATTGTTCGTGCCAGTAATAATCCAACAAATGCAAACAGTGTAGATTTTATTGTGACGTTTACTGAACTCGTGAACGGTGTAGATATAAACGATTTTGTTTTGAACAATGGTGCGTATGTAACCAACATCAATAATGCCAACCCGTTTTATGTGGTCACTGTAAATACTGGCGCAAACGAAGGCTTATTAAAACTTGATTTAATAGATGATGACAGCATTATCAATCCACAAAATATTCCGCTTGGCGGAGAAGGAATTGGCAACGCCAATTTTACAAATGGCGACAGTTTTACAATTGATAGAACGCCGCCGCAAGTCACTTCTATTATTCGTGCTAGCAATAACCCAACGATTGATTCATCTGTCAATTACATCGTCACATTTTCTGAACCTGTGATGAATGTAGATACTGCTGATTTTTTTGTAACAACATCAAACTTAAATTCATTTGCAACAAATATACAAAATCAAAATCCGTTTTATATCATTAATGTCAGCACGGGTGCTGGCTCTGGCAATTTACGTTTGGATTTATTAAACAATAATTCCATCACCGACTTAGCGGGTAATATGCTCATCAGCCATTTTACAAATGGTGAATCGTTTACAGTAGCCAAGCCGTCGGTCAATTTTGATGCGCCGAATCTTTTTACAAATCGAATCCCTGTATTAAGTAATAATCCACAACCGAACATTTCATGGTCAAATGTCAAAAACGCGCAAGCCTACGAAATTTTTATTGCACGTGATTCAAATTTCTCACAAATTGTTTTAATACAAACCATTGCCAAAACAGATTTCACAATTCCCAATCCATTAAATGATGGAATGTATTACGTCAAAGTCCGCGCTTACAATAAAGATTTATATCCGGGCAAATTCAGCAAACCTTATTCTTTTACTATTGACACAACGCCTCCAACCGCGCCTATACTTGTGAGCCCAGCCCAAGCATCTGCCTCGCCCCAGCGTCCTACATTGCAATGGTCAGGTGACATGAGCGGTATCGAATACCAAATTCAGGTAGATAACAATGCTGATTTTTCCAGCCCTGAATTTAATGCTAATACAAAAAACAAATCGATTCGCACATCTACCTTATCCAAAAATATTAATTATTACTGGCGTGTGCGTGTGAAAGATAAAGCAGGCAATTGGAGTGAATGGTCAAAAGTGTTTTATTTTTATGTGAGATAATGATTTCATCATTAATTGTAATATCATAAAAGGGTTTTCTTATGGCGCGAAAATTTATTATTTATTTTTTGGTATTTTTTCTTTTCAGCACAATAATTTCTGCTAGCGCGCAAACCACGTTTCCCACAGGCTTTATCAGCGAAACGGTTGTGGCGAACCTAGCAGGTCCCACCACGATTGCCTTTGCTAATGATGGGCGTATTTTTATTGGTCAGAAAGATGGTAAAGTGCGCGTGTTTGAAAATGGCGTTCTGCTCCCCACGCTGTTTATTGATTTGACAAATGAAGTCAATAACTATTGGGATAGAGGCTTACTGGGCATTGCACTTCACCCTGATTTTCCAACAACGCCTTATGTCTATTTGCTTTATACCTACGACCCACCCGAAGCAGTGGATGATGGAACAGGCGCGCGTGTTGCTAGATTAATGAGAGTCAGTGCCAACCCAAACAATACGAATGTGTATTTACCGGGCAGTGAAGTTATTTTATTAGGAACAAACAGTACCTACCAAAACATTGGCAACCCCAACAGTAGTGGCAACCCCAACCCAGCTTCTTGCTACCAAAATAATGCACACATACAAGATTGTATCGCCGCTGATAGCCCCACACATACCATTGGCACGGTTACGTTTGGAATAGATGGTTCATTACTCGTCAGCAGTGGTGATGGCGCTCATTTTAATACTGTAGATGTCCGCGCTTTACGTTCATTAGACTTAACCAGTTTAAACGGGAAAATTTTACGAATTAATCCGATTACTGGAGAAGGATATCCCAATAACCCATTTTACAATGGCGACCCGAATAGCAATCAATCGAAAGTGTATAGTTATGGGTTAAGAAACCCTTTTCGTACAACCGTGCATCCAAGTACTGGAGAAATCTACATTGGAGATGTGGGTTGGGGAACTTGGGAAGAAATTAACACAGGGTTGGGGAAAAATTTCGGCTGGCCCTGTTATGAAGGCAGAGATGGCGGTATTAGCAGGCAAAGCGGCAGTTACAAAAATAACGCGCAAACCTCTGCCACTTGTGCCGCACTTTATAATCAAGGTTTATCGGCTGTCCAAGCTCCGCTTTATGCGTATGACCATTCCAACGGTTCAAGCTCAGTGCAAGCAGGCTCTTTTTACTTAGGCGACGCTTACCCTTCAGAATATCATAGCGCCTTATTTTTTGCAGATTACAATGGAGATTGGATTCGATACTTAACAAATGTAAATAGCACTGCAACAAAATTTGATTTTGGCTTAGATGTCACCCCCAACGCACAATCGGGTCCTTCTGGCGGAATTGTCCAACTCATTGCTGGACCAGATACAAATTTATACTACGTCACCTATTATGGTCCGACATTAAACACCAGTGAGGTACGCCGTATTCGTTATGTTGCTGGAGGCAACACCCCGCCCACAGCAAATGCCAATGCGGATGTGACATCGGGTTACATTCCATTAACCGTAAACTTTTCAAGTGACGGCACCTACGACCCCGATGCAGACCTTCTCACCTATGAATGGGATTTTGGTGATGGCAACACCGCTTCAGGCGAAAATGTATCACATACTTATACAACTAGCGGAGAATATATTGCCACTCTCACCGTTGCTGATCCTTCTAATACTACTAGTACAGATACTGTTACCATTACCATTGGTAATTTAGAACCTGTTGCCTCTATTTCATCTCCAGCCAATGGGACAACCTACAGCGTTGATGATGTGATTTCATTTAGCGGTACAGGTGTAGATAATGAGGATGGAAACCTAAGTGGCAGTAGTTTGAAATGGAGCGTTTTACTGCACCACAATGACCACATTCATTTTGATTTTGCGCCAAACCTCACTGGCAACAATGGCTCATTTGAAACTCCAGACCATGGTGACAATACTTGGATGGAACTATGCCTTACCGTAACCGATAGCGGAAATTTAAGTGACCAAGAATGTATTTCCTTAATACCAAATATTACCGAAACTACCTTTAACACCTCACCAACTAATCTATCCATCTGGTACAACGGTGAAGAGCACATCACCCCTCACACAATTTATACGGTCACCAATTCTGTGCGTGATGTTTCTGCCCCACTTACACAAGGCGAATGTTGGGACTTTGTTTCATGGTCACACGGGCAAACTGCCAGCCATCAACTTCTCATCAATCAAAACCAAACACTTACTGCCAACTATGTCAGTTCTTGCCCTGTGGTTCTTTCTATCAACCGTGCCGACCTAAACCCAAATGGCGCTCAAACGGTTAACTTCACGGTCACTTTCTCTGAACCTGTAACGGGCGTAAATGCCAGCGATTTTTCGCTCACCACCAACTTAAGCGGAGCCTCTATCAGCCAAGTCAGTGGTTCGGGGAGCATATACCAAGTTTCGGTCACGACAGGAAGCGGAAATGACACGTTAGAATTAAATCTAGTAGACAATGACAGTATCAAAGATTCACAAAATAATCCGCTAGGTGGTGCAGGCAACAACAATGGAAATTTCACCAGCGAAATTTACAACATCATCAAAACCACGCCGAACAGTGCGCCTAATCTCACTTTGCCTAGAGCCAACTCTCAAACCAATAATGCTTTGCCAACTTTTTCATGGGGGCAAGTAAGCACCGCCATTGGTTATGAAATTTATATTGCCACCGATAACTCTTTTAACAACATTGTTTTATATCAATATCTCAATACCACATCGTTTACGCCTACTACAAATTTACCTGATGGAACCTACTACTGGAAAGTGCGTGGATTCAACGGGCGCTTCTCTCCTAGCCGAAAATTGGTGATTGATACCACGCCGCCTGCTATCCCCAACCTCACCTCACCAATGGATGGTGCTACCTTAACCTCCACACCCACCTTCCGCTGGACACCCTCAGCAGGCGCCGTGTTATATGAAGTGCAATTTTCAACAGATAACTTCACCAGCATCTATCGCCAAAATACAGTTCGCAGTGCTGGGCAAAGACTTGCGGCTTTACCCAAAGGCTCTTTCTCATGGCGAGTGCGTGCTAAAGACGCGCTTGGCAACTGGAGCGACTGGTCTACCATTCGCACCTTTACCATCCAATAGCCTCAATCCATGCACAAGCGTTTAGTTCATTACAAAAGCGTTAATTGTCTAACAATCGTAGGGTAATCGTAGGTTTAGCGTCAAGTATATTTCGGATAACCATGATAAATTAGGCGATGTAAGGTGATTTCTCTTCTCCTCCTTTCAAGAGAACCGCGGTCGGCGTCCGCGGTTCTTGTAATTTAACGGCATAGCGTATAATTCGGGAAAAACAAAGAGGCGCAATGACTGTTCAAATTACTATCATCGGCTTGGGGCAAACGGGGGCATCTATTGGGTTGGCGTTGTCCGCTCATAAAGACAAAGTCTTTGTTACAGGTCACGACAAAGATTATGGCGCAGAGGGGCGTGCCAAAAAACTTGGCGCAGTAGATGCGACCAATCACAATTTGCCTAGTTCAGTAGAAAATGCCGACCTCATTATTCTTGCCATTCCCATTCACCAAATCCGCGAGACGTTTGAATATATAAAAAAAGATGTCAAAAATGATGCTGTGCTAATTGAGTTATCGCCTGTCAAAGCCGAAGTAGCAAAATGGGCAAAAGAGATTTTGCCAGCCAACTGCCATTATGTAGGACTCGTCCCCGCTATTGGACCTGGCTACTTAGATAAGATAGAAACGCCTCAAGATACGCCCCAGCCTGATTTCTTCTCCCGAAGCGTTTTCTTACTTTCAGCCCCAACTGGCACGCCCGGCGAAGCCATCAAACTTGCCAGTGATTTTGTTAAGTTACTAGGCGCAAACACTTTACTAACCGATTTCGTTGAATCGGATGGTTTAATTTCCTCAGCCTATTTATTACCACAATTGGTTTCGGCTTCTTTGTTAGATGCAACCATCAACCAACCGGGCTGGCAAGAAGCACAAAAAGTGGCTGGGCGCGCCTACTTTGCCGCATCATCTGCATTTTCCGAAACAGACGGTGCCGAAACGTTAACTTCATTATCGTTTCAGAATCGTGAAAACTTAATCCGCGCTTTGGAGCAAATGATTCGCTCGTTAGTTAATTTACGCGATGAATTAGAAAATAAAGATGAAGAATCCTTCAAAGCATTGTTAAAAACTGTACAACAAGGGCGAAGCGATTGGATGAATGAAAGAATCAAAGGCGAGTGGGGAGCCATCAAAGAAGAAAAAGTTGGGCGAGTCTCGCTGACTGAAACATTACTCGGCTCGGCGTTAAGCAAACGCTTCAAACCAAATAAAGATGAAAAATAAAAACGATGGCTTGTTTTTGCTACATCCTCAAATGTGCAGACGGTACTTTATACACTGGCTGGACAGTTAATGTTGAAAAAAGAGTCGCGCAACATAACAAAGGCTTGGGGGCAAGATATACGAGAATGAGATTGCCCGTGAAATTAGTTTATGTTGAAGAACAACCAGACAAAAAAACTGCTATGAAAAGAGAAAGAGCCATTAAGGCTCTTCCTCGTAAAAAGAAAATGCAATTGTTTATGTAGGGACACGGCGCCGCCGTGTCCCTACATTATTTAATCAGTAAATAACGGCAAATGCCCCAACGAATAAATATTTTCCCATTGCGCTCTATCGCCTTCGGTGAGAATGGCGGCTTCGGCGGCGACTGTGGCATTCGCTTTATCCAAAATCATACGCATCCCTTGAAGCGTAGAACCAGTGCTAATGACATCATCTAAGACCAAAACTTTTTTGCCTTGAATTAAGTCTTTATCTTTTTCATCCAAAATTAAAACTTGTGGTTGACCCGTTGTAATGGAAAGTGTTTCGGCTTTAATGGCATCGCCCATGTAAGGTTTATATGTTTTGCGAAAAATGATGTAAGGTTTTTTTGTCTCAACAGAAAGCGCGTGCGCCAACGGAATTGATTTTGCCTCAGCAGTGACAATGACATCAAAAGCAACATCTCTCACTTTTTTTGCTAATTCTTTGGCACTGGCTTGCACCAATTCGGTATCGCCCAAAATATTTAAGATGGCGATTCGTAACCCAGGTTTAATTTCAAAGAGGGGAAGTTCTCGTTTGACACCAGCAATTTCAATTGAATAATTTTCACGCTTGCTCATTCTCTGCCTCCGAAAAAAATATCAGCGAAAGTTTATCACGAATTAATTGTAGGTCATACTTTTAGCATGACGTTTTTTATAAATTGTTTTGTCACGCTGAAAGCGTGACCTACGATTTGCCTCGCAATGACATGGCAATATCGAATTAGAAAATTTGTGCTATACTCGGTTTATGCGCCCTATCCGCTCCTCAGAAATCGGAAATTATCTCTACTGTCGTCGCGCGTGGTGGTATCGGAAAACCGGTGTGCCATCTGAAAACTTGACCGAACTCGCGGCTGGAACGGAACTGCATCACAAGCACGGACGTAAAGTCCTCGCCGCCTCTCTTGCTCGGACTTTTGGCTTGATTCTGCTTCTTGTAGCGACTCTTTTGCTGGTGGCTTATTTGGCTTTTCACTGGTTATGAATTACAGACGGCTGACCGCCGTCTATGGTCTGCGGTCAGCCATCTGCAGTCAAAATATATAATTTATGTCCTATCTGATTCTTTTCCTCTTTCTCCTTGCTTTATTCTTTTTCTGGCAATCAAATCGCCAGCAAAAGGCGACAGGCTTGCCCGGTGGACAAGTCATTTACACAGACACGCGCGCTTGGGGCAAAGTGGAAAAGCCTTTGTTTTATGCCGCACTTGGTTTAACAGGCAAACCAGATTATTTAATTCAAAAAGATAACCAGATTATTCCTGTTGAAGTCAAATCGGGCAATGCGCCGGAAGCCCCGTATGATTCACATATTTTTCAATTGGCATCGTATTGTTTGTTGGTAGAAAAAAATTACGGCAAACGCCCGCCTTATGGAATCATCCATTACGAAAATAAAGATTTTTCGATTCGTTATACAAAAGAGTTGGAAACTGCATTAATCGAGTTGATTGCCGACATGCGCGAGGATGACTTTAAGAAAGAGGTCGAAAGGTCACATCAACAGCCGTCCCGATGTAAAAGATGCGGTTATCAAAATCGCTGTGAAGAAAGTTTAGTTTGATAGTCAAATTGTTAGCCTGTACTTTATAATTACAAGATGTCTTTCATTCCGCAATGCCCCGTGGTGACGGCTTATCCGAAAATGGCAGAAGCCATGTCTGAAGCCGAAGTGATGTCTGCTTATTTGCAAGAAAAAGGAATCGAAGCGCCGTGGGGTTCGATTTATGATGAAGAGTTGCGTAAGCGTGTACGGCGTGGTGATTTTGATATGTTAATAATTGCTGGCGGCGATGGCAGTGTTTTGCGAGCTTGCCATTTGTGTGCGCCGAGCAATGTGCCAATTTTAGGAGTCAATTTGGGCAGAATTGGTTTTCTGATTCAAATTGACCGCAACGATTGGCGAATGCACTTTGATAAATTATTAAACGGCGAAGCATGGATTGAAAACCGTATGTTGTTGAAAGCGGAGCACCTTCGTGCGGGTGAAACGCTTGGCAATTGGATTGCATTGAATGAAGTGGTTGTAGGGCGTGGACAAAATTTACGCCCCGTGCGATTAACTGCCACTGTAGATAATCATCGCCTGACGAGTTATATGGCTGATGGATTAATCGCCTCGACTGCTACGGGGTCAACTGCTTATGCGTTGGCGGCAGGTGGACCTATCCTTCCGCCGGAGTTGCGTAATATTTTACTTGTGCCGATTGCGGCGCATCTTTCAGTAGATAGAGCCGTTGTGCTTTCGGAAGGTTCGTCTGTGAATATTGAAGTGCAAAGTGAAAATACTGTTTTGAGTGTAGATGGTCAGTCGCCGATTGCATTAATGGAAGATGACCATGTGTTAATCACTGCGGCAGATGTGACAGCGCAATTCGTCCGCTTTGGAGATGCAGGTTATTTTTATCGTAATATCACATTACACATGAAAGAAAATTCTTTAGGTTTACCGAGGTAGTGATGTTTAAACACAAAGGTCACGAAGGTCACTAAGATTGGAAGAGGTGCACAATGGAAGTCTTTCCAAGATTTTCCTTTGTGTACTTTGTGTACTTTGTGTCCTTCGTGTTTAATGCTTTTAGGAATTTTAAGATGACAGAAACAACTTATTGTTACGCTCACCCGACTCGTGAAACAAGTTTGCGTTGCAAAAATTGCGACCGTTATATTTGCACGTCTTGTGCAGTCCGTACGCCAACAGGCTACATGTGTAAAGATTGTGTCAATCAACGTAAAAAGAAATTTGATACCGCCGTTTGGTATGACTACTTAATTGGGTTTGGGATTACTTTCATCTTGTCACTAATTGCCAGCATTCTCGTTGGCATTGTGGCGAGTTTTATTGGCTTTTTTATATTTTTCCTCGCGGCAATTATTGGCAGAGGGGCAGGCGTGTTCATTTCAAATATTACTTTGCGGGCATTAAACAAACGCCGTTCTAAAGCGTTATTCTATGCTTGTGCTACAGGCGTTGTGCTAGGTGCAATTCCGATTGCAATTGCTATGTTTTTCTTTGGCAATTGGTTTGTCGCTATTGCAATTATTATTTATGCAGTCATTGTTACACCAACAGTTTACACTCGCATTTCAGGGATTCAACTTTAACTATGCTTACCGAACTTCACATCCAAAATTTTGCAATCATAGATAAATTAGATTTACGTTTCGGGAATGGATTAATTATCCTCACGGGTGAAACAGGCGCGGGAAAATCTATTATTCTCGACGCTGTCGTTATGTTAATCGGCGGCAAAGCGGATGTAACATTCGTCAGGTCAGATTCGGATGCGGCATTTGTTGAGGGTGTCTTCCAACTTAAAGGTCCAGAAAAAGAAGCGGTGCATGAAGTCCTCAAACGCGAAGATTTGATGGATAATCCTGATTATGTTGTCTTGATGCGTGAAGTCCGCAAGGAGGGAAGAAGTGTAGCCCGCATCAACGGGCGGACCGTGAACGTGGGTCTGCTTAAAGAAATTGGTGCCTTGCTGATAGATATTCATGGTCAAGCCGAACATTTATCATTGCTTGACCCTCGTGCTCATTTAGGTTTATTAGACAGATATGCTGAAGTTTCAAAACCATTGACTGAATATCGTGAGAGTTATCATAAGTTATTAAATTTACGGCGCGAATTATCAGATTTGAAAAAAGCCCAAGCCGATGCAGACCGCCGCATTGAAATGTTAACTTATCAAGCCGAAGAAATTGAAGCCGCGAAATTAAAAGCAGGCGAAGAAGATGAATTAAAAAAAGAACGTGATCGATTAGCCAATGCTGAATCGCTGGCGCAAAATGCACAAGAAGCGATTGCGATTTTAGAAGAAGGCTCACCAGAAACGCCTGCCGCAACAGATTTACTGGGTCAGGCGGCACAAGCATTAGCCGCACTCGCAAAAGTAGATGAATCTCAAACCGAATTGGCGAACCAAGCCGAAGGCGCGTTAGATGCGATTTCAGACATCATTCACAATTTGAGAAATTATCTCGATGAAATTGAATTTAATCCAAAACGCTTAGACCAAGTGGAAGAACGCTTGGATTTGATTCACTCGCTCACACGCAAATATGGTGGAAGTATTCCGAACGTCAATGCTTATGGTGAAGATGCTCGCAAACAACTTGAAACCATCACAGGCGCGGCAGATAAAATTGTTGAACTTGAAATGAGCGAAGCAAAACTTTTAGAAAAACTTTGCAAACAAGCCAGCACACTTTCTGAAAAACGCAAAAAAGCCGCCACTGAGATGAGCAAAGGCATTGAAATTGAACTTGATGATTTGAAAATGGCTTCTGCTCAATTTGGCGTGGATTTTCAAACCAAACCTGACCCCAACGGTTTACCGCTTGGAGAAACGCGCCTCGCATTTGACCATAATGGATTCGACCGCGTCGAATTTCTCGTTGCCCCAAACCCCGGTGAAGGACTCAAACCGCTTGCAAAAATTGCATCAGGTGGTGAAACATCACGTTTGATGTTGGGATTAAAAAATGTCATGGCTCGTGCAGACGAAGTACCTGCTTTAATCTTTGACGAAATTGACCAAGGCATTGGCGGGCGTGTGGGTATGGTGGTGGGTCAAAAACTTTGGAATCTTTCGCGCACGCATCAAGTCTTTTGTGTGACTCATCTTCCGCAACTCGCAGTCTTTGGCGACCAACATTATCAAGTACAAAAATTGGTAGATAAAGGAAGAACTCTCACTCGTGTTGAACCATTAGAAGGCGAAGCACGTTTGCTTGAACTTTCTCAAATGCTTGGCGAAGTTGGCGAAGGCACATTACGTTCTGCACATGAATTGTTACAAACTGCACGGCAGATGATAAAGAATACAAAGAAATAATAAAAGCCCCAAGATTTGTAAATCTTGGGGCTTTTTGTTTTGTCTGTTAAATGTTGACTGCTAGGGTGAGGGGGGCACCCTAGCAGTCAACGCTTGCAATAATACTAATATTGTAAAAAATAGTCAAGGGTTTTTAATTTAAGAGTTTTCTTAAAACATCCATGCGACTATGCACATATATATGCCCTGAGTAGGAATCGAACCTACATCTAAGCCTTAGGAGTGCCTTGTTCTATCCATTGAACTATCAGGGCGTAACAAAATTATAACTCAAAGAAAATTTTAATACAAAAAAAATTTCTCGTGCTACAATTTTTGCATGAACACCCCGCGCCCGCCCTGTTAAGTCTTACTCCCCCTAATTCCTAAAAACCCAACACCCGATGACCTCGACGGTGCCTGACGCATCCGTCTATTTTCATTTAAGCGTGCTCGTGCGCCGCCCTCTCCAATTTGTTTTGACTCAACTCAAAAACAGATTGGAGAAAACAATGGAAACACTACAAGGAAAAAAATCCTTTGATATAGACTTTAACGAGTTCACGCTT
>JAEURG010000190.1 GCA_016789345.1 Anaerolineales bacterium | reverse complement strand
AAATAATCTCGCTTCCAAAATTTGCAACTTATCAAATCCATCCAATTGTGTGTACCAAACCGCCGCATCAATCAATGCTTCTTGCGGAATCAATCCAACGAGTTCGCTGTGATGAATGCCAACACCATAACGCTCGGCTTCGCGTCGAATAAATTCAACCACGCGCGCAATGGGCGTTTCGCGGAAGTTGGTGAGGTTCATCGAAACTTGCGCGCGACCATCCACAAGCAAACCCAAGCCTTTGACATAACGCAGACCACCCGAAGATTGTCGCACAGCCTTCGCGATTTTTTTTGCAATGTCAACATCATCGGTTGTTAAATAAACATTGAAAGCAATCAACGGATTTCTTGCACCGATAACCGTTGCACCTGCTTTGGGAAGTTTACTTGGACCAAAATCTGGCTTGCGATTTTCATTCGATTCGATTTCGGATTTTAAAACTTCGTATTGACCTTTGCGAATGTTTTCGAGATTCGTTCGTTCGGGTTTGGTTGCCGCCGCTTCATACAAATAGACGGGGATGCTGAGTTCGTCACCCACACGTTGACCTAATCTTTTGGCGATGGCAATACAATCATCCATACTGGCATTGGCGAGTGGCACAAACGGGACAACATCCGTTGCGCCAATGCGCGGATGCTCGCCTGTGTGATTATCAAGGTCAATTAATTCGGCGGCAGTTTTGATGGCACGAAATGCGGCTTCTTCCACACCTGCAGGTGACCCTGCAAAAGTTAATACAGTGCGGTTATGGTCAAGGTCGGAGGAACGGTCAAGGAGTTTTACATCTGCAACCGCTTGAATAGCAGCGACAATTTGGTCAATGATTTCAGGTCGTCGTGCTTCGGAAAAGTTGGGGATACATTCGATGAGTTTGTTAGTCATTTGGTCTCACTAGTCTGATTGGTCTAAATAGTCTTTTGAGTTTATACATAAAGTTATTATAAATGATGATAACATTTGGAAAGATTCGATTATTTAAACAGGGATTATTATGACATCAAAGAAATTAAGCAAGCGAGATTTAAGAAAAGTATTTTTACCTTTAGCTCAAAAGGAAAAACTACATAATAAATCAAGACCATCTAATCTTACAATGAAACAGTTTGACAATCATCCTTATTTTAAGAATATCATTAAGCATGCCATCATTCCAATCTGGGAAGAAAATCGCAAATCAAAAAAAGAAGGCAAAGAATTCTTTTTAAATGATGAACTTAAATATCACGGATTTGTTTTTGAATACTCAGGTGCATTTTACGAAGGTTTAAAACGCTTGAATGATATCCCACTATTCACCTTAAAAGGGTTTAGCCCTCGTTGGTTAAATAATATGAAAATTGCACAACAGGAGTGGGCAATTTATAACTATGCAAATTATCGAGTAGTTGCCACTGGCATTTATGATACAGCATTACTAATAACTAATGATGTCTTAGAACTTGGCAAAAAACCAGAAAAAGTTTATCGGAATTTTATTGATAACCCTGAAATCGCCGAAAATCAGCTTCTTGAACCACTTCAAAAAATTGAGGAATTAATAGCAAAATACCGCGATGAACGAAATCTTTATGTTCATCGTAGCACTCGCCCTGAAATTGACTTTGTAAATAACCTTTATGCATACCAGACATTGAAAGAAGCTAAAGAGAAAGGCTTGTATAAGAAAGAAATCCCGTCACCAAAGATTGCCCAAAAGTATTATGAAGCAGAACTTAATAAAAAAGTAGATGAAATGCAGGAAGAAACAGAAGGAATCTTCTCGGCGGTTATTGCATTTTTGGATGTGTTAAATCCACTGTACGAAAAGAAAATTGAATTTTATAAGGGAAAAATATTATGAAAATAAAAAACATCCCTTTCGGCACAACAAATTGGTCAGATGTTATTCCGACTGAGCATCAAGGCGAAACTGGAGTTGCAATTTGGCGGACGCAACAATTTGACGAAATCCGAGTTCGCATGGTGGAATATAGTGCGGGTTATCTTGCGAATCATTGGTGTGAAAAAGGTCATATCTTGTTATGTCTCGAAGGCGAATTGCATACTGAACTCGAAGATGGTAGAAAATTTGTGTTAACTCCTGGAGTCGGCTATCAAGTTGCGGATGAGGCTGAAGCTCATCGGTCATATACAGAAGTTGGTGCAAAACTTTTTATTGTGGATTAAGTTTGATTAAAAGACATGACATGTCTCATCTGCACTTTATCCTGTCATAACGATTGCGTGGACACAGGTCATTATTAATCAAGCTTTTGTGGAGACATGTCATGTCTAATTCAAAGTTATAAAATCGCTATAAGGTTTAATTTTGAAACCCAAACCCTCTTTTGAACAATACGAACAAAAATTATTTCTGCAAGCCGTAGGGATATTAATCTTCGGAGGAATTATTGTTGCCATTCTATATCGCCTTACTCAAAATCAATCACCGTTTGTTTTATTAATCAGTATTGCAGTTTGGCTTACACTAAGTTTTATCGCGTCTTCTCGTCTTAGACGAAAAGATGAAACGGTCATTGCTTATAAAAAGAGAATCAAATATATTGAAAATAATGAGTGAATAGGTTGCAGTATACTTAAATCAATAAGGAGAAAACTATGCTCAAGCAATATCCCATTTCAGAATTAGAGTTAGGCATTGACGAAATAAAAGATTCACCAAAAGATAACGGCGTTTTGGAAATGATTGTCCGCAGACCAGAAACCGAAACCAGAGAAATTATCAATGCTGGTGAAATCAATTTAGAAAATGGACTCGCAGGTGATAACTGGAAAGCACGCGGTAATGACCATACACCCGATGGTTCTGCTGACCCCGAAGCCCAAATCACATTAATGAATTCGCGCGTTATTCAATTGCTTTCAGGCGATAAAGAAAATTGGCAATGGGCTGGCGACCAATTGTTTGTAGATATGGATTTAGGCATTGAAAATCTTCCGCCTCATTCTCGCATTCAAGTTGGTTCGGTTATTCTGGAAATTTCTGCCAAGCCCCATACTGGATGCAAAAAATTCTCAGGTCGCTTTGGCATAGAAGCATTAGAATTTATCAGCACACCATTAGGGAAAGCCTTGCGAATGCGTGGCGTGAATGCCAAAGTGATTCAAGCAGGTGAAATTAAAGTTGGGGATGTTGTGAAGAAATTGTAAAAGTATAGAGTGCGTCGCGCTTTTGGTGGTAAGAGTTGCATAATTGTTTATGCGCGACGCACCCCGACATAAAAAATATGATTACAGTCACTCCCATTGCCTTAGTAAAAAACACTCGCAAAGAAATCGAAGATGACAATTGGGGCGAAGTCACCTCCATCATAGAACTTGACTCAAAGTTTGATGAAGAAGCCTTATATGAAATCGAATCATTTTCACATGCGGAAATTATTTTTTATTTTCATTTAGTAGATGAAAATAAAATCGAAACGAAGTCTCGTCACCCAAGAAACAATAAGGATTTGCCAAAGGTTGGGATTTTCGCTCAAAGGGGAAAGAACAGACCAAATAGAATAGGATCAACTATGGTTAAGATTCTGAAGCGTGAAGGGAATCAGTTATATATTCAAGGTTTAGATGCGATTGACGGCACACCGATTCTTGACATCAAACCTGTCATGCAAGAATTTCTACCACGCGAAAAAATTAATCAGCCAGCATGGGCAAGTGAGTTGATGAAAAATTATTGGAACACTGGAGAATAACATGCAATACCGCGAACTCGGCAGAACAGGATTTAAAGTATCAACTATTAGTTTTGGGGCTTGGGCAATTGGTAGTACATGGGGCACAGTAGATGACAAAGAATCAATGGCGGCATTGCACAAAGCCTTAGATTGCGGCGTGAATTTTTTTGACACCGCCGATGTGTATGGAGATGGTCATAGTGAAAAATTGTTAGCACAACTTCGTAAAGAACGCAGTGAAAAATTTTATGTTGCTACCAAAGCAGGTCGTAGATTAAATCCGCATGTATCC
The DNA here is from genome assembly GCA_016789345.1 of Anaerolineales bacterium. GTDB lineage: Bacteria > Chloroflexota > Anaerolineae > Anaerolineales > Villigracilaceae > Villigracilis. The sequence continues at coordinate 12,743 of JAEURG010000190.1, read as the reverse complement.
ACTGGATACACCCGCGAAAATTTAACTACCTTTGTAGAACGAAGTTTGAAAAATCTTGAAACTGATTCATTAGATGTTTTGCAACTTCACTGCCCACCGACTGAAGTATTTTATATGCCCGAAGTATTTGACATATTAGATGATTTAGTAAAAGCAGGTAAATTAAAAAATTATGGCGTGAGTGTTGAAAAAGTAGAAGAGGCACTCAAAGCGATTGAATACCCAAACGTCAAAACGGTACAAATTATTTTCAATATATTTCGTCAGCGCCCTAGCCATTTATTTTTTGAGCAAGCTATTAAAAAGAAAGTTGGCATTTTAGCAAGGCTTCCGCTTTCATCTGGCATGTTGACGGGTAAATTTAATGCCAATTCAACATTTGAATCTACAGACCATCGCGCATTCAATCGTGAAGGAGCATCATTTAATAAAGGTGAAACATTTTCAGGTTTCGATTATGAAACAGGATTGAAAGCAGTTGAATCATTACGAAAAATTATTCCAAGCAATATGACCATGGCAGAATTTGCATTGCGTTGGATTTTGATGTTCCCTGCTGTTACTTGTGCAATTCCAGGTGCAAAACGTCCGTCACAAGTAGAAGAAAATGTTCGAGCGGCAGATTTGCCTGAAATTTCAGAATCAATTATGAAACAAGTCGAAGCGCTTTATAACGAACAAGTCAAAGCACATGTGCATCATCTTTGGTAAATCTTTTTGTCATTGCGAGGAGAACTTTAGTCCGACGAAGCAATCTCACACTCATCAAGGGATTGCTTCGCTTCGCTCGCAATGACAGGTTATGTTTAAGGAGACAGTATGGATAACGATGATAAGCAAGTTGGAAAATTTTTAAATCGCAGGGATGTGTTAAAAATTTTAGGCGTAGGTGGCGCAGCAACTTTGTTAGCGGCTTGTGCGCCTGAAGTTATGGAAACTTTATCACCATCTGAACCAACAATTATTCCTGCAACGCAAACCATTTTGCAAGAAGCAACCAGTGTTACCAACATTCCCGTTTGCGTGGTGAAACCTGAATTAACAGAAGGTCCATATTTTGTGGATGAAATGTTGAATCGTTCGGATATTCGTCAAGATACATCCGATGGCTCAATTGTGCAAGGTACACAATTTGATTTGACTTTCAATGTGACTCAAATAAATGGTGATGGATGTATTCCACTCGCTTCTGCCCAAGTGGATATTTGGCACTGCGACGCGGCAGGTGTTTACTCTGACGCTGTTGACCGCAGTTTCAACACAGTTGGCAAAACATTTTTACGCGGCTATCAAATGACAGATGCAAATGGTGTTGCAAAATTTATAACGATTTACCCCGGCTGGTACCCCGGCAGAGCCGTGCATATTCACTTCAAGATTCGTTTAGGAAATTACGAATTTACATCTCAATTATTTTTTGACGATACTTTTTCAGATAATGTATTTTCACAAGCACCATACATCACTGGAAATCGTACACTCAATAGCCAAGATGGTATTTTTGGTAACAGTGGAAATTTATTGACATTGCAAGTGAATCCAAATGCAACAGGTTATAAAGCGACGTTTGATATTGGTTTGCAGGTATAAAAAAAATCTCCTGATTGCTCAGGAGATTTTTTTTCTTGTATAATCCAAATTCATGTCACCCTGAGCGATAGTGAAGGGTCTCTACCATAATCTCAGAGATTCTTCGCCGCTAAGAACAAGAACGCGGCTCAGAATGACATGACGAGGAGAAATCAATGAAAGCAGTTCGCTTTGTAGGTGTAAAACAAGCCCTTGAAATGCAAGATATTCCAATTCCTGAAATTGGCGAACGAGATATTTTAGTGAAGGTCAAAGCCGCAGGGATTTGCCATTCCGATGCACATTATCGCGCTGGCATTTCGCCAGTCAAACCTGTTCCGTTAACTTTAGGTCATGAAGTTGCTGGTGTGGTTGAAAAAACTGGAAGTCAAGTTACGAATGTAAAAATCGGTGACAGAGTTTGTTTGCATTACAACATCACCTGCGGAGATTGTTATCACTGCTCAACTGGTAATGACCAATTTTGTGAAAAAGTTTTGATGTTGGGTCATTACACCAATGGCGGTTATGCAGAATATATTTCTATTCCTGCTCGCAATGCGATTCATTTACCTGATGAAATTCCATTTGAACAAGGTGCAACTCTTATGTGCGCGTCTGCAACTGCTTTTCATGCATTGAAAAAATCTCGCATCAAAGCACGTGAAAAAGTTGCTATCTTTGGTGTTGGCGGACTTGGTCAATCTGCGATTCAATTAGCAAAAGCATTTGGTGCGATTGAAGTTTTTGCAATTGATATTAATCAAGATAAATTAAATCTAGCAAAAAGTTATGGAGCGATTCCTGTCAATGCAAAAGAAGTTAATCCAGTGGATGAAATCAAAAATTTGACAAACAACAAAGGCGTGGATGTTGCCATTGAAATGATTGGGTTGAGTCAAACAATGAAGCAGGCGATTCAAATTGCAGGCGTGATGGGACGCGTTGTCATTGTTGGGTTATCCAGCCAGCCGATTGAAGTCAACACTTATACTGAAATTCTGGGTAATGAAGTTGAGTTAATTGGCTCGAATGACCATCATTTAGCAGAACTTCCTTTGTTAGTAGATTTGGCTCGCAGAAAAATTTTAGACACTTCAAAAATTGTGACAAAAACCGTTCCGCTAGATGCAGAGGAAATTAATCAAGTGCTAGATGATTTAGAAAATTTCAGCAGTGACGTGAGAACTGTGATTGTGCCCTGACATAAGCGATATAATCAGATATTATGACAAATCAAATTTCAGAAATCAAAATCAACTCCAAAAAAATATTAATTACCCTGATTGCTTTCACTATTCTTTTGGTTGCATTTAGTATTTGGGGGCAATACATCCGCTATTTTGGCGTAGCAGATATTCGCGGATATTGGCATGAATTTTTGATGGACATACTCATGTCTGCTTTTTATTTAGATTCAGAAGGCAACATCCCCGCTCACTTTAATGCTTTGTTATTGTTTATCCCTTCTCTCTTATTGGGTCTGATTGCTTTGTGGAAAAATTCAAACAAAGATAAATTCCGATTTCATTGGCTTGGATTGGCACTCATCTTTTTACTTTTGTCATTTGATGAAGCCGCTTCACTACATGAACGCCTCATCAAACCCATGCGGGCGATTTATGGCGCTGATGGATTTTTTTATTTCTCTTGGGTAATCCCGGGATTAATCGCTGTGGCTTTATTTGGTTTGGTGTATCTACTTTTCTTTTTACATCTTGATAAAAAATTCAAATTTTTGTTTTTCATTTCACTTGGTATTTATATCGGCGGGGTCATTGGCGGAGAAATGCTCAGCGGATATTATGCTACCGCTTTAGGGCATAAAAATATTACCTATGCTACAGTTGCCAGCATCGAAGAATCGATTGAACTGATTGGCTGTTCATTCATTATTTATTCTTTACTGGAATATATCAAGCATTATTTACCAGAAGGAATGATTTTCAAAGTAACATGATACCTGAAAGAATAATTTCACTTGCAGAATTAAAACGCAATACTGGAGAACGTGGCTCGCGCATGTGGATTGCTCAAGACGGCATTGTGTATGATGTGACCGATTGTCCGAAATGGAAAACAGGCTTGCACGAGTTTTTACATTTCCCCGGTCAAGATTTGACTTATGAATTTCCCGAAGCACCTCATAAAGAAGAAGTGTTTCAACATGATTGCGTCATCGTTATTGGAAAGTTAGAAAGTTAACATGGGCAAACCTTTCGCAACCTTATGCGGACGAATCATCCGCGATGCAAACCCTGAAGAATATCCGTCCACAGAACATCGTAACAAGAAGATTAAGCTTTGTTCGCAATCTTGTTTAGATTCATTTTTAGAAGAGCCAACTGTATTGTGCAAAGTACATTTGAAATCAGAAAAAACTGCCCAACAAATTCAACAAGAACTTGCATCTGTTTTAGATTCATGGAGAAAATTTTATGATTCTTCCAAGAAAAGCGATTGAATATGACCGTTTTGAATTTCAAAAATGGGAACATCACAATGCCGAAACTATCGTTGAAACTCCTGTCTCATTAACTGTTAATGGCAAAGAATGGATTTCGTTCATGTGTACGCCAATTCATCTAGAAGCATTGGCAATTGGATTTTTATTTAATGAAGGCATCATCAAAAGCATGGATGAAGTTGCAGATGTCAGAGTCTGTGAACATGGTGACAATGTTGATGTTTGGTTAAATCATTCCGCTGAACAACCCACTAACTGGAGACGCACATCAGGTTGTACAGGCGGCGTCACCGCAGTGGATTTGTTAGCCAAACCAAATGTCTCACTTGCAGAAAACAGTTTCAGGGTCAAGCCTGAAGCGATAATGAACATGGTAGAAAAATTATTTGAGTCGCAAGAGTTATATCGAGATACAGGCGGCGTGCATACATCTGCATTATGTGATGGCGAAAAAGTTGTCATCGCCGCGGATGATATTGGCAGACATAACACGTTAGATAAAATCGCAGGCTTATGTTTGATGCAAAATATTTTTCCTGAAAATCGCATTTTGATTACAACTGGCAGAATCAGTTCAGAGATGTTACAAAAAGCCGCACAACTCGAAGTGCCAATTTTAATTTCAAGAACTTCGCCGTCATCATTATCTATCGAAATGGCAGAACGATACGGCATCACATTGATTGGGTATGCACGCAGACATCGCTTCAATGTGTATTCAAACAGACAAAGAATCGCATGATAAAATTCACGCCTTATGATTTTTCAGCGACAACTTTCAACGCTTCTATTATTGACGTTTGTACTTGTTTCTTGTACCTCAGCCGAATCCACGCCTGTGGTTTTCCCAACCTACGACCCATTTTTACCGATTAACAACGAAACACCGCAAGTAATAGACCCAAGCATTTCGCCCACATCATCACCCACCATCACACCGACTCGTGAACCAACGCCCACACGCGCGCCTGCCAACGTGCCACCATTCTTTGGCACAACGAGTCAAATACAAACTACGCCAACACCAGACCCTGCTCGCGTTTTGCCAACGCCACGCCAAAATGTTGATGAATATGTTGTGCAATTTGGTGACACATTAGGTGATATTGCTTTGAGATATGGAATCAGTGTGCAAGCATTAATGCAAGCCAATAACATGACTGACCCAAATCTATTGGCAGTGGGTCAAGTATTAATTATCCCAGCGCCAAACCCCATTGGTTTAGGTTCATCTCTTAAACTCATTCCTGATTCTGAATTGGTGTACGGACCAGCAACTATTTATTTCAATATGAATGAATTCATTCAAAGCCAAAATGGTTATCTTGAAAGTTATGCCGAAGATGTAAATGGCGTAATTTTAAGCGGCGCACAAATTGTTGAATTGGTTGCTACAAACTATTCAGTTAATCCGCGTTTGTTGCTTGCTATTTTAGAATATCAAAGTGGCTGGGTGACGAACCCTACCCCATTCAACACATCCTATCCAATAGGCTTGTTAGATGAAAATCGTTACGGGTTATATCGCCAATTGGCATGGGCGGCGAACACGCTCAATCGCGGATATTATTTATGGAAAGTTAATGGGCTTTCAACTTATATCTTAAGTGATGGTCAGGTCATTCCAATTGACCCAACCATCAATGCAGGTACAGCCGCAATGCAATATTTCTTTTCGCAACTATCGGATTTAGGTGCATGGCAAATTGATGTCGGCGCATCAGGTGTCATCGTCACTTATTTTGTTTTCTTTGGCAATCCGTTTAATTATGCAATTGAACCATTAATTCCTCAAAACCTTTCACAACCAGAAATGCACTTGCCATTTCGCGTTGGCGAAAGTTGGTATTTCACTGGTGGTCCACACGGAGGCTGGGATGCTGGCTCTGCATGGGCGGCATTAGATTTTGCGCCACCAAATAATACTGATGGCAATTGCAATGTTAGCCCCAATTGGGTAACTGCCATGGCAAGCGGATTAATCATCCGCGCTTCCGATGGCGCAGTAGCACAAGATTTAGATAATGATGGCTACGAACAAACGGGCTGGGTAATTTTATACATGCACGTTGCTGAGCAAGACCGCGTGCGACCCAATGAATATATATTTGCAAATGAAAATATTGGTCATCCATCTTGTGAAGGCGGCATATCAAACGCAACGCACTTGCACGTTGCTAGAAAATATAACGGCGAATGGATTTCAGCTGATGGTTCCATTCCATTCAACCTTAGTGGTTGGGTTTCCAGTGGTGACGGCATTCAATATAACGGTTTTCTCACGCGTGGCTCACAAACCGTTGAGGCATGGGATAGTGCCAATGCCTTCAACTTAATCGCACGCTAATTTATCCAGATATAATTCATTCAACATGCCTCGTATCTTTATAATATTCATTGTTATTTCTTTGATTATCTCAGCCTGCGGAAATTCTTCTGTTTGGGGAGTTGCCCCTACACCCACACCTGATTCTGTTCTTCAACAAACGCCTCTTGTTGACCCTCTAGCAGGTGCTAGCGACCCCATCATCTTCTCCACTTCAACCACGCCACCGCAATTTGAAACACAATCTGCATACACGCCCACGCCACAAATCATTTCATTTGATATTACGCCAACCAACACATCTCCGCTCAATGATGCCGCACCATTTTTGTATTATGCCCAAAGCGGAGATATGCTCTCTGCAATCGCATCAAGATTCAACGTCAATGAAGCGGAAATTATCTCAGATGCAGATTTAACCAGAACAACATTAATTGATAATGGCGTTCTGCTTGTCATCCCGAATCGAATCAATGAACCGACTACGCCCAATATTCAATTAATACCCGATGCCGAAATCGTTTATTCGCCCACCGCACTAGATTTTAATACTGAAGAATTTGTCAAATCACAAAACGGATACTTAAGCAGTTACAGAGATTATCTCGGTTCTGAAGGTTGGATTGCTGGTCACGCTGCGATTCAAAAACTTGCCATTGAAAATTCAATCAACCCGCGTTTGCTATTAGCAGTTTTAGAATTTGAAAGCCGCTGGGTGCGTGGTCAACCAATTGACTTGTTACGCACAGAATTCCCAATGGGCTTCAACGATTATCGTTATAAAGGCTTGAGCGTGCAAATGGTCTGGGCAATTAATAACATGTCCATTGCATATTATGGCTGGCGTGCTGGCACTATCACTCACCTTGAATTTCCCGATGGCTCAAAATTAAGATTAGACCCGCGCTTAAATGCTGGCACGGTTGCTATTCAATACTTATTTTCAAAACTATATAGTCAAAGCCAATGGGCGCAAATCATTAATCCACAAAGCGGATTCCCTGCCATGTACCAAGAAATGTTTGGCGACCCGTGGGCGCGAGCAAATTTAGTAAACCCACTTTTTCCTGCCGCATTAAATCAACCAACTTTGGTATTTCCATTTGAACCAGGTGTAAAGTGGAGTTTCACTGGCGGACCACACAACGGCTGGGGACAAATTAACCCAAACATTTATGGCGTATCTCACAGCGTTTATTCTGCAATTGATTTTGCTCCCGCCGCAGATAAAACAGGTTGCTGGCCCACAACTACATGGGTCACTGCCGCCGCGCCCGGCTTAGTCGTCCGCTCTGAAAATGGCATCGTGATGGTTGACCTTGACGGCGATGGCTATGAACAAACAGGTTGGAATTTATTGTATTTACATATTGCGACAAAAGACCGCGTTCCTGTCGGCACATGGCTTGAAACCAACGACCGCATTGGTCATGCTTCATGTGAAGGCGGCGTTTCCACTGGCACGCATTTACATTTCGCCAGAAAATATAATGGCGAATGGGTTACAGCCGATGGACCGATTCCATTTGTGTTAAGTGGCTGGCGTGTAGTTGCAGGTGATAAACCTTATCAAGGCACGCTTATACGTGGCGATGAAATTATCAAATCTGATTTACAAGGTCAGGCGTTTTCAAATATCATTCGTGAAAAAGATGAATAAATTACTAACAATCTTTTTGATTGTGACTTTTACATTGACGGCTTGTCGCTCCACTACAAATCAAAACTCACCCCCCGCTTCTTCCTTGACCCAAACTTGGGAGCAGAACCCCAGCGTTGATTCTACCCCCCTGCCCACTCGCAAAACCTACGCCCCCGGCGAATTGGTAGATTACAACGCCCAAACTGGTGACACACTACCAGCACTTGCCGCACGCTTCAACACAACGATTGATGAAATATTAGCCGCGAACACATTTATTCCGCGCGATGCAACTACCATGCCACAAGGCATGCCGATGCAAATTCCAATTTATTATCGGGCATTGTGGGGAACGACATTTCAATCAATCCCAGACCATGCTTTTGTAAACTCGCCTACCAGTTCAGGGTTTAATACTGCCGCGTATGTTCAATCACAACCAGGCTGGTGGAAAAATTATCGTGCTTATGTCTCTGGGCAAATTCGTACAGGCGCAGAGTTAGTGGATTATGTTGCCATTAATTACAGCATCAACCCACGTTTGTTATTAGCCATCTTAGAATATCAAGGCGGCGCATTGACGCAAGAGTCTCCGCCCACAAATAGAAAGCTACTTGGGCTTGAACGCGCATTTTGGGAATCGCATTATCTACAATTAGTCCTTGCCGCGAATACTCTTAACAATGGATATTATTCTTGGCGAAACGGTTCATTACTTGAATTTGAAGATGCCAATAGAAATTTATTCCGCCCCGACCCATGGCAAAATGCTGGCTCTGCCGCACTACAATATTATTTTTCAAGAATGTATGCAGGTGATAAATTTGCTCATGCCATTGGAGCAGAAGGTTTGTATCAAACTTACACCAGTCTTTTTGGGAATCCATGGAATGATTCGTTTGAATTAATTCCGGGCAGTCTCACGCAACCCGAATTGACATTGCCGTTTCCAAATGCTCAAACGTGGAGTTATACAGGGGGTCCGCACACAGGCTGGGGCACGGGTGAACCGCTTGCTGCATTAGATTTCGCACCACCGTCTGAACAATCAGGTTGTATATCTGCAAAATCAGAAAATTATGCCGTCGCCATCGCGGATGGTTTAGTTGTACGTTCATCTGCCAATGAAGGCGTAGTTTTAGATTTGGATAAAGATGGTGATGAAAAAACAGGTTGGGTTATTTATTACTTGCATTTGGCAACGAATCAACGTGCTGTGGTTGGCGCAAACTTAAATGCTGGCGATTTAATCGGTTATCCATCTTGTGAAGGCGGACGCTCGACTGGGACGCATGTGCATGTTGCTAGAAAATACAATGGCGAATGGATACTCGCCGATAGTGCAATTCCGTTTGTCATGGACGGTTGGATTCCGCATAACGGAAGCCGCGCTTATTTAGGAACTTTAACCAAAGGGAATTTAACCGTCATTGCTTGTGAATGTGGTGATGCGTTTACGGCTGTAAATGCAAATTTTCCATAATAAAAAAAGACCGCAGACGGCAGATGGCGGTCTGTCGTCTGCGGTCAACAGTCTTTTTTCATTCAGCTAAATCTTTTGATTATGCCAGCTTCGTAAAATACCGAAACAATATTACAACACCAGCAAGTATTAATGCAACTGCCCAAACATAGTTAGCAATGTCTAACAGTGAAGCAAGACCCAAAACACCCATAATGCCTAATATCAATGCGGGCCAATACGCCCATTGCATTCTGGCTAATAATGCTACTAATAAAAATGTAATTGCTAAACCAAAAAAGAACACGCCTGCGGTTTGAAATTCGCCTACTTTGTCAGCCACAACTGTAATGGTCGCTAAAGTAGATAACACGCCAAATGGAATTAACGCCCACCATCTTTCGCTTGAATTGGTGAGATACAAAACAAAAAATGTTAATCCAATTCCGCCTAGCACAATCGCGCCAGAATATTCTTCAAAGTATGTAGAGCCAAAAACCAAAAGCGAAAGCGCAGTCAGCACACCTCCGGGAATGATTGCCCACCACCTGCCAGCACGGTCTGTGAAATAGACGTACCAAAACGAAAGTGCGATGCCACCTAAAAAGAGTCCGCCGCCAATATCTTCAAGTGACTCAGGGAGCAAAATCAATGCGCCGAGTGCAAGTAAAGTAAAGCCCGGAAACGCCGCCCACCATTCGCCACCAAAAAGCGTAAACAGAAAAGCCAGCCCAGCCATAGCAAACACGATACCCCAAAAATATTTAGATACATTTTCTAAATATCCCATGGCTTGCGCGAGGGCTAAGCCACCGCCTACAATTAGCATTAAGCCAAATATGATTCTTGTATCAAATCGTTTCATTGCAAACCTTTCACTATTTTATTTTTATCGAAGCCGCACCAGCATTGATGTAAATATCCACTGCATTTGTAGCAGTGTCATAATCTGGTGATTGATAGATGCCATTCACTTTTGGAAAACGGTTTTTGTCAATATTCAAATCTGCCGCGCCAAGTGAAGCACGGATGCGTGCCGAAATATTTTCGGGGATAGTTAATGTCAACGAAGCGGCACCCAAGTCGAGGTCAGTTCTGAAGCGACCGCGTTCAGGCAAAATTAAGTCAATGTCATTTGCGCCAGCTTTTATTTTCAAATCAATCAGATTCATATCACGCAATGCAATCACTGACTTATTCGCGCCAATGTTGAATCTTAACGAAGTGGGGATGTTTTGATTCAATGCTACATCCCAATTGTATTCAACGCGAGATGTAAAAAATGGAAAGTCGAAAAAGTTTCTTCCGCTTCTTAATGTGACGTTCAATTTGTTTCCGCTTCGTTCAGCCGAATGCTCCATTCCGCCAGTGAATGTGCCATGCAATAATTCATTCGCAGTTGCGCCACTGTGAACTTTTAACTCACCAGCGCCATGATGAATTTTTATTTTACTTTCACTTGCACCTTCTAAAGCAATACTCGCTGATTCGGTTTGCACATCACGCTTCCAAAACACGCTGACCAATGCCCACACACCCAAGAAAATTAACGTGAGGGGCCAGAAAATGCTGGTAAGCGAATTTCCATTGGGAAGCCGAATGCCCATTGCATTGGCGAGCATTAACCCGCCTAGCAAAAGTAAACCAACACCCCAAAGTAAAGAATTGTTTTTCATGCTATTCACTTTGATTGTTATTTCTCTTGTAAGTGCGATACAAGCCTTGCCCTAGCACCCACAAGCCCAGCAATATCAACAAAATAGCTGGACCATAATTACCGAGTAAATCCCATCCACCAAGAAATGCGGAAAAGATAAGGAATAGCACAGCACTGAAAACCATCATGTTCAATCCACGTTTGAGGTTGTGAGCAGTATGGTCTCCGAGTAAGCCTGCCAAAACACTACCCAAGCCGACAAAGCCTGGATACAGCGTCCACATATATGACCATGATTGAGGTCCTATGCCTGAGATTTCTTGATAATAGAAAATTCCGCCAGTGCCAGCCACAATTGCGGCGGGGACAGAAAGCCCCGGTGCACCCAACACCAACCCGACAATGAAAATTACACCACCAATCAACAACAAGTTGACAGGCCATTCGGTGTATTTATCAAAAAAATTGCTAAAGGCAGGTACGGTTTGGTCTAGTAAAAACCATGCGCCAATCAAAACAAGGATGACGCCTAATGCAAGTTGTGAACGATTTCCACTCATAGTTGAATCTCCTGTAAAACAGTTTTAGTTTAGTGTATAACTTTTTTGTAAAAAAAGAAAGCCCGAAAAGATATACGCTGAGAAATTGGAAAGGTTGCTTGCTACTTAGAAAGAAAATCAATTAAGGCTTCAAACAAAATAAAAAGACCGTTTTGAGCAGGGCTTAAATCTTTAGGCATTGACCACTTCCCATCTGCCAATGAGTCGCTGATAGAAAACGCCGCCAGCCCTGACCTTGAATTTGATTCTGCGACTGATAGCATCGCCGCCGCTTCCATATCTACTGCCAATATGCCTCTGCTTTGGTAAGCAGTGACTTGGCTTTTCATCTCTCTGAAAGGTACATCTGTCGTCCATGTGACACCAATAGAATATGGATGATTTTTTGCATGTAGAGATTGACTAAAATCTTCAAGCAATTTTGTATTTGATTCTACAATTTCATTTTCGGATAAATAATGGCGTGAGACTCCTTCTCCGCGAATTGCGCCACTTGATAAAATCAAACTTCCCGTTTGTAGATTCGGTTGCAATCCGCCTGCCATGCCGATAATAAAAAATTGTTTTACGCCTAAGGTGCAAAATTCATCAGTTAACCCAGCCACTACTGGCGCACCAAGTCCAAAACCTGTAGAAAAAGCAATCTTGCCTTTATATTTTCTCAACAAATAAAACTCACCAAGAAAGCCCTTTATTTGTTTCGTAAAGTATCTTCTTAAAATATATTTGGCTAAACTCTTTTGAGGAATAAATATAACAGTTTCAGGCGGGGGAAAATCTTGCAAAGTTTTTGTGGCGCGGCGATATGCTAACAATTCTTTTGGGGTTAAGATAGGTTCATCTACATTCATGTTGATATGCCTTTGTCTCTACGAATATAAAACATGATAAATATAATCATTTGTAAAAACTCGCCTATTAACGTAGACCAAACTGCGCCTGTAATTCCGTAAATGGGAATTAATAAGATATAAAGAAAAAAATAGACGATGAGAGAAAAGAAAGCCGATTTTGCAATTGTACTTTCATATCCATTTGCTATTAATGCATAAGATATAAA
>JAEURG010000189.1 GCA_016789345.1 Anaerolineales bacterium | reverse complement strand
AAATGTCAAACCACAATCGAATCGTTAACAGATGAAAGAGCGGGAGAAATTTTGGTATTCGATTGGATGGAACCTAGTTTCTTGGAACTTCAGTTGTACTGTATGCGACATGTTCAAGAACATGCCGCACAGTTGAGTTTAGTGCTTGGGCAACATGGTGTTACAGGTACAGATTGGGTAGCCAGTGCAAGAAACGAAAATACATAGTGAGTCATAAATATGTTGCTACCTGATTATTGGTTGACGCGTCCAGATGCATACGTTGATGAAAAAATGCATCATGCTTTTGATGAATTACTCGCTTCAACCCTCCGTATAGCTGGTTGCCCAACTATTGAATTCAATTTGCCTCAACCAAAATGGCAAATCTGGCACAGTCAGGAATATTAAAAATTGTTGGGGACATTTGATGAAAAGATCTTAAATTGGATTATAATTAAATTAAATCAGCAAGGAGCTCTTATGCAAGACAAAATAGAGCAACAATCTGTAAGTCGTAAAGACTTGTCACGACGTGATTTCTTAAAAATTTGTTCGGCTACATTGGGGGTATTACTAATCCCGAACAACTATACAAATATTATTGACCAATCCCTTACATTAAATCAATTTGAATCATCTACTCCAGAGGTTTATTTCCAATGGCAAAATGAATTTATTTGTAAAACTGTCTATCAGATGCGCGAGGTCAAATTACGTGATTTTCTCACCCATTATCAAGAAGTTGATGTTTGGTCGAATTACAAAGGTAAGGAACTCAGTGCCTTAAGTGAAGATGTTTATGCCTACAAGAAATCTTGGGAAACAAAAGCAACCAAAGCCTATCAAGAATACAAATCCTTGCTCAAGTATTTCATGACGGAAAGTGTCCGCTCAAATTATTCCAAATTCTTGCCCATAGATGAATTGGAAATGACAAACATTGACAACCTACATGTAACTATCATACAAAGCTGGCCACACGATATACGAAACGAGCGTCTAACAGTGGAAGAATTTGTCAAACGCTGGGAAATGCACCGAGACGAAATCCTCGACTGGATACAAACTCGCGAGAGGCGGCACCAATCAATGGACCCCGCTCATCCAAAATATGCAGAAGAAGGCAAGGAATTAGAACAGGAAAAAAACATCACCCTACCTATGGCTGAGCAGGAACTATCTCACCTACGCGATTTTCTAAGAACGTATGACAAAATCGAAGAAAGAAAACGGGAATGGTTTGACCTATCTACAACTGACCAAAATTTTAAAACCCCCGAAGAAGAATTCCTTACAAAATTCCCGCCTAAACAGGAAGTGACCGTTCAAGACCTTGCTCATTGGAGCGTGGAAGAATATAAGATATCTCTCGTAGGCAAAAATCAATTTGAGTTATTGGATTTTATTAAACAACGGTTTGACCGCAACCCACAGAGATATCCCTTATGGCTACAGTACATGGTAGTGCATTTTTCAGGTATGCGCTAGCCAGTGCGCACGGCTCATGGGCAGACCCCAAAAACCTACTCATCAACCTTCGTTCCCCAAAGATTGAAGAAGAAATTCGAAGACAAAGTGACTCGATTATAGAAATCCTTTGCAAGGAAAAAATAATTGTATACGAATCGTCAAGTAATGGCGTAAAACCGTTACTAGCGGGAACGAAGGAAAAAGAATGGTTAGAGAAGATTAGTTGGTATTTGCCGAGTCTCAAGGTTAACAGCCCTGATATTCGGCGACAGGGGCTAATTGATTTGCTCAAGACTGAGTATGAATACGCAATAAAAATATTATCTTCAAAAGATGCCTTAGCAAACTTAGTGAAAATAAAAAACTCCTTTCCACAATGGGCGTGGAAAGAAATTATAAAATATACATCGCTTCGCGTGACAGAAGTCCATGACGAAGAATGGGAAAAACATACCAAAGAAGAAGAGGAAGCCCGCAATTCTATTCAAAATAATGACATTCGAACCTTGATGGACGCTTGGGAAAATAATGACTTAACTGCATGGCGCGATGAGCATGGACGTACACATGAAGTAATCGTCACTCGTTTGGTATGTAATGAAGCCGCAGAGCATTGTCAACACATTCGTGGTCAACTACCTCCTGGCGGGTTGGCAGCAAAACCACAATGGTATCTTGATATAGAAAGCACAATACCAAATGCATATTTCGTCAGACCAGTCAAAGCCGATGATTACACCCCAGGCGCAAGTATCTTATGGTTGAGGTTTGTAGATTTTTCGGGAAATAGCCCCTCTGAATGGCAAACTGCGACACAAATCCAAACAAAAGATGGTGTTGGCATATTACCTGATATGACTAATAGCGAATGGTATTACTCGCTTGGTGACCCAATTACTCGCTCGCGTACAACCACTACAACAGATAATCAAGTCATTCGGCAAGAACAATGGCTACGCTGGATTCATGAAGCGACTGTGGCTGAAGTTGCTGAGACCGCCGATGGCATGAAAGTTCTAACATTCGAAACTGCCTTGCCTGATGATGACGATGCTACATCTGCAGTTGGAATGGTTAGTATGCCACTAGAATGGCATCTGGCTGATGGTGATGAAGATACTTATAATCGTTCATTTGTTGGATATATCCCAGAAGGTGAAATTCCCTTAGCGCATCTAAACAATCTACTTGATTGGAATAAGATATTTAACAACAACAGTTAGTCACCTTTCTACCTTTCACATACCAGCATTAATTATCTCCATCCATCTTGATGGGTCATCCAATTCTCTAAAACCAAATTGCTTATAAAGTCCATGTGCATCTTTGGTGAGCAAACACCAACGTTTGAGACCTTGCAATTCCGGGTGAGACAAAATACATTCCATCATCCATTTACCCAAAGCGCGTCCACGATAATCTTCTTGGATAAAGACATCACATAAATATGCGAATGTAGAATAATCTGTCACTACACGTGCAAAGCCGATTTGTTTTTTACGGTCATAGACTCCGAAATTCAAAGAATGTTGAAGCGAATTTTCAATCACATCACGCGGACGTTTATTCGCCCAATAAGCCTGCGAAAGAAAATTGCAAATCGCATCAACATCTAAGATGGCATCGTCATCTGAAATCAGGTAGTTATCTTGTTTCCATTCCATGTTATCTCCAAAATGTAAGGGCGACCCGCCTATGATAATTATGTTTCGTGAAAATCATTAAACGGTCGCCTCTACTAAATCAACATCACGTCCACAATTTCACCAGCCGATAAACCTGTCGCATCGGGATGAATCTTCAACAACCCATCAGCAGAAGCCAGTGAAAAAATTAAATTTGATTTCCCAAATATCGGTTCTGCTTCATAATTTACGATTTCTGATTTACGATTTACGAATCCCGAATCCCGAATCCCAATTAACTTCACTGGAAACCAATCTTCCCTGCCCGCTTGCGACGATAAATTCACAGTCAACTTTGCTTGCACACTTGCGTTTGGTTTTGGAGTTACACCTAATAATTTTTCAATCACTGGCACTACAAATAAATATCCGTTCACCAATGCGCTCACAGGGTTGCCGGGCAATCCAATCACCGCTTTGCCGTTGCACACACCTAAAATCGTTGGCTTGCCGGGTCGCGTGTTGATACCGTGTACCAAAACACCTGGGCTTCCTAATTGATTAATTACTTCGGCAGTTAAATCTCTTGTGGATGCAGATGAGCCTGCCGTGATAATTACCACATCACATTCAGATAGCGCTTTCAGCGCCGCTTCTTTCAACGTTTCAAATTGGTCGCTGATAATCCCATATCTTTTTGCTTGTCCCCCGCTTTTTTGAATCAGCGCAGACAGTGTATAAGAGTTAATGTCTCTCACTTGCCCCATCTTTGGTTGCTGACTTGGTTCAATCACTTCATCACCTGTTGAAATAATTCCCACTCGCACTAATTTGGCTACACGCAAAGACATGATTCCCAAAGCCATTAATCCGCCAATTTCGGTTGGACGAATCAATGTTCCTTTTGGAATCACCAATTGATTTTGGGCTACATCTTCCCCAATTCGTATTACATTCTCCCCATCCGCAACGGATTTGAAAATTTCAATTTCACCTGTAGGGGCAGGTCTTTCTTTTTTATTATCATCATTGTTTAAATCTGAAAGACCTGCCCTTACAATTTGTGTATATTCCAACATGACAACGGCATCCGCATTTTTGGGCAACATGCCGCCAGTATGAATCAATGCGCATTGACCAGATTCGATTTCAAAGGATGGCTCCATACCCATTGGAACTTCACCAATTAAATTTAAGTATGCAGGCAATGAATCAGTTGCGCCGAATGTATCTTTTGATTTGACGGCATAGCCATCTACTGTGCTACGGGAAAATTCAGGTAATGGATGTGGGGCGAAAATATCTTGCGCGGTCACTCTGCCTAAAGATAAATCCACACTCACAGATTCAGAATCAACTATCCCCGTAGAAAGATGCGAAAGAAGTTTTTCACGCGCTTCGTCTGGCGGAAGTAATGTCAAAAACTCTGGCATATCATCTCAACCAAAATGTTAATGTCAAGAAATAGGTAGTTAATCCAAAAACTATCAAAGCCGTTGAAGTTAATAATTTCCAATTGGGTGGATTGCCATTTGAAATAGATTGCAATTGGATGATTTGAAAAATTGCAAATGGCAATGTTAGAAATGCGGGCCAGATTAAGTTGAATGAAAAACCAAACAGTGGCGCGAGTGCAAAAACAAAATAAGCAAAGATGATGAGGCTATGATGAATCGGCACGGCGCGTTGCCATGTGAACAAACGAAGCATGGTGCCACGTTCATATTTTTCATCGTCTGCAAAAGTTGGGAAGTTAAGAATCAGAAAATAAGCAAGCCCCAATGCCGTGAGCGGAATAATTAAGATGGTTAGCAAACGATGCGTTTCATTTGCTTGCAAAACAAAACCGATAGATGGAATGATGTAAGCAATTTGAACAGCAAGAGTCAATTCGCCGAAGCCGCGATTGATAAATCGAAATGGTGGAATGGCATAGAGAATGATAGTAACAAGCAACAAGAAAAAAGGAATCAATTGAATTTGGTAATTAGTAAATAGTAAGTACACAAGTGTGATTGATGCCGAAATTAAACCGATTGAAATGTAAAGCAAATTATTTCGAAGCGTTTCAATTTTGGCTGGTGATTCATTTTCTATCAATGGTTCATTATGCGGACGAAATGTTTCAGATAAAAAGTTCATGCTTAGTTGTGCAAACAGAATGATGATGAATCCTAATACAAATGGTGTCGCTTGAAATGGTTCACCAAGATAAGCAGGGATACTTGAGCCGAGGAGATAGGTCAAGGAGGCGAGGAAGAGTGTGAGAGGGCGGGAGAGTTTTATCAATTTACGATTTCCGATTTTGGATGGACAATTTACTTTCTAAATTATTTTTATGAAGAAAAGCATAAACAAATGCAACAAAAACACATATCTGAATAAATATATATAAAATATCAAGAAATATATTTGATTGATAAGCCAAGTTATATTCAGCAATTTGAAATAATGGAGAGCCAATAATCCCGATTGGAGTAATTAAGGAAGGAAATAATTCAACAATAGAACCAAAGGCAAAAACTAAGAAATAATAATGAAAATGTTTACCAATTTCAGTAAATCCTAACCCAAAAGCATTAAGTGGGCTTTTTTTCTTCGTTATCAATATAATCAAGGGTAATTTAACACCAACAAACACCATGAAATTAAAAAACGAAATAAGTAAAAATAAAATAAACAAGTTATTGGTTTCTGTTACGCGAGATAAAGCACTAAAACTTAGCAAAAACGGAGAGGTTATTAAGAATGCCAACAAATAACCAAAAATATAAATCAATAATCCTTTCTTGTAAAATCTATTAATTACTTCAAGAATCGAGTCATCTTTTAACATAAAACCAGATGATTTCAGAATATGAACAATCAAATAAATATCAACAAGGCATGGAACAAAAAGATATGCAAATAGCCAAAAAACAGTGCTAAACACAAACGGCACCGGTAAGCTACTGAACCCGCCTAAAGATATACTGACCACGCCAGCAACAAGTAGAACCAAAATTAAATACAAATTTTTCCAGACGAAGTTAAAAGCATCAATGTAAATAGAATATATTACGAGAAACATTTTAGCCTTTTTTATCCATAAGATATTCTTCCAACCTCCCCACCGCTTGTGGGAGATTTTTTCTTCCGAGACCTAAACGAAAATTGTTACCTTCTTCGCCATACATAGAAGCGGGTAAAAGCAAAACGCCTGCCTTCTTGACTAAGTCATCACAAAATTCTTCGGCATTGCCTTTTAGCAATTTCGGAAATCCCATAGAACCTGCTTGTGGACGAACCCAAGCGAAAAGTGAAGCGTGACGAGTAAAAAGTTCATCAATTACTTCAAGATTGTTTTTGATAATCCCAACATTTCGAGCAATTAATTTGTGACGATGACGAAGCGCAACTTCTGCAAGAAATTCGCTTGGAGCAGAATTACAAATGGTTGTGTAATCTTTCAAACCTGCCATGTCACCATATATTTTTTTATTCTTTGTTGCCACCCAACCGATTCGCAAACCTGCAAGTCCATATGTTTTTGAAGTCACACCCAATGAAACGGCATTTTCGTTAATATCACACGCGGCGGGCAGACGAGTCGCAGGGTCATATTCTGATTCTCGATAGACTTCATCACTGAATAACAAGATATTTTTTTCTTGAGCAATTTGATTGACTGCTTCAAAATCTGCCCGAGACATTAAATATCCAGTAGGATTATGTGGCGTGTTAATAATGATGGCTTTGGTATTCAACTGAATTTGGCTTTTCAATTCATCCAAATCCAATCTCCAAGCGTTTTCTTCGCGCGCCTGCCAATTGCAAATTTCACAACCAATTGATTTTGCAACTTCACTCAATGATTGATAATGTGGCGTATGCACAATGACATGGTCATTTTTTGTCAAAGCCGCGTGCATAAAAAGGTAAATCGCTTCTTCCGCGCCTGCAAATGTCAGCACATCATCAGCATTAGCTTTGCTGTAAATTTTTGTGATTTCATTCCGCAGTGATGGACTCCCCAATGATTCCGTATATCCAAGCCACACGTTTTGAAACTTCTCCGTTGCTCCTTCTTCAAAAGAAAGTAATTCAGAAATCGGCATGGCTTCACAATCCGAAGAACACAAAGTAAATTCAGTATTGAATTCGTATTTAGCGAAATAACGTTCGAGTTTGAAGGGAGGGAGAGTCATAAAAATCCTTTTTTACCACAGAGCACACAGAGGGCACAGAGATTTTAAAATGTTTTTCTCAGTGTTCTCTGTGGCTAATTATTTATTTCATTGCTCTTTTCACATCACGATAATGATTCATGTGATGAATGTATAACATTTTAATCATTTCACGAATCACAGTTTCACCTAAAAACGGATGTCTGCCTTTAATTTCAAGTTCTTCATCTTTCAAGCCAGTCACCCACTCAACTGTATTAGCACGCACTTCTTTATATTGTTCCAATAACTCAGCAGGAGTAAAGTCTTTCATCTTTTGTTGTTGTGTGGCGTTATATCTATCAATTGAAAAATCTTCGGCTGCGCCTTCACCAGTTGTTCTAATTCGTTCAAATAGTTTGACTAAACCTTTTTCAGAAGTCACAAAATGTGAAAGTACATTTCGTAACGTCCATGTTTCGCCTTCGGTATATACTGAAGATGTCCATTGTTCTTCTGTTAATCCAGAAAAAAATGCAAACATCTTTTCGCCTTCGGATTTTAATTTTTCAGCAAGTTCTTTTACTTCGGACATGATTGACTCCTTTTTGATTTACCACAGAGCACACAGAGGGCACAGAGATTTTTTAATATTTTCTCCGTGTTCTCTGTGACCTCTGTGGTTAAGGCTCTTGAAATTCAGCATAATTAATAGAACGCTTGCCAGTGGTCGGGTAAAAATAATTTCTAAATTGAGAAATCTGCACAATCAAACGTTTGCTGTCTTCAAAATCATTCCGCACATAATAATAATGCGTGTCATAGGGGCTGTCGCCAAACACGGCGGCGAGTACATAATTATTTTCCTCAGCATATGTTTTCAACAAAATCGTCATGCTAAACCAACGTTGTGCTAAATTCGCATCTGTTAATTTTGGTGGCACCAGTGGCGAATAAAAATCATGGAACATAATGATATGCGGTTTATATTCATCTAAATATTCCACAGTTATTTTTCCATTGTGCGCAATAAATTGGTCATTCAAGCCCCATGTATCAATCGCCGTCCAGCCTGAATAATATGGCAATAAGCCCGCTTCGGTTGTGGCAATCACATATCCCTTGCCGCGATAATCTGCTAACATACGCGCCATTTCCAAACGCCCATCACGTTCATAGGGTCGGTCACAAGTTTGTTGATACAAAGCCAAATGACAATTTTGATACCACGAATAAAAAACAAGACTCATTGCTAATGTAATTAATAAGATGAAGTTCACGCCCTTCGATAAACTCACGACATCGCTTCTTACTTGACCTGATAATTGTTTCTGTTCCATGTGGTCTCGATACGGCTCGAAAAGAGCATTCGAGCCTACTCGACCAGCGTTTCCTATTAATGTTAATGGAATCCACGACATGAGCGCAATGGGAACAGTTGCATATTGAAAACGAGCACCATAATTCATTTCGTCAGAGACCAAACCGAATGCAGAAGCAAAACCGATAATTGGAATCAAGTATGCAATCGCAAGTTTGGTGGTCTCTTTTGAACGGAAGGCATAGATAAATGCAAATAAAACTGGTAAAGATAACCTGAGTGTATTACCTAATGAAATCCAAAACGTATTCCACTTCCAACCATCATCCCCTTTTTTATAAAATGGATTCGGTAATGGATAACCGAAATAATCCCAGCGCCATAAAAAGTATGAACCACCTAACGTTAAGAAGACAATCCCAAATGTGACGATAATTGAAATTGAATTTTTGAGTCCACGCATGACGATGATGGATAACAACATCAAACACGCCAGAATGACTCCTTCAGGGCGAATGAGTCCAGTGATGAGACCACTGAACGAAAAAGCGAGAATCAGCCATAGGTTAGGATTCTGCTGACGCATCAGAATCAAACTCAAAGTCCATGTTGAAGCGGCGGCGAGGGCGAAGAATGGAGTTCCAAAATAGGCAGAGACATAAGAGAGTCCAGTGCCGAAGACAAAATATAATCCGCTTAAAAAAGAAAAGGGAATATTGCCGTTATGAATTTTTCGATTTGTAAAGTAAATAATGAGAACAGTGAGGATGTGTGAAGCAAAACCGATGCCACGCACCGCCTGCCCCACCGTGAAACCGAGTTTGATTAACGCGGCGGATGCAACCATGAAAAGAAAATCAGTCGCGCCATCTACAGGTGCTTCGCCGATGTTCCACACAATGCCATGACCATTTGCAAGATGTTGCGAATAACGCATGATCATGGCGGCATCTTCAAAAGGCGGAATGGAAAAATCAATGAAGGTGAAGGAATAGTAAAGAGTGGAGATAATTAAGAGAACAGAGAACAGGAGGTCGGGGGAAAGTTTTTTTAAGTTCATGGAGAATAGTGAATAGGTAATAGGTAATAGTGAGTGGTGAGTAGAAAGTGGTTACGGTCTATGGTCAGATTAAAGAATAACCACCATCTACAACAAGTGTGTGACCAGTAATATACTCGTTTTTGATGAGAAATTCGAGAGAGGATGTAAGTTCATCTAACCTAGCGGCGCGTTTGAGCGGAAGTTTATCTACAAGTTTATTCCACGTTTCTTCGTTGACAACATCAGACGGCAAAACTAAACCTGGCGCAATGGCATTGACCCGAATCTTGGGAGCAAAGGCTCTGGCTAAAATTTTCGTCAGCGATTCTAGCCCTGCTTTACTGACTGTATAAGATGGATAGCGACTCCATGCTTTGCTTGCACCAATATCGGTGATGTTGATGATTAATCCGCCATTCGTCATGCGCTTGGCGGCGCCTTGCGAAATCAAAAACGGAGCTCGTAGATTTAAGTCAATGGCTGAATCCCAATCTTTTAATTCAAGTTCATCCGCTTTGCCGACAGGCATCACTGCCGCAGAATTGACTATGACTTTTAATGGCTGTTTAAATTCATCTACCAGTGAAAATAAAAAGTCGATTTTTTCTGGCTTGGTTAAATCGGCGCGGATGGGAATACAATCCACACCCAAAGCACGGATTTCATCTACAGTTTTTTCGGCTTCATCTGCTGAGCCACGATAATGTAAAGCAATTGAATATCCCATTTTTGCGAGGGATAAGGCAAAGGCTTTGCCGAGTCTATGAGCGGAGCCAGTCACAAGGGCGAGAGAGGGAGGCATAATTTACAAGTAAAGGGTAAAATGTACATTTGAATTTTAGCATATAGATAATAATCTCCAATTAAGAGTTCAGAAAAAATAAATTATGTCAGAATTATTATTAAATAGCATTCCGGGTTTACTAACAGGTGTAATCACTGGCATCATAATTCTTGTAATTGAATACAAAACGGGATGGTTTATCAAGAAAAAGCAAAATATAGAAAATAATCGAACAGGATATACCGTTTTCAACAATCGCAATAAAGAAAAAAGTAAAACTGATTGGCTTGGGTTATTTTTTGATATTCCAATTTTCGTAGGTATTTTCCTAATGGTATTTTTACTTCTTGGTATTCCATTATCTCTTTTCATAAATAGTACTACCAGTACAGTTCTTGATAATTCGGAAAACCAAAATATTACAGTTAAGACTATTACAGAAGGGGATACAAAGACTTTTTTCAATAATGACTTATTTATTTCTGTTAATAGTATTTCCTTAGGTGAAGTTTATTTTACAGTAGGGTCGGTTGGATTTCCTAATCAGTTCGTAGAGCGAGCAAGAAATGGCGAAATGATTATATATAACGCGGGAATTAATAATTATCATGTACGGTTAACGAGTGTTGCAGATTCATCTGTTTTTGTAAAGGACAGTGTTGATTTTACGGTTATTAAGAACCCTTAGTTTATAAATTTGAAATATTTAGACCCTTCAGGTACTAAGGAGAATCAATGATAAAAGTAGCAGTTTCAGGTGGAATGGGTCGCTTAGGCAGTGTGATTGCAAAGGCTGTCTTCAATGCAAGTGATATGCAGTTAAGCGGAGTTTATAGTCCATCACATGTGGGTAAAACTTTTGAGGGAATAAAAGTCGAAGATTCGATAGAGAACATAAATGCTCAAGTGATTCTAGAATGTACACATCCAAATGTGGTGATGGAAAATCTCAAGAAGTGGCATGAAAAAGGAGTCAGTGTCGTCGTTGGCACGTCTGGTTTTACAAATGAGCGGATTCAAGAGGTCAAATCTTTTTGGGGTGAAAATGACGCTGGATGTTTGATTGTCCCTAATTTTTCAATTGGTGCTGTGTTGATGATGCGCTTTGCTGAAATCGCCTCCGCACATTTTGAGTCCGCTGAAATTATTGAACGTCATGAAAATACAAAGCCAGATGCACCTTCTGGTACAGCCTTAGCAACTGCAATGCGAATGGGAAAACACAGAAAAGAGTCAGAAGAAAAAAGTAATGAAATTGTAAAAGGTGCAAGAGGCGGTTTGACATCTGGAATTCGAGTCCATTCATTGCGAATGAAAGGTTTGTTATCAGATCAAGAAGTTGCATTTAGTAATTTGGGAGAGACTTTTTCTATCAATCATCGCAGTACTTCTTATGAATCATTTGCAAATGGTGCTTTGGTCGCTATTCGATATGTGCAAAAAATTAAAGGTGTTTCGGTTGGGTTAGATTCGGCGCTAGAGATAGCCTAACAATTTCGAGCAAAATCTTAGATTCAAATGTCTGATATTTTTATTGCAAACGCCATAACAAGCATTTTCTTATTGCTTACTGTCTTGCTTATAACTTCGCTGGCAGAAGATTTACCAGCCGATTTTATGAATCGCAACTATACGGGTGCAACCATTAAGCCAAAACCTGCCGCTCAATTTGCATTCCTCACCATCACGGTAACTCTATTTTCTATGTTTTTTGTGTGGTCAGTAACACCTAGTATTTCACAATATTATGATTATCTTCTCGCAAATCTTTTACCTCTTTTAGGAATATGGTGGCTTTTTTCATTATTTAGCGCGGTGATTCTTAAACAAATCCAAAAAGAAAGCATACGCTGGATTGTAGCAATTGGTCTGGTTACTGTCATCGGCTTTGGCTTTTTTGCACCATCTATAAAATCTATTTCATTAGGTTTTCTGACAAATCTAAATCCACTTCAAGGAACAGTGACAGAGAAAAATTCATCTACATCAAAATACGGGTCAAATTACACAGTCACAATTGATGATGTTTCGTACAAAGTCACCCGCAGTGCATATGCCGAGTTTTCTATCGGTGAAGCAGTAGAAGTGTTCCATACAGAATTTAGAAATATGGTTTTTCCTATTCAGCATGTAAATTCAACTTGGTTCGGAATCATTTTGTTAGTGATTAATTTACTTAGCATCATGGGCGCAATTGCGGTCATTGCATATAATTTTATAAGCAAAGAAGAAAAATTATAAAGTTGGATGCATTTTTTCATTCTTTAAAAAGATTACAAAACGCGGAGGTTTTAAAAATCTCCTCATT
>JAEURG010000149.1 GCA_016789345.1 Anaerolineales bacterium | reverse complement strand
GTTATCAAATTTGCAATTTTCGCTTTTCACATCCTGCCTTATAATTTCATTTATGGTGGCATCTCAAACATCTTCTGCTCGAAAGACAATTGCTGTTTTAAGCGCACAGGTTTCGCGCTTGTGGAATGCCGAGTTTATGGCTGGTGTATTAGAGTGCGCCAAAGAACAGGATTTCAATGTAATTTCTTTTTCAGGCGGGAAGCCTACTCCAATCCCATCTCCATCTGGAAATTTATCTTACGGTTTATACGACTTAATCAAGCCCGGTCAATTTGACGGGATTTTGCTCGCGGCGGATATGTTTCATGGTGTTTCATTAGATGAAGTAAAAAACTTTACCAAAATTTTTGGTAATACACCTATGGCTTCATTTGCCATTCCAATAAAAAATATTCCCACTACGATTACTGATAATACGGGTGGGATGCGTGCCGTTATCAATCACTTGATTCAAGAACATGGATACAAACGCATTGCTTTCATTCGCGGACCTCAAGGACAAATTGAAGCTGACCAACGTTTTGAAGCCTATAAAGCCGAATTAAAAGCCAACGACATTCGCTTTGATGAAAATCTAGTGCTTGAAGGTGATTTTTCACCCGAAAGCGGGCGCGCCGCTGTGCGAACTTTATTAGATGAACGTGGCATTCGTGTGCAAGCCATTGCTGTTTCAAACGACCGTATGGCATTTGGCGTGTTAGAAGCATTAGAACAACGTGGCATCTCTGTGCCTGATTCTATTGCTGTGACTGGCTTTGATAATGTCAGCGAGTCGCAATCTATGGGCGTGCCGTTAACTACAGTTCAACAATCTTTTTATGATATTGGTAAAAAATCGTTTGAAGCCTTGCTGAAAAAAATGAATGGCGAAGAAGTAAGTGATGTCAATATTTTGCCTGTTAACCTCGTAGTGCGTTGGTCTTGCGGCTGTTTGCCTGATAGCGTGCAAAAAGCCATTGTGCTTCCGCGTGAAGTGGCGCACACCGGCAGGTTAGAAAATAAGCGCGAAGCCGCTATCCGTGCTTTGTTTGGTGCGGCGGGCATTCCAGAACATGATGCGAATAAAGAAACCTATAAAGAAATATTTGGCAAAGCATGGGATGAATTCCTTGCTACATTGCGCGAGCCAGATAAAAATAGTCTTTTCTTAAAATCAATTCAATTTATTGTTGAAGTGTTACAACAAAATGATTACGACTTTAACGCTTGGCAAAACATCATTTCGACGTTTAGAAAATATGCCTTAGGCGGAATCAACAGCAACACCACCATGTTACGCGCTGAAAATTTATTTCAACAAGCGCGTATGTTAGTAGGTGAATTATCACAACGTGCACAGGCTTATCGTCGCTTGCAATTTGAAAAGCAAGAAGAAATTCTCAACAACTTTAGTTTCTCTATGGCATCGGCAATGACCTTTGAAGGCATTGGGCTTGCTATTTCTAAACATTTTCCCACGCTCGGTTTAGAACGCTGGTATGTGATGCTATATGGTGATGTTGGTTCACCGGGTTCGGTTTCAACTCCGCCGCCGCAAAATTATCAATTGCTATTGCAATATGATGAAAGCCAATTCCGCATTCCAGATGACAAACCGCTTCTCGCTACGGGACGCTTGGTGCCGCATGGAAAAACTCCTGAAGCCCGACGCTATCAAGCAGTGGTGATGCCTTTATCATTAGCCAGCAACCGCTTCGGATTCATGTGGGTTGAAATGGGTCCACACGATTGGGATATTTATGTTCGTTTGAAAAATTTGTTATCCAGTGCGTTGTTACGCACTATGCTTGTAGAACAGCGTGAACAAGCCCAAAAGGAAGTAGAAAGATTATTTACAGCAGAACAAGAACGTCGTCGCGGAGCAGAAGCGTTATCACGTTCATCACGTCAACTCTCTTCGTTAAATACAATCGAAAAATTACCAGAACAAATTCTTGAACAATTACATCAAGCATTGCCGTATGAGCGTAGCGTTTTATTTATTGAAGATGTAAACGGCGCGCCTGTTGCACAAGCACATCATGGACTGCCAAAAAATGCAAATTTGAATGAATTTCATTTGCAAATCAATGGTGTTGATTTTTATCAAACAGTAGCCAGGCAAGGTGAACCGATTGTTATTGCTGATGTTCAAAACCAAAAATGGTCTCAACCTGAATGGTTGCCACAAGATAAATCTTGGTTGGGCGTGCCATTGTATTCAAAAGATAATGTGATTGGTTTATTATTACTAAGTCGTGCAAAGGATTCATTTACAGAAGATGATGTTTTATTAGCCAACAATTTTTCTGCACAAGCGGCTGTTGCTTTAGAAAATGCAAGGTTATATAACGAAGTAACCAGCATGAATCAAGTCATGGAGCGCATGGTTGCTAAACGTGTGGAAGAATTAAACAATGCTTATCAATCCCTTGAAAAGCACGATAAAAATAAATCGGCATTTATTCAAGTTGCCGCACATGAATTACGCACGCCATTAACAGTCATCAAAGGTTATTTGGGAATGTTGAAAAGTGATAAAGCCATTGAGGGCAATCCTGTTTTATCACAAGCCATTGATGGCGTGTTACGCGGCACAGAGCGTTTGCATCAAATTGTAGATAGTATGTTAGATGTGGCTCGACTTGAAAATCAAACCATTACGCCTCACATTGAATCGGTCAACTTAGGTTTGATATTACGCCTCATCCTCAAAGATTATGTGGATGACCTCGCGAATCGCAACTTGACCATGACTTTGGATGAAGCCATCAAACAGATTCCTCCTCTTTCGGCTGACCCAGAACTCTTAAAGAAAGCACTTGACCATATCATTGTCAATGCTATCAAATTCACACCGGACGGTGGCTCGATTCACATCGCCGCCAAAGTGATTGAAGATTCTAAGCGTGGCAATATGGTTGAGTTAAGCGTCAAAGATAGTGGTATCGGCATTGAGCCTGAACATCATAAAATTATTTTTGAAAAGTTATATCAATTGGGTGAAGTGCAATTACATTCATCTAGCCGTACCAACTTCAAAGGCGGCGGAGCAGGTTTGGGCTTAGCCATTGCTTCTGGAATTGTGAAAGCCTTGCAAGGCACAATTTGGGTGGAAAGCGAAAAACGAGATGAAGAAAAATGCCCGGGCAGTACATTTTTTGTCAGGTTGCCGTTGGTGAAGTAGGGGCGAGGTGACCTCGCCCCTACAATTTATATCTTCTCTCGAAAATCATAAATCCCATCATTGACTTGCCACTTAGCATTGCAATTTGAGCATAGCAAATAATCTGTTTTATCTTGTAATTTTTCATATTCACAATCGGGGCATTTGAATAATTCCAAAACATTGAGCGGAATTTCTTTCGTGATACCTTCTTTGCTTGTTTTGGCTTTGACAAACACACTTGGGGATAATTGTATAAATGCACCAGTGGGTTGAATCAAACCATCAAACCAAGCAAGAATTTTTGCGGGAATAATTCTTTTCAATAATCCAAGTCGGAAATGTGAAACGGTTCGAATCTTTTCAATCGAAAAACCTAATTCGCCAAGCCAATTGCGGATGGCTTTTGGGTGAAAGTCAAAATTTAATTTGACAAACTCGACAGGCTCAAGCGTGAATGGATTCCAATCTTGTTTTCTTATTAAATACCTCAAAATAGATTTGAGATTTAATTTATTTGCAAACTCCAAAATGAAGATTGCATTCGGTTGTAACACCTTGCGGATTTGACTCAACGCCTTTGGTGCATCTGCCATGTGATGTAAAACTCGAATCATTGTTGCAGAATCAAATATCCCCTTAAGAAATGGGAGGCGATAAACATCTGCCGCGACGTAAATATATTTATCTGATTTGCCTAAGCGTTCTTGTGCTTGAGCCAATTGAGTCGTGGAATAATCTAAAACGACAATTCTCTCAAAGCCTGCATAACGTGGCGTGTTACGTCCAGCACCTGCACCGAGTTCAAGCATTAACTTTCCGCTTTTTGGAAGCATTTTTTTTAATGCAATCGCTTCGGCTTGGTCTTCGTAGGCGCGTCCGCCTTGTTCCCAAAATGCTTGTTGATAATCTGAACCTTCGTAATTACAAATGGGGGGATTGGTCATAATGGTCTTATTAGTCTGATTGGTCAAACAGGTCTAAATGGTCAATGACTTGTTAGACTTTTCAGACCTGTTCGACTTTTTAGATTTTAATTATCTTCCTACTGCTTTGTATGTGAAACCCATTTCTTTCATTCGATTGGGTTCGTAAATATTTCGTCCATCATAAATGATTGGTGACTTGAGCAAGCCTTTAATTTTTTCAAGGTCAAGTTGTTTGAATTCATTCCATTCAGTCACAACCATCAAGGCATCACAACCTTTTGCCATGCTATAAGAATCATCAAACATTTCTACATTTGGCAAAATTGATTTTGCAACATTCATCGCCACAGGGTCATACGCGCGGACTTTTGCACCCGCCTCAATCAACGTGTTAGCAATATCAATCGCGGGAGCATCGCGCATATCGTCGGTATTGGGTTTGAAAGCAAGTCCGAGCAAACCAATAGTTTTTCCTTTGAGCGATTCTCCTAACATTTTTTCTACATTGGTGACGGCAGTTTTTCTTCTTTCGTAATTGATTTCCATTACGCTATTTAAGATTTGTGGATTCAAACCTTTTTCTTTCGCCATGAATGCTAACGCTTCCACATCTTTTGGGAAGCATGAACCGCCCCAGCCCAAGCCTGCATCTAAAAAGTGACGGCCGATTCTTGCGTCATAGCCCATACCTGCGGCGACTTCTTTTACATCCGCACCGACACGTTCACATAAATCCGCAAGTTCATTAATGAATGAAATTTTTGTGGCAAGAAAAGCGTTGCTAGCATACTTAATCATTTCCGCAGTTCGTAAATCGGTAATGACAATTGGTGCTCGTAATGGCAAATGCAAATGAGCAACTTTGTTTGCGGCTTCTTTATCTAATGAACCAATGACTGTTCTGTGCGGATTCATAAAATCAGCAATGGCTGAACCTTCACGTAAAAATTCTGGGCAAGACACCACTGCAAAATCAATCGGCTTGGGCTGAGCAGATTTTACAATGTCAGCAACCCAATCTCCCGTTCCGATTGGAACCGTAGATTTGTTAATCAAAACCAAAGGCGCAGACATATTCTCTGCAATAGATTTTGCCGCCGCTTCGACATATTTCAAATCAGCCGAACCATCTTCACCAGATGGCGTGCCAACGGCAATAAAGGCATACTCTGCGCCTTGCAACGCTTCTTTATATGAAGTTGTAAAATTGATTCTGCCAGCATTGACATTTCTTTTTACAAGTTCATCTAACCCTGGTTCATAAATTGGCATGATGCCTTTTTTGAGATTTGCAATTCGTTTTTCATCTACATCCAACGCAATCACTTTATTCCCCAAATCGGCAAAACAAGCCGCTGTCACCAAGCCGACGTATCCCACGCCGACGACACAAATTTGTTTCATTTTTATTTCCTCATTTACATTTTATTTGGAATTCTATAACCGCTAAGTTTTCTTTCTTCTTTCATCTTTCTTTGCGAACTTCGCGTGCTTTGCGGTTAAAAAAATTATCGTTTCACCCAACGATTGACCGTTTCAACCAATTCCAACAAATCCATTGGCTTGGTAATAAATTCATCACAACCAGAATCTACAGCACGTTGCCTATCGCCTGGCAAAACATGAGCCGTAAGTGCAATCAGCGGAATAGACGAAGTTTGTTTATTTTCTTTTATCAAACGCGTTGCCGTCCAACCGTCCATCTCAGGCATAGACAAATCCATCACAATCAAATCAGGTTTTTGTTTGTTTGCCGCATTCACGCCGTCGCGCCCGTTCACAGCCAAAAACACTTCATACCCATTCTTTTCGAGAATGAAGCGCACCAATTCATAAGTATCCATATTGTCTTCGACAATCAGTACACGACCCTTGCTCATCCCTTAAATATACTACGTCTCACATCCATAAGCAATGAGTATAATGACAAGATGCGATTACTTTTTGTCACAGATGCCCGCTCACCGATTTCCCAAAATTGGATTAAACATTTCATTAAACCCGAAAATGAGATTTTTATCGCCTCAACCTTTGACTGTGAACTTGATTTTCCCGCGCGACTGGAGTTTACGCCTGTAGCCTTTTCTGCCGCGAAGAAGAAATCCTCAGCCCCATCATCCGCCTCCTCCTTGACCTTGAACCTGCGTACTGCTCTTCGGCAGTGGTTTGGTCCCCTAACAATTCCTGCTTCCGCCAGAAAATTACAAAAATTGATTCAAGAAGTAAAACCAGACTTAATTCACGCCATGCGAATCCCTTATGAAGGGATGTTGACTGTTTCTGCTCTCGGTGGTCGAGTAGGCGAAGCCGTATCGAGACCACCATTTATTACATCCGTCTGGGGCAATGACTTTACCCTGCACGCTCAATCCACGCCTTTGATGAAATCATATACAAAATTTGTTCTTCAAAATGTAAATGCTCTCTACGCCGACACAAACCGAGATATAAACCTCGCGCAAGAATTTGGTTTAGATAAAAATAAACCAACCCTTGTCACCCTAGGCAATGGAGGAATTAAGAAAGATATATTTTATCCACCTGCTGAACCAGTAAAAAATCCCATCATCATCAACCCACGCGGAGTTCGTCCATACGTCCGCAATGATTCTTTCTTCAAAGCGATTCCGCTTGTGTTGGCAAAATATCCTGAAGCAAAATTTTTATGCACATCTATGCAAGGCGAATCACAGGCGATGAAATGGATTAATGAATTAAATATTTCGCCCGCTGTGGAATTATTACCCGCGTTGGAATATCAAAAAATGGGAGAATTATTTCGTTCGGCACAAATTGTCGTTTCGCCAAGTATTCACGATGGCACACCAAATTCATTGATTGAAGCCATGGCTTGCGGATGTTTTCCTGTTGCTGGTGATTTGGAATCAATCCGCGAATGGATTACACATGGACAAAACGGTTTGCTGTTTGATTCAACCGACCCTCAATCTATTGCCGATGCAATTGCCCTCGGCTTAGAAAGAGAAGACCTGCGGCGTGATGCGGCAGGTCTCAATGCAAGTTTAATTTCTGCCAAAGCAGATTACGAAACGAATATGAAAAGGGTGGAAGAGTTTTATAAATCAATTATGTAGGGGCGAGGTAACCTCGCCCCTACGAAAATTACATTTCTCTCGGCGCTCTCAAACTCTCTAAACGATTTCTTAATTCAATACGGCGTGAATCTGCCGAGTGACGAATATCATCAACAAATCCCTGCCCACGTTGGCGAAGTTGATTTCGCAAACTTTCACCAGATTCAGGCGCAAGTAACAAAGCAATCACGCCGCCGACCAAAGCCCCAACAAATGTGCCAATTAAAAATCCAAACATTCTTCGCATGATATTTCTCCTAAGTATTAATATGTTACCCTGAGCCGACAATCGAGTAGGACGAAGTCCGTATCGAGACCAAGCGAAGGGTCTCAAAAATTATCTTAGTGATTCTTCGCCGTGAAGAACAAGTGCACGGCTCAGGATGACATAATTGATATAGTTCTGACAAATTTATTATAGATGAAAAATCAATTTTGTGTATAATACTCAAATTGCATGTATCGAAAGAACGTGACAATAAAATCTTATTCAACCAAAATCATGTGCAAAGTTAGGGCGTCAGCACATTGATAAGGACTCTACCATTTCGGAGGGTACCATGTCTACCACAACTGTTTCCACAACAACATCACCAAGAAAAAAGGTGACCACTCTCACGTTTCGTCAAAAGAAAGAACGCGGTGAGCCAATCACCATGTTAACTGCTTACGACTATCCTACAGCCATGGCGATAGACAAAGCAGGTATTGATTCCATTCTTGTGGGTGATTCACTAGCGATGGTCGTCTTGGGCTATGAAAACACATTGCCTGTCACTATGGATGAAATGCTCCATCATGCTCGCGCCGTTGCACGCGGAGCAAAAACTGCAATGCTCATTGGTGATATGCCGTTTATGTCATATCAAGTTTCTGTTGAAGATGCCGTTCGTAACGCAGGCAGATTTTTACAACAAGCCAATATGGATGCTGTTAAACTCGAAGGTGGGCGTGAACGTGCTGATGCAGTCCGTGCGATTGTTAGTGCAGGAATTCCTGTCATGGGTCATCTTGGTCTTACACCGCAATCTGTCAATCAATTGGGTGGTTTTCGCGCACAAGGCAAAACTGCTTCCGCTGCAAAACGTTTATTGGAAGATGCTCAAATTTTAGAAGAGGCTGGCGCATTCAGCATTGTGCTTGAATCTGTGCCTGCACGTTTGGCAGAATTAATTTCAAAGAAAATTTCTATCCCAACCATTGGTATTGGCGCAGGCTTGGGTTGTGATGGTCAAGTATTGGTCACACATGATTTGCTTGGTTTATTTGACCGCTTCACGCCGAAGTTCGTCAAAAAATATACAAACCTGCATGAAGTGATGAATAAAGCCTTCACCGAATACGTTGATGACGTTGAAACAAAAAAATTCCCTGCACCTGAACATACCGTTGAAATGACTGACGAAGAATGGTCTGCCTTTCTCAAGGAAATAAAATGAACGATAAAATTTTATTAGTTGGCACAGGCGCTTTAGCAACTTTGTTCGCGGCACGATTAAGTGAAGCGGGTCATTTTGTATCTATGCTTGGTACATGGAAAGACGGTTTACATGCTTTGCAAAAAGATGGTGCAAGAATCATAAATGCCAACGGAAATGAAAAAAGTTATCAAGTTCATGCAACTGATAACCCGAATGATGTAAAAGATTCAAAGTATGCGTTGGTGTTGGTCAAGGCTTGGCAAACGGAACGCGCCGCAAAACAATTACAAGATGTACTTGCAGATGATGGTCTCGCTGTCACTTTACAAAATGGGATTGGAAACAAAGAGACGCTTCAATCTACGCTTGGAGTTGGTCGCGTTTCATTAGGCATCACCACCACTGGAGCCACTCTGCTCGCGCCTGGACTCGTCAAAGTTGGAGGCGAAGGAATCATTTCGTTGGAACAGAATCAAGCATCGGTTAAGTTAGAGGCGATGTTGAAATCCGCAAAATTTAATTTGCAAATTGTGGATGATGCCGAGTCATTGGTGTGGGGCAAGTTAGTCATCAATGCCGCAATAAATCCACTCACTGCTTTGTTACAAGTTCCAAACGGAGAATTGTTATCAAATTCAAAAGCGAGAAAAATGATGGGCGCATTGGCAGAAGAAACTGCCGAAGTTGCCGAAGCCGAACATGTGCATTTGCCGTTTGAAAACCCCGTGAGCGCGGCAGAAGATGTGGCGCGAAAAACTGCACAAAATAAATCATCTATGTTTCAAGATGTGTTACGTGGCGCACCCACTGAAATTGATGCAATTTGTGGTGCGATTATGAAACGCGGACAAAAACATGGAATCAAAACGCCTTATAACAAAGCCTGCTGGACGATGGTGCGCGCGACGATTTCGGGTCATGCGTTTGGTATGGCATAAAGTTAACCGCCCCGCAGGTTGGAATTAATAAATTCATTAATTCATTAAACCTGCGGGACGTTGTACTCATATCACATGGTAAGATACTCAAAATTTTATTTGGAGGCTTACCATGCGTAAGTTTGTCTTAATATTCGTTTTGGGGATATTCTTTCTCTTTCCTTTTTCTGCATCTGCTCAAACAGATGATGTGACTTTGTATAGCGTCAATGTGCAATTGTGGCCCGAATATGACCAACCCAGTATGTTGGTGATTGTAGATTTTAAAGTTCCGCCAATGACTTCTTTGCCAATGGATTTGACTTTTCGCATTCCTAAAGACGCCAATTTGATTGCGGTGGCGTATCAAGATGAAAGCGGCGATTTACTAAACGCAAAATTTGAAGCGCCCGCCGAAAGTGAAAATTGGCAATCTTTCAAAATAACAATTGAACAAAATGTGCTTCATCGTTTTGAATATTATCAACCGTTAACCTTCAAAGGAAGTGAAAGAACTTTTTCCTATTCATGGAATCAAATGTATGCAGTGAAAAAGTTTTCTGTCAGCGTGTTAGAGCCAATGGATGTAGTCGCTTTTTCTATGCAACCGAATTATGTCACAAAGGAAACAGTCAATGGTTTGACGATTTATACAAGTGAAGAGGTTAAAGTAGATGAGCGTGAACCATATACATTAGATTTGCAGTATGAGAAAACATCATTAAATCTCATCAATCCGCCACAACAACAAGTTCAGCCTGCAGGTCCGTTAGACGAAAGTACATCAGGGCGAGTTTCATTAAATAATTTTCTACCGTATGTGATTGGTGGTTTTGGTTTGCTGTTTATTGTGGTGGGAGCAGTTTATTACTGGCGCATTGGACGCACTTCATCCAAGCGCGCTCGCCGCCGTAGAAATGTTGAAGAAGAGGAAAGTAAAACTGGCGCGTATTGTGCCAGTTGCGGAACACGCGCCAAAACTGGAGATAAATTTTGTAGAACGTGTGGCGCGAGGTTGCAAGGATGAAAAAATTGTAAGAAATATTTTTAACCAGAGATGAATGGAGTTATTCGTTATGAAAAATCTATGTT
The DNA here is from genome assembly GCA_016789345.1 of Anaerolineales bacterium. Classification (GTDB taxonomy): domain Bacteria; phylum Chloroflexota; class Anaerolineae; order Anaerolineales; family Villigracilaceae; genus Villigracilis. The sequence continues at coordinate 5,689 of JAEURG010000149.1, read as the reverse complement.
TATCTCTGCTAAATTTTTACTCGTCATCTGTTGGGGTATTATTCCCTAAATCAGGTAAATCAGATTCAATTTCATCTGGGCTTTGCCCGGATTCTAATCTATCCACTACTTCATCAAATTCCGCGGGAAGTTCTTCCCCCATTTCACTTCCCATTTTTCGCATCATACTGCCCAATTCTTTTGGGTCTTTTTCTAAACTTTCAAAGCCAGCAAAACGCTCCGCCATTGTTTCCATGCGGCTTTCTTCAGATTTGGCAATCCGCACTTTCGTCATGCGGCGACGCACATTTTCACTATTACAGTGTGAACAAAATACTTTTTTGTTGCCGTATTCGCTGAAGGTCATAAATACGTCAAAGCGTTGGTTGCAGGCGTTGCAAACAAAGTCGTAGGTAGGCATAAGGCTATTTTATCAGAATCAATTTGAAGCATGAAAGAAGCGGTTTGGTACAATTGAAACATGGCATCTTTTGAAATCCCCAAAACAAATCCCTTATTAATTGTTATATCGGGTCCATCAGGCGTGGGAAAAGATTCAATTGTGCAACGCATGATTGAAAGAAAATTTCCGTTTCATTTTGTGGTCACTGCTACCACGCGCGAAAAACGTGCAAATGAAGTTCATGGCAAAGATTATTTTTTTGTTTCAAAAGATGAATTCGCGCGCATGATTGATGAAGATGAATTAATTGAATATGCAGTTGTATATGGCGATTACAAAGGCATTCCAAAAGCGCAAGTGCGCGAGGCGTTGGCAAGTGGGCAAGATGTTGTGATGCGTTTAGATGTGCAAGGCGCAGAAACCGTGCGAAAACTTTCTCCTGAAGCATTGTTAATTTTTATCACTTGCGAAAGTGAAGAAGAGTTAGAACATCGTTTGCGTGAGCGGAAAACAGAATCGGCTGATTCGCTTTTGTTAAGAATCGCAACGGCTCGCAAAGAATTACAACGCATTGAATCTTTTGATTATGTGATTGTGAATCATGATTTTCATTTGGATGATACAGTGGAAAAAGTGCGCGCCATCATTGCGGCTGAACATTTGAAAGTACATCATCGTAAGGTGAATTTATGATAGATAACAATCCCGCTTCTTTCCCTGACCGTGAACCTGCTCCTGAACCTCAACAAGTGCGTGTGCGGATGCCTGATTTACCCACCATTATTACTTATGGATTAATCGGCGTTACTGTATTTTTTTATATAATGCAAATGTTAAGCATAGCAGTGTGGGGCTATGCCATTTATCAGATGGATTGGCTGGAATATTTTGGCGCGAGAATTAACTCCGCTATCCGCGCTGGGGATTATTGGCGATTTATCACACCCGTTTTTTTGCATGGCTCATTAATGCACATTTTTTTCAATATGTACGCATTATTTTCCATCGGCGGTTTGCTGGAACGTCATTTAGGTTATGCTAGATTCATTGCTTTATATTTTCTATCTGCTTTTTCAGGAAATGTCTTTTCTTTTTTGTTTACAGGTGATAGCGGATATTCAATTGGCGCATCAACAGCTGTGTTTGGATTAATCGGCGCACAATTAGTTTTCTTTTATCAAAATCGTCAGTTATTTGGCTCTTATGCTCGCCAAGCCATTAGCAATATTGTGTTTATCATTGGCATTAATTTGTTTATTGGCTTAGCCCCTAATATTGATAATTGGGGTCATGTAGGTGGTTTGCTGGGCGGCGCGATGTTTGCATGGTTTGCCAGCCCGCTTTGGGCAGTGAGCGGCATTGCTCCAGATTTAAAGTTAGCAGACCAACGTGAAACGCGAGAAATCTTAACAGGAACATTTATTGTAATTTTGGTGTTTGGCGGGCTAGCGGCTTGGGGATTGTTTTTCAAATAAAAAAGTCCATCTGATGAAGATGGACTTTTTTGTTTAATAGTCGAATTCTACATATGACGATTACTGCGTGGGTCAAAGGCATCGCGTAGCCCATCACCCATTAAATTGACGGATAAAATGGTCAACACAATGAATGTGCTGGGAAATACCCACATCCACCACGAGCCTTGTTGCACGAAAGTTTGTGCGGCGGTGAGCATGTTACCCCATGAGGCTGTGGGGGGCTGAATCCCTAAGCCTAAGAATGAAACATAGGCTTCTGAAAGGATAGAACCCGCTAGCCCTAAAGTTGTAGCCACAATAATCACGCCCATTGTGTTTGGAATGAGGTGGCGGAAGAAGATTCTAAGCTCACTTGAACCTAATGATTTTGAAACAGAGACGTAATCTAACTCTTTTAATGAAAGTACATTGGCACGCACAATACGGGCAAGCGCCATCCATGAGGTTAAGCCAATTACGCAAATCACAATCAGCACACTTCCACTTACGGTTATGCCAAAGATATTAATTGTAGTGATATTTCTACCGATGAATTTTCCAAGCACAATTAATAGAAACAGTTGAGGGTTGGATAACATCGACTCTGTGAAGCGCATTAGGATTGTATCTACCCAGCCGCCAAAATAGCCAGACAACCCACCGATTAATGTTCCCAACGTCACCGAAATAATGACGGAAACCGCGCCTACGAATAGGGAAATCTGTCCGCCATGAATGATGCGTGCAAAAATATCACGCCCTGTGTCATCAGTGCCCATCAAAAATTCTTGGGATGGAGCACTGAGGCGGACTTGCAAATCTACTGCATTGGCTTGTTGCTTTGATACTACTAGAGAACCTCCAAGGATAAACAACAGCAAGCAGGCAAAACTAATCATGCCGGCAACTGCCATACGGTGTTTTAGGAATCTGCGCCATATCAGTTGTCCGGGGGTAAGCGGCTTGCTAGCCGATTCAAGACCAAGTACGGGGTTATCTAAGGATGCGATATCGGTTGCCATCGAACTATCTCCATTAACCAAGCTTAATGCGCGGGTCTACAAATGTGTAGATTACATCTGTAACTATTGTTAAAAATACGACTGCAGTTGAGATAACCAATAAAACGCCTAATACAACTGGATAATCACTGCGTTGAGCATACTCCCAAAACAGCCTGCCCATGCCAGGCCATGAGTAAATTGATTCAGTCACAATTGCACCGCCAAGTAGAAATGGAATATCTAACCCGACGATTGTCACCAATGGTAAGGCGGCGTTGCGAAGCGCGTGTTTGAAGAGAACGGCGCGGTCGTGTAAACCTTTTGCGCGAGCAGTACGGATGTAATCTAACCCAAGCACTTCTAGGATGCTAGTACGCACAAAACGAGAATAGCCTGCCGTGCTAACTAATACTAACGCTGAAACTGGCAGAATTAAATTTCGGATGTATTCAACGGGGTCACTCTTGTTCCAGACTGCCGCGCCGGTAGGAAGGTAAGGCCACCCCCAGGCTTTGAATTGAACGGCAAATATCAACATCAACCCTAACGCACTAAAGAAAATAGGGACGGAAAACCCAATAAATGAAAACATAGTGATTAAATTATCTATAAATGAATACTGTTTTACAGCAGAGATAATGCCGAGGATTAGCGCAAAAAGGATTGTGAAAAACTCAGCAGTGAGCATAAGGATTAACGTGTTCGGTAGGCGTTGCATTATCATTTCAGAGACGGGTTGTTTGGCAAAGAAAGAATTACCTAAATTACCTTGCACTGCCAACCCTAACCATTTGAAATATTGAACATGTAATGGGTCATTTAACCCAAGCCGCTCTATAAGGGCTTCTTTATCTGCCGCACTCATGCGTGGGTTGGTAGCGTATTGTGCCAGAGGGTCGCCTGAAAAGCGTGTTAAGAGAAAACACAAAACAGTAATAATTAATAAAGTAAAAAGTGCTTGAAAAATACGCCGCACAAGATAAGACCACATTTCACTACCTCCGAACAAATTTAGAGTAGACGGAGAGGCAGGGTTTCCCCTGCCTCTCGTTTTTGAGCATGGAGCTTTTAACTTAAAGTACGATTATTCAGTAACATCCCATAATTCTGAGTTCCAGTTGATATCACTTTCAGGACCAACAGGACCGAATTGGAAACGTGGGGTAGAGCCATACACGTTACCACGAGCATACATCATGATTACATAATATTGTTCAGCAATGTAGGCTTGGGCTTCGTCAAGGATGGCTTTGCGTTCTGCTGGGTCAACCGTATCAAGCATGGTATCCATCAGGTCTGAGAGGAATGGGTCACAGTTGTGATACCAGTTATTACCAGTGGGTGACGCAGCGTTCGGAATGTTTTCGCAGGAGTAGTTGTCGGTATATGGGTCTGGGTAGAAGCCAGTGGTGTAACCACCCATATCATATTTACCGGTGGTCAATGGACCGCCATCCACATATTGACCGAAGAATGTACCAGCAGGTGTGTGAATTGGGGTGAATTCAACACCAATCTTGGCAAGGTCGGCTTGGGCGGCAGTTGCAATGCTGATGCGAATTGGGGCAGTGGTGGTTTCAAAGTTGAAGGAAAGGCGAACTTGTTCACCATTGCAGTCGCCAACGCGAATACCATCATCACCAACGGTGTAGCCGGCTTCATCGAGCAAAGCGGCGGCGGCATCTGGGTCATAACCATCAACTACGAGGTTGTCGTTCGTCCAACTGCTGTTGGGCCATTGGCTGACAGGCACGGTGGTGTAACCGCTGAGCAAGGAATCTACAACTGCTTGGCGATTAATGCCGAGTGTAATGGCTTTGCGTACACGTACATCTTTGAATGGGCAGAAGCCTTCATTGTCAGCTTTACCGCGTCCATCTACACCGTCAACGCGACCAAGATTGAAGAAGTAGTGTTCAAAATCTACACCAGGAATCACGGTTAGTTTGACATTGGGTTCGAGACCTTTGAGGGTTTCGATGTCGCCTTCAGAGAAGTTGGGGTACCAGTCAATATCACCAGTTTGAAGCGCGGCAAGAGCGGCGGCAGAATCAGCCACAAAGCGAATTTGTACACGGTCAAGTTTGGCACGACCTTTATAGTAGTTCGGGTTGGGGAGCAAGGTCATGTAATCGCCGGGAATCCATTCAGTAATCACGAATGGACCGGAAGCAACCGTAGGCATACGGATGAAGGGGTCGCTTTCTACAGCGGTCTTGCCTTCGAGCATGTGCTTAGGCACGATACCGCCACCATTGTTTGGACCTTGGGTAAACAAGGTGGGCCAAGGCGGATACAACGCAGAGAACTTGATAACAACGGTTGTATCATCAGGGGTTTCAATGCTTTCGATTTTGTCATAACCAGTGCGGGATGTGACTGCATTACCAGGGTCCATCACCATTTCCCAAGTAAACTTCACATCTGCTGAAGTGAGCGGTGTACCATCAGACCATAATAAGCCTTCGCGCAATTTCCAAGTGATGGTTAAACCATCTTCAGAAACGCCACCGTTTTCAGCAGTCGGAACTTCAACTGCTAATTCAGGCACGAAGTTGCCTTTGTCATCCCATTCACCCAACCCCACTAATGTTAATTGGGTGACCCAAATTTCAAATGACATTTGGGTGAAGTAAGGCACAACTGCATCTGGTTCTTGGTCATACGCACCAGTGACAGATTTGCCTCCTTCTGGAAATGGAATCGGTCCCGATGCTGAGCTAGCACCACCGCCGCCACAAGCGGCTAGTACCATGCTTGCTAACACTAGCAACGAGAGTAAAACAGATAACTTTTGTTTCATACGGTTCTCCTCCGATAGAAAATAGGTTTCACTTTGCCACGCA
>JAEURG010000147.1 GCA_016789345.1 Anaerolineales bacterium | reverse complement strand
GCCGTTGTTTCATTTTTTGGAAGAAGCCGCGCGCAAGTATCCTGACCGTGCCTGTACGATATTTAAGGGCGCGGTCATTTCTTATAAAGAGATGAATGTATTATCAGACCACATGGCGGCGGCTCTTGTGGAAATGGGCGTCAAAAAAGGTGACCGTGTTGGTATTTTTATGCCGAACACACCACAGTTTGTGATTGCCTTTTTTGGAATTTTGAAAGCAGGTGGCGTAGTGGTTGCAGTGAACCCTACTTACCCTGTTGAAGAAATTCTTACCCCTGTAAAAGACGCAGGCATTGAAGTGATGTTTTGTTTGAGTCGTTTTTATAACAAGTTGAAAGAAGTGCGCGAAAAATCGAATTTGAAAAAGATTATCGTCACGAACATCAAAGAGACATTGCCTCCTGTTTTGAGATTTTTATTTACGATCGCCAAAGAAAAGAAAGAAGGCGACCGCATTGAAAATTTAGATTCGCGCGATGTGTTGATGCAGGATTTATTAAAGAAACACGCCTCTTCGCCTAAGCCCCAAATTGATATTTCACCCGACGACACTGCCTTGTTTCAATATTCTGGCGGCACAACGGGCGTTCCAAAAGGTGCAGTCGCTATGCACAGAAATGTTGTAGCAAATACACTTCAAATGAAAGCCTGGTTTGTGACTGCTGAAGAAGGCAAAGAAGTGACCTTGATGGGCATTCCGCTCTTCCATGTGTATGGCATGATTGCAGGCATGGCATTTGCAATGACGATTGGCGCGAGCATGGTGATGGTTCCTAATGCACGTGATTTGAAAGATGTATTAGAAAATATCAGCAAATTCAAAGCAACGCTCTTCCCCGGTGTGCCCTTACTGTATAACGCGATTAACAATCATCCCGATGTAAAAGCAGGCAAATATGATTTGTCATCTATCAAAGCGTGTATCTCTGGTTCGGCGGCTTTGATGAAAGAGACAAAAGAAACGTTTGAAAAATTAACAGGCGGAAAAGTATTTGAAGGCTTTGGCATGTCTGAAGCGCCGACTGCTACACACTGTAACCCATTGAATGGTGAAAATAAAATTGGCTCTATCGGTATGCCTTTACCAGATGTAGACGTTAAACTCATCAGTTTGGATGATGGCGAATCTGAAATGGCACAAGGTGAAATTGGTGAAATCATCATCAATGCGCCGAATGTGATGAAGGGCTATCACAATATGCCGACTGAAACAGCCAATTCATTACGTCAACTGAAAGATGGAAAAACTTGGCTATTTACTGGCGATATCGCTCGCATGGACGAAGATGGCTATTTCTATATTGTTGACCGCAAGAAAGAACTCATCAAACCTGGTGGTTTCCAAGTATGGCCCCGTGAAGTGGAAGAAGCCATTAGCAATCACCCCAAAGTTTTAGAAGTCGGCGTTGGTGGTATCCCAGACCCACAACGTGGTGAAGCAGTTAAGGCTTGGGTTGTGTTGAAGCCCGGTGAATCATTAAGTGAAGCAGACCTCAAAGCATTTTGCAAAGAACATCTTGCACCTTATAAAGTTCCAAGCCATATTGAGTTCCGCACTGAATTGCCAAAGACAACGGTCGGAAAGATTTTACGCCGTGAGTTGGTGAGACAGCATAAGGAAAGTAATTCATAAAACGTAATACGTAATTGATTAATAAAAAAAGAGCCTCCGAGAAATCGAAGGCTCTTTACGTTTTACGAATCACGCATTACGCTGGTTGCGGTGTTCCACTCTTCTTACCGTTTGGAGGTGGGAAGAGTTTTTCAAATTCTTCACGGTTGATGGATTCAACTTCAAGCAATGTCTTTGCAACCAATTCCAATTGCTTGCGATATTTCTTCACAAGATTTTTGGCTTGCTTATAAGCCTCTTCCACAATCTTGCGGACTTCGCGGTCAATTTGTTCAGCAACCGCATCAGAGTAATCGCGTTGTTCTGAAATTTCACGCCCGAGGAAAATCATCTCTTCTTTTTGGCCATAGACAAGCGTTCCCATTTCAGCACTCATACCCAAACGAGTCACCATAGCACGTGCCATACGAGTGACTTGTTCAATATCATTCGATGCGCCAGAAGTGATGTCATCAAAAATCAATTCTTCTGCGGCACGCCCACCTAATGCCATTGCAAGCGTGGCAAGAATCTTTTTACGAGACATTAAGATTCTATCTTCATCAGGTCTGAACCATGTTACGCCACCGGCTTGTCCGCGACCAACGATGGTCACTTTTTGGACGGGGTCTGCTTCAATGATGGCATTTGCCACAATCGCATGACCAGCCTCATGGTAGGCAATGATGCGTTTCTCTTCATCAGAAATGAGACGAGATTTTCGTTCAGGTCCCATCACCACGCGTTCAATCGCTTCTTCTAATTCAGCCTGACCAATTGCTTTTTTATTGCGCCTTGCTGAAAGGATTGCCGCTTCGTTTACTAAGTTTTCTAAATCGGCACCTGCAAAACCTGGTGTACCACGAGCAATAGTAGCCAAGTTCGCTGATGGGTCTAACGGTTTTCCTTTAATATGCACATTGAGAATAGCCTCACGCCCTTTAACATCCGGGCGGTCAAGCGTCACACGGCGGTCAAAGCGACCGGGGCGCATGAGTGCAGGGTCTAAAATATCAGGTCGGTTAGTGGCGGCAATGATGATGACGTTTGTATCGGTATCAAAACCATCCATCTCAACCAACATTTGATTTAAGGTTTGCTCACGTTCATCATGTGAACCACCAAGCCCTGCCCCACGTTGGCGACCTACAGCATCAATTTCATCTACGAAAATAATACAAGGGCTATGACGTTTGGCTTGCTCAAATAAGTCACGCACACGGCTGGCACCCACACCAACGAACATTTCAACAAATTCAGAACCAGAGATTGAGAAAAACGGCACGCCTGCTTCGCCAGAAACGGCTTTTGCCATTAAGGTCTTACCCGTTCCGGGCGGACCCACCAACAAAACACCTTTCGGAATTCTGGCGCCAAGTTGAATAAACTTTTGCGGTTCTTTCAAAAACTCAACCACTTCAGCGAGTTCTTGTTTGGCTTCTTCTGCGCCAGCCACATCAGTAAAAGTGACAGTTGGGTGTTCGCCACTAAACATTCTGGCACGAGATTTTCCAAAAGACATGGCGGCATTATTACTGCCTTGCGCCTGACGGAAAATGAACCACAACAAACCACCCATAAACAAAATCGGCAAGAGATATAAAGCGCCGCTTAACACGCCACCCCACGCAGAAGGTGCTTTCACTTCAATATCTACTTTGGCAAGTTGTTCAGATGTTACGCCAAAACTACGAAGTTGTTCTACTAATGTAGTATCAGGCTCTTTGCGCGATTCGGCTTCAGTTCCATTCGTTGTGATAACGCGAATGACATCATCGCCTTCAACAATAATTCGAGAAACCTGACCGTTTTGTACCTGCCCAGCCACACGGCTAATCGTCAACGGTTCAGCAGTATTTGAGTTGTCACGAAGCCCAACATACAACATGGCTCCAATAGCAACCAGCAAAAGGAAATACACAAAAAAAGATGAGCTACGCGAATTCAAGGAATCCTCCAAAATTTACGAACAGATTGCATTATACCAAGTCACTACTTAGACGTGGCGACTTGACAAATATTTATATGATTTTCTAATATGACAACATCACGCTTCATTTTTTAACCTATGCCTGCTTGCAAAACCTGTCGCCTTTGTTTACGCCGAGGCATTCTCATCCAAAATTAATTCCACCGGACAATGGTCAGACCCCATCACCGAATCATGGATAATCACATCTCTCACACGCGGAAGCAAAGATTCTGATATGAGAAAATAATCTAACCGCCAGCCGATTCCGCGAGCGCGGGCGTTCAATATATTCGTCCACCATGTGTATTGAACTTTGTCGGGATACAAATGCCGAAATACATCCACAAAGCCAGCGTCTAAATATTTTTGAAACCACTCGCGTTCTATTGGCAAAAAACCAGAAGTGTTTTTATTTTGCTTAGCATTCTTCAAATCAATTTCGTTGTGAGCCGTGTTAAAGTCGCCGCATAAAATTAATTGTTCATTGTTTTTATGCAAGCGTTTGCAAACTTTCAATAATTCAGCATAAAACTCAAGTTTGAAATCCACACGCTCATGCCCACGCGATCCCGAAGGAAAATAAATGTTGAGGAGTCGCACATCAGCCCACCCCGTAGCAATGAGGCGACCTTCCATATCAAATTTACGTTTGCCCATCCCCATCGAAAAAGTATCAGGTTTGTTTTTATAAAATGTTGTCACGCCGCTATAACCAAGTTTTTGAGCGGGATTCCAAACATAATCCAATTTCAAACTTGCTTTTTGATTTTCACTTAATTGTTCTGGCTTGGCTTTTACTTCTTGCAAACAAATCGCATCGGGGTTTGAATCAAATGCCCATGCCAACGCATTTTTATTTAATACAGCCCGAATGCCGTTTACATTCCATGTAATAATTTTCATGGTAAACTTAAATTTATGGAGCAAACGCTCAAAAGAATTTTGTGCATTGAAGATGAACCTGAGATGATTGACTTAATCAGGCTAATACTTGGGCGCAAAGGTTTTGATGTGCATGGCGCGCCGGGCGGGGTTGAAGGAATCAAAATGGTTCGCGAGATGAAACCCGATTTGGTTTTGCTTGATTTAATGATGCCTGACATGGATGGCTGGGAAGTATACCAACAAATGAAAGCCGAACCTACCACACGCGATATTCCTGTCATCGTCGTTACAGCCAAAGCACAAAACATTGATAAAGTTCTCGGCTTACACATTGCCAAAGTAGATGATTACATTGCCAAGCCATTTAGTCCGCAAGAATTAATGGAAAGTGTTGAAAAAGTTTTTAGCAAATAACTAAGGGTGCGTCGCACTTTTTGATTTCCCATGTCACGTTACATTACTATAAATAACTTAACCAAAAAAATTGATACGCCTGCTCGCGTATTATTTGGTGATGGATTTTTTACCAAACTACGCGGCTTGATGTTTCGTCCGCGCCTCGAACCTGACTTCGGCTTGTTACTGGTTGGAAAATCTGATTCTCGCCTCGACAGTTCGATTCACATGTTCTTCGTCTCATTTGATTTAGCCGTGTTTTGGATTAATGCCGACATGATTGTTGTAGATAAAGTTATAGCCAAATCATGGAAGCCTGCTTACTTCCCCAAAGCCGATGCAAAATATACTTTAGAAATCCATCCGGACCGTTTCGGTGATTATGAAATTGGTGACAAAGTTGAATTCAAAGATGCTTAATTTTTTACCACAAAGGACACCAAGTACACAAAGGTTTAAGAAGTTTATTCTTCTTTTTTTGTGTTTATTAATTCTCCCTTTTCAACCTGCACAAGCACAAGATAGCACAGGTCCCATTTATATCGTACAACCGGGCGATAGTCTTTCATCTATTGCTTCGCGTTTCAACGTCAGCATGAATGATTTGATGGCGGCAAACAACATCACAGACCCGAATCAACTTAAAGCAGGTCAGCAATTAATTATCCCCGGTCTTGAAGGTGTGACAGGTTTATTAAATACACGCTTCATCAACTTTGGTGATTCGTATCGCAGTTTGATTCGTCAAACACAAGTGCCAGAAGATTTATTCAAACGATTGAATCGCGTCGTCAGTCCAAGTGAATTTTATGTCGGCACAAATATGATTATTCCAGAGCAAGATATAAACCCAAATCAAAAACGAGTTTCACCACAGGCTGGAGAATCATTGCTTGAATTGGCAATCAAAAACAATACAAGTGTTTGGAACTTGACTGATATTAATCAATTAAGTGGAACGTGGGATGGCATCCCAAACGATACATTGTTTGCACCGGGCGAATCTACAGGCAATATCAGCGGTTTACCTTCGGCATTTCTCACAGCCGAAATTCGAGGTTTGCCACTCAAACAAGGTGGTACAGGTGTTATCAAAGTCACCACACAGCCAGATGTAACACTTGGCGGTTTGTTAGTTGACCACCCATTAAACTTTTTCCAAAATGATGACGGCACTCAAGTTGCATTACAAGGAGTCCATGCTTTGTTAGAGCCAGGCGTGTATCCTTTAAGATTAGACGCAACTCTTCCAGATGGAAGCAGGCAATCTTACGAACAATTGATTTTAATTATCTCTGGCAATTATCCAGAAGACCCAATTCTGTTTGTTGACCCAGCAACGATTGACCCTGCTTCTACTGAACCTGAATTACAAGAATTAGTTAATATCACATCTCCAGCCACGCCAACAAAATACTGGACTGGCGATTTTCTTTCACCAGCCATTGCCTATGCCGAATCCACGTACTTCACTTCACGCTTTGGAAATCGGCGCACATACATTGGTCAAGGAAACGGATTAACGATTAATGGTTTTCACACTGGTTTAGATTTTGGTGGTGGGGATGGTTTAGCAATTATGTCTCCTGCGGCGGGTGTTGTTGTTTACACAGGCTTGTGGACAGTGCGTGGCAATGCCACAGTTATTGACCATGGTTGGGGCGTGTATAGCGGCTTTTGGCATCAATCACAAATTCAAGTAAATGTCGGCGATGTTGTTCAACAAAATCAAGTCATTGGTTTAGTCGGCGGCACAGGGCGAGTCACAGGTGCGCATTTGCATTGGGAGTTGTGGGTAAACGGCATCCAAGTAGACCCGCTTGATTGGCTGATTCAAACCTACCCCTAGTCAAGAAGCGAAAAAGATAAACCGCCTCAAACCTGACTGCTAGTTGATTCTTTCTAGCAAGTTAATCTTATCTGACAAATCTAGTTGCACTTCATCCATGAGTATGTTAAACTTCCGCCATGAATAATCTCGTCAACTTCTTAAAACAATCCGATATTTTTTATCAATTTACACCAACGCAATTAGAGTTAGTCGCAAATTTATGTCAAGAAGTTGTGTTTAATACTGGGGATATTGTTTTTCAAGAAAACAGCAGTAGCAAAGAATTATATGTGATTGTGCAAGGCGAAGTTGATATTTTAAT
>JAEURG010000144.1 GCA_016789345.1 Anaerolineales bacterium | reverse complement strand
CAAAATTAAAGAAGATATGAAAACGATTCATGAACTCGGGATATTGGTTGACCGCGATGATGAAGGGTACTTGCTTCAAATTTTTACCCGCCCAATTCAAGACCGCCCGACGATGTTCATTGAAGTAATTCAACGACACGGCGCGCAAGGATTTGGTAAAGGTAACTTCAAAGCCTTGTTTGAATCAATCGAAGCCGAACAACAAAAACGTGGTAATTTATAAAATGCAAAAAAAACAAATTACCTTAATCTTTTTAATTTTTGTTTTGATTGCATGTAGCCCTGCTGTCCCTGCACCTGAACAGCCCAGTGTAGAAACGATTGTGGCAGGCACTTTGCAAGCACTGACTGCCTCTGCGCCTATCCCCACTGAAGTTAATGGCATATCATTTATTGACGATAATATCTCATTTGTCATACCTACAGGAATTGCAACATCAGCAACAGAAGAAATCGTTGAAGAATCTCTTCCAGCCGCTGATATGCCATGGTGGGCAACTTATCCCCAATATCACACATACAATCTTGCAGGTTATGTGTTGACAGATACCTTTCATAAAGCGGATATTTACATTTATCCAATTGCTGAATATGTTGCCATGAACGAAGATGTTGGTAAAAACATTGAAACTCTGAAATCTTTGATTGCGAATCCAAATCAAGCATTACCTGAGCGATTACCTTTTTTACCAACGTTCAACGCAGGGCAAATGTTTTATGCAAATTTTGGAACTGCCACATTTCAAAATGGTTCAGGGATTCGATATATAACAGAATTTAGCCAGTTCCCTCATCCAATTACTAATAACGGGATGTTCTACACATTTCAAGGAATCACAAATGATGGCTTGTACTACGTCTCTGCCGTTTTTCCAATTAATGTAGATTTCTTAGTTGGCTATCCCACCCCAACAGACCAAGGTGATTTTGCATTCATTGAAAGTGAGGTCATTCGGGTTACTGAGCAATTGAACAATACATCATCGGATTCTTTCACACCTAGATTAAGTGCTTTAGATACCTTAATTCAATCTATCAATGTTACTGGGCTTCCATAATGGATAAAATTATTACAGTTCGTCCGCAGGGCACACATATCAGCAAACAGCAGTTGCCAAATTTTGAAGGCATCTCTGCAAACACGGCTGGCTCAAAACATTTATGTATGCATTTGGTGGTGATTCCGCCGGGCGGAAAAGCCGTAGCACATTATCACGATGGCTACGAAACTGTGATTTATATTATTCAAGGCAAAGCCGAAACAAGATACGGGAAAAATTTAGAACACTCTACAATTAACGAGGCTGGTGAATTTTTATTCATTCCGCCGAACTTACCTCATCAGCCCGTCAATTTGAGTGACGCAGAAGAAGTCATCGCCGTCGTTGCTAGAAATGACCCAAACGAGCAAGAGAGTGTTGTGGTGTACGAAGTGAGCGAAACAAAATGAAAAAAGCAGTTGTTTTATTTGTCTTGCTACTCTTTTTAGTGAGTTGTACATCAAATGAAACAACTGCCATCCCACCCATTGAAAATACACCGACTGTTACAAATACAATTTCATCACCTACAGAAGTTACTCCCAAAGCCACACCTTTCCCCACCATTGCTATTTCAGTTGAAAATGTTTTTACATTTGATGAAATGAATCTTGCTGTTGGTTTTGATACACCGCTTGGTTTTGAGGAAGGCTTAAGCACAAGCGTTATTACACTCACGGAAGCAAATGCACCCTTTGAATTGCCGTATCCACAACATGCACGGATTTTATTTTCAGCATACACCAACGGTAGAGAAGACATACTAGCAGACGGAATCCGAATCTTCCGCGTAGAAGATGTTGACGCGCTTGAAGCAGGCATCCTCGGAGAGTTAGATGCGGTGCTTGAAGGTCAAAGTGACCATCGGATAGATTTTCCACGATTGCCCGGCGCAGGTTCCATCATTGATGCACAAATCCGCTTGCAGGCTTTTCAAAATGGAGATGGGTATCGTTATTTGATTTTGAAATCGTTTGATGCTAACAGTTTGAGCAATACACAATTAACTTTTTTATATCAAGGTCTTACACTAGATGAAAAATTTTTTGTGTCTGTTATTTTCAATATCAATGCGCCGTTTTTGCAAGAATATGTAAACCAGCCTTTAACAACGCCAGAAGAATTTGAAAATTATTTTCAAACAATCAATGACCGCGTCAATACGGCTGATGCAAATTTATTTGAACCGCCGCTTAATATTTTAGATGAATTAATTTCATCCATCGTAATTGTCAAAAAATAAGGAGAATAAAATGCCTTTCTATCACAAACTTGGGCAAATCCCCCACAAACGTCACACGCAATTCAAAAAACCAAACGGAAAATTGTATCGTGAAGAATTGATGGGGCTTGAAGGTTTTTCTTCACTGCAATCCATTTTGTATCATCACTTTTTACCACCACGCGTTGCAAAGACTGCTGATTGCGGACCTGCTAAACCTGAATATGTTGATTTTGGTCCGATACGTCATCGTGCTTTTCAAACGCATCAGACTCCATTGGGAACTGACCCTGTTTCAGGACGCATTCCCTTACTCGGAAACAATGATGTGATTCTCGGCGTATCACGCGCGCCAAAAGGTAAGATGGATTATTTTTATCGCAACTCACAAGCCTACGAAACTTGGTGGGTGCATGATGGCAGTGGTGTATTGAAAAGCCAGTTTGGCAATTTGCCATTTCGCAAAGGTGATTACATTGTGATTCCGTTTGGCACTACTTGGCAAATGGAATTAAGCGAAGAGACAAAGTTTTTCACAATTGAAAATCCAAGTCAACTTGAGCCACCGAAACGATATAGAAATAATTACGGTCAATTGTTGGAACATGCACCCTACTGCGAACGTGATATTCGCGTGCCAGAAGAATTAGAAACGCACACCGAAAAAGGTGAGTTTGATGTACGCATAAAAGTGCGTGACCGAATCTCGCAACATATTCTTGACCATCATCCATTTGATGTGATTGGTTGGGATGGGTATTTGTATCCATGGATATTTAACATTGAAGATTTTGAACCGATTACTGGGCGAATTCATCAGCCACCACCAGTACATCAAACTTTCGATGGTTGGAACTTTGTGGTTTGCTCTTTCGTACCACGTTTATTTGACTATCATCCCGAAGGCATTCCTGCGCCATACAATCACTCCAACATCCAATCTGATGAAGTGATTTATTATGCCGAAGGTAATTTTATGAGTCGAAAAGGTATTGACCGAAGCGATATTAGTTTGCATCCATTTGGTTTGCCACATGGTCCACAACCGGGGATGACAGAAGCAAGCATTGGCGTAAAAGAAACCAAAGAATTAGCAGTGATGGTGGATACATTCCATCCGTTACATCTCACAAAGCAAGCCGTAGAGATGGAAAAAGAATATATGGCAACTTGGCTCGAAGGGGATGGGGAATAAAAAATCTAGTGTCACTCTGAGCCGAAAGCCGTGAACAAAGTGAAAGGCTGGCGAAGAGTCTCTGAGATAATCTTTGAGATTCTTCGCTTTGCTCAGAATGACATAATTCTATATTGGAGAATTTATGAAGAGAATTTTTGTTTTATTTTTTATATCAGCAATCTTAATTTCGTCCTGTAATATGCCGTCACCAAACTCACCAGAATCTGCTGAGGCGGTGCAAACATCTGCCGCTCTGACGGTTGAAGCGGCACTTAAAACTCCACTGGCAAGCCCAACTTTAGCACCAGCAACAAGCAATGATGCACAAGCGACATCAGATACATCATCTGGGCAACCATTTGCCAGTTTTGAAGATGTGACCAATTGCAGAACTGGTCCGGGTGTCAATTATGAACGCATTACACAAATCACACCGCAAGATGCAGTGGAAATCATTGGGTTTTATCCGCCAAATTATTGGGTTGTGATGACGGATGCGGGTCCATGTTGGGTTGCAGCAGAATTTGTGACGCCATCTGGAAGCCTCGCCGCAGTACCAACGGTCACAGCCCCACCTACGCCTCAAGGAGGCGCACCAGATAATGTCAGTTTGCAACAATGGAATGTATCTTGCAATTATGCAACCAACGAAGCGGATGTGAGTATCCGCTGGAAAGATAAAGATAACGAATCTGGTTATCGCGTTTTTCGGAATAATGAGCAAGTTGCTGAACTCATTGCAAACAGCATCGAATTTACAGAAACGATTACTTTGTTATCTGGTCAGAGTGTTGGATATTATGTTGTGGCGTTTAATGCCGTTGGGGATACGAGTAGTAAGACGATTACGTTGAGTTGTTAAACATAAAAAAATCCGAAGTCTTAAAGACTTCGGCAGTTTCATTTTAATTTTAAGACTCACCAAACTGTTCTTTGACCTTTTTAGTCTGCTTGCCACGTTCATCAGCACTCAAAAGGCGTTTGCGAATGCGATAATTTTCAGGGGTAATTTCTAGCAACTCATCGTCAGACAAATATTCAATTGCTTCGTCCAGCGACATGCGTCTCGGTGGCGTGAGGCGAATTTCCATATCACCACCCGCAGAACGGATATTGGTCAAATGTTTTTTCTTGCACACATTCACAGAAATATCTTGTCCGCGTGCATTCTCGCCAATCACCATGCCTTCATACACTTCAACACCAGGACCCACAAACAAAATACCACGTTCTTCAGCAGACTTCAACGCATACGCAGTGGTTGTACCTTGTTCCCACGCCACAATTGAACCATTCGTGCGCGATGAGATTGCACCCGCTAATTCATCATAACCATGAAAGATTGTATGCATGACTCCTGCGCCACGTGTAGATGTGAGAAATTGATAACGGAAGCCGAGCAAGCCACGCGTTGGGGCGATGTAAACCACCCGCGTCATTCCCTGACCTGCATCCTGCATGTCCATCATTTTGCCTCGTCTTGAACCAAGCATTTCGACCACCGCCCCGACAGTTTCACTGCTGGTTTCAATATGCACTTCTTCAAACGGCTCGAGTAATGCGCCATCTTCTGCTTTGTGATAAATCACTTCTGGGCGTGAAACTTGAAATTCATAGCCTTCACGACGCATCGTTTCAATTAAGATTCCTAAATGCAATTCACCGCGACCCGACACTAAAAAGTTTTCTGCCGAATCAGTATCTTCAACTCGTAACGATACATTCGTGCGAAGTTCTTCATATAATCTTTCGCGTAAATTACGAGATGTTCCCCATTTGCCTTCTTTCCCTGCAAACGGAGATGTGTTCACACCAAATGTCATTCGTACAGTTGGTTCTTCGACTTTAATTGTTGGTAAGGCAACAGGGTTGGCAGGGTCGGCTAATGTTTCGCCGATGGAAATTTCATCTAAACCTGCTAATGAAATAATGTCACCTGCTAAGGCTTCTTCCACTTCAATTTTGTTCAAGCCTTTAAATGTGTAAAGATATTTTGCTGATTCTGGCAAAATTTTCCCATCCATTTTGATGCGAGCCAATTTTTGATTGGCTTTAATTTTGCCAGCAAATACACGTCCAACAGCCGTAACACCACGATAATCGTCATAACCTAATGTTGTCACCAACATTTGTAATGGAGCATCTACATCCACTTTGGGGGCGGGAATATGTTTGAGAATAGTATCAAACATCGGTTGTAAATTTGCGTCCTCGCCTAAAGCAGGTTCAAGTCCTGCTTTACCAGCAGTTGCTTGTGCATATACCACTGGAAAATCTGCTTGCTCTTCGGTGGCACCAAGTTCAATAAATAAATCAAAAGTTTCGTTCAAAACACGAGATGGCTCAGCATCTTTTCTATCTACTTTGTTAATGACCACAATTGCTTTATGTCCCATTTCAAGTGCTTTCTTCAACACAAAACGAGTTTGTGGCATTGGTCCTTCTGCCGCATCCACTAGCAAAAGTACACCATCTACCATGTTCATCACACGTTCCACTTCACCACCAAAGTCGGCATGTCCGGGTGTATCTACAATATTGATTTTGATTGGATTGCCGGTTTTGGGGTCATTCAAAGTAATGGCTGTATTCTTTGCAAGAATGGTAATACCACGTTCACGCTCAAGGTCGTTAGAGTCCATGACTCGTTCTGCAACTTGTTGATTCTCACGAAACGTATGAGATTGACGCAGTAATCCATCTACAAGCGTGGTTTTTCCATGGTCAACATGGGCGATAATAGCAATATTTCTAAGGTCGGTTCTTTCAATCATTATTATTTCATTCCTTGTTTTTACACACAAAAACCCTCGACATGGAAAGCCGAGGGTTTGATAGTTTGGTTCGGCGTGCGGGCAGTATTTTATCAGATGGATTGGTTTTGAGGAAGGGTTATAATCTCGCGGACTTGCCTGCTTTGCGAATATCACGATAATTCCACCACACTTGCCAAATCCGTAATGCGGCTTCGAGTTGAATCTTGAAAGACATTTTCGACTTTCCAAAACGCCTATCTGCAAAATAAATTGGAGATTCGCCAATCTTAAATTCAAGACAATGCGCCAGATAAATCATTTCTACTAAAAAAACATAGCCGCTGGAATAAATATGTTCAAACGGGATTTGTCGTAGCACGTCACTGCGCCACATGCGGTAGCCTGTGGTTACATCGTGTAATGGCAAGCGCAAAATACTACGGGCATAAAAATTCCCAAAGGCTGATAATGCTTTTCGCCACTGGGGCCATTGCTTATCTACCGAGCCACCTGAAACATAGCGAGAACCCAAAACGACATCATGTGATTCAAGTAATTTAGACATTTCAATTAGAGCCGATGGGTCGTGAGAAAAATCCGCATCCATCTGGACGATGACTTGGGTACTGCTCGTCAATATTTTCTGAAACCCATTCAGATATGCTGAACGCAATCCCATTTTGCCGGGGCGGTGCATCACTTCAATTTTGTTTGGATATTCTTTAGCCAGTTTTTCTGCGATTTGACCCGTGCCGTCAGGGCTGTTGTCATCTACAACTAATAAATGAATATCAAGCGGAAGCGAAAATAAAGCGGAGACCAATTTAGGTAGGTTCTCCGCTTCGTTGTACGTTGGGGTAATAACTGTAATTTTCAAACTGCTCATTTATTCTTCAGGTTTATCAATTCTGTTTTTAATTGATTAACATCACCTTTGTAACTCTTAAGGGAGGCAATATCATTAAGTTTGGCATTTAAGCGGTTTTTTTGTTTTGCCATTTGCTCACGGTCTTTAAGTGGATAAAAATATTCCATAGATTGGTCTAAGCGTGAACGCAGTTTTTCACTCAAAGAAGAAATATTGGCAGGCGGGACAAGCAAAATAAAATCTGTAGGGCTTAAGTGACCAAGAAAATCTTCGGCACGGCTAAATTCGCGTAATGTGTTTCCAATCATCAAACTGATGGCGCGCAATACATCATCTGAAGCCACAAAGCCATAGGCTTCACGAAAAGCATCCATATTCGTTAATGAAACAAATAACAAAGCAGTATTATCTTTGTCCAGCACTTCAGAAAGTTTTTCATCAACCAATGCGCCTTCTGGTAAACCCGTGACTGGATTCGTCAACGAGCCTTGACTAACACGATTCAAAGCATTGCGAACACGCAAACGCAATTCCTGAATATCAAACGGCTTGGTGATGTAATCATCCGCGCCAATTTCTAAGCCTTGTAACTTATCGGAACGGTCACGTTTTTCAGTTAAGAAAATAATCGGAATATCAGATGTGCGACGGTCTTTGCGTAAGCGATGCGCTACTTCATAGCCATCAATATCGGGCAAGCGAATATCCAAAATGGCTAAATCAGGCGGAGATTGTTGTGCCGAACGCACGCCATCTTCACCCCAGTTAACAGTAGATACGTCATATTCCTGTGAACGGAAATATGCCGTGAGCATTTCGGCTACATCAGGGTCGTCTTCTACAATGAGGATTTTTGATTTGGTGTCTGTCATGCCAGACCCTTATTTATATTAAGAGATTGGTTCTTTTTGAACGATGAATTCACAAACGCTGTCGCCCATGGCAATGCATTTGGATTCGTTGACGCGGAATTCATTTCCGCCGGAAACCCACTTGAGGCTTTCTTGTAAAAGCCCAGTAGCAATGAAGCACACGGGTTTATCAGCACCGGTTCTGCCCCAGCAACATGGGCATTTATGAATCGTCCACACCCATTCGGTGTCTTTTTCTTCGACTGTGGTTTGCTGGTCTGAAAGTTGGGAGAAAATTTTTGCAAATGCAGGCAGACCAATTCTCAATTTAGATTGAAGCGGTAAAACGACGAAGGCTAAGTCGGCGGCACCGGCTAAGGCTCCAAAGTTGCGGAGGGCATCTGCAAAGGTGGCGCGTCCAGCACGAAGCGCGAGACCTCTTCCACCACGTGGACCGTACATTTCTTCTAAAGATGAACCGATAGCAGAAAGTTCGGCGAAGTCAAAACCTTTGTCAAGATTATCTGGCGGGTAGTTTTCAACGTAGTGACCTAAACCACCAAGATTGAGGATGGCATTGAGACCATTTTTTCCCATCACTTCTTCAAGTGATTTTATGGTGATTAAGCCAAATTTGTTTGGGTAGTATAAACCTGCTTTTTGGATGGGACTCATA
>JAEURG010000133.1 GCA_016789345.1 Anaerolineales bacterium | reverse complement strand
AAAAGTCGGTGGCGAATATTATTACGATCGTGTAGATAGTCCATTCAGTGGCGACCATGAATCCCGCAAGAAAATTATTCGAGAAAACAATCCTTCAACTTTAGGTGGCTTGAAAGTCGTTGATTTAATTACAGTAGATGGTTTTCAATATAAATTAGAAGATGGCGGTTGGATGTTAATCCGCTTTAGTGGCACAGAACCGATTCTGCGCGTTTATACAGAAACTCGTCATAAAGATAAAGTCAAGGGGATTTTGGAGGATGGGTTGAAGGTAGCGGGAATAAAATAGTTTTTGAGTTGTAAAGTTTGCAGGTTGAAAAGTTAGAAGGTTCAACCTGCAAGTTTATTAAGACCGAATAACGGTATAATTTAAGAGTGAAACAAATATATGATTGGGATAAAAAGAAAGCGAAAATTAACCTTACAAAACATAAAGTAAGTTTTGAAGAAGGTGAAACAATATTTGATGACCCATTTCTTGTTACTTTTCCTGATGAATTACATTCAGAAAAAGAAGATAGATTAATAAGCATCGGAATATCTAAATTTCAAAGAATTTTATTGGTTGTTCATGTTGAAAAAGAAGAAACAGAAGATTTTGTTATAGTTCGGATTATCAGTTGCCGCAAAGCAACGCCAACTGAGAGAAAAATATATGAAGAAAACAAATAAAAAAAGTTATAAAGATTATGATGACGGCATGTTGCCTGAATATGATTTCACAGGAAAAAAACCTATTCGTGGAAAGTATTACAAGGCGAGGCAACGAGGCTACACTGTCCGAATCCACAACGAAGATGGAACTGTGACCGAAAAACATTTTGGTCCAACCATTACACTTGAACCTGATATTGCAATGTATTTTCCTGATTCAGAAAGTGTAAACAAAGCCTTGCGCACTTTGATTTCAATTATCCCAAACAAGCAAGTTGGCGAAAACAAAGCAAAATATAAAATCAGCAAAAAAACAAAGAAAAAAACAAAGTGACTGCCGCAAAACGGCAGTCACTTTTACATTACAGATTTCTTTTTCTTGCAACAAATAATATTCCCAACAAAGCAGGGAGCAAAAACGCGCTTCCGCATAGTGGGTTAGAAGTAGAAACAGGCTCAGGCGTATTCGTTTCTTCCACAGACGAAGAAGTTGGGGTGACAGGCACGGGGCTAGGCACAAAAGTCAGGGTTGGTTGCACAGGCACAGGTGTAGGAGGAATCGGAGTCGCCGTCAAGCCAAGCAAGATGAATGTTTCATTTTCTCCACGTTGCACCGCTTGCGGAAGTTGATAACTAATATCTCGCAACAAATCTTTTGCTTGCTGATTGTTCGCGTCAAGCGTCAATGTGGTTTGAAGCGCCGTTAACGTTTTTGTTAAAATGTCTTCGATATCCTCTTGCCCGCTTGAATAGATTCCATAATAGTAATGCGCCCAAAGCAAATCGGCGTAACCATAATGCCACAGAGAATCTTTCGGCAAAAGCGCAAGGCATTTCTCGTAAGCATCTTTGCTCAACTCATACACTTCCTCGCCAGCAGGGTCGTTACGCAACCAACCTTTTGGCATCATCACCACTTCCTTATATAATTTTGCCAACCTGCCCCAAGCCTCGCCATCATTTGGATTTTTTTGGACATATTCTTTTTCTTTCAAAATCTTCTCCCATAAAAACGGTGTGACAACTACAATTTGGATATTATCAAGATAAGTCGGCTCTAACTCGGTAAACGTCCAGCGGATTTCATTCCCGCTTCGGACACCGCCCGGGCTGGTTGCTCCATACCCAGCCTGACTATTTACATCGAAATTTTGTGCGCTCACTTCATAAGGCAAGCGCACAATAATTTCGGCTTTGCCAATTGTGCCATTCCACCCTGCGCCCGTCTCAAGAATATATTTGAACGCTTCATAAGGATAGTAACCATATCCATACACATCGTAAATCACTTCAATCATCACATCTTGATTTGGCGGAAAGGTCACATCAAACACCGCCCAAGGAATTTCCTCACGCTCATTGTATGAGCGTTGACTATAAGAGTGTGGTTGAATCTCACGGCGAGTTGATACAATTTTTCCGTCCACTTTCACAATAATAGAATTAATTTCGGGGAAATTGCCATAACCATCCGAATCTCCATTAAAAAATGAAAGTGGAAAACGCACTGCCATTTTTTCTTCCGTTGCGCCGAGGTTGCGCATGGTGAAAATCGCCTCTGTTTTAGCCATTGCCCTTTGTGGGTTAGAAGGATGTTTCGAGATAGTCAACGTAACTGTTTCGAATACCATCCGAACTTGGGTAATCGATTCGCCCGGTAATAAAGTTGTGCCCGGCGGCGCTTCGGGCGGCGCGGCATCTGCCAGCGCTACCCCTTGCGGAAAGATAGATAATAAAACCAAAAAAATTGTAAACAAAATAAAATTTTTTCTCATAGCATTCTCCTCAAGGTTTTGCATGAATATACATAGACTATTCGTATTGGTCAACTAAGCAAAAGTGCTGTGAATACAGGCTGATATAATTTATCAACCATGCAACTCACCGACACCCACTGCCACCTTGACTATCACAAATTTGATTCTGACCGCGAGGAAGTGATTCAACGCGCGAATGATGCGGGATTGATAAGGCTGTTAGTTCCAGGACTCCAGCATAAGTCAAGTAAAGAGGCGGTGAAGTTAGCAGAAAAATATCCAAGTGTGTATGCGGCTGTCGGCTTTCATCCAACCGACTTAGAAGAATTTAATCAAAAAAATTTTGATGAAGTTAAAGCATTAGCAAATCATCCAAAAGTGGTTGCGATTGGCGAAATTGGCATTGACTATTATTGGGTCAAAGAAAAAGACAAACGCGAATTTCAACGTGAAGTATTAAAACAACAATTAGATTTTGCAAAAGAAGTCAATAAACCTGTTGTGATTCACATGCGCGAAGAAAATGATGCTTGGTTTGGTGAAGCCTCAGTTGATTTGTTAAATATTTTAGAAGAATGGCAAAAAAGTTTATCAGGCTCGTTAGCAGAAAAACCTGGCGTGCTTCATTCATTTAATGGCACACTCGAAACTGCACAAAAAGGCTTGGATTTAAATTTCTATATCGGTGTGACGGGACCCGTCACTTATAAAAACGCAGATAAAAAACGTGAAATCGTCAAACAATTACCATTGGATAGGCTTCTGATTGAGACAGATTCGCCATTTTTAAGCCCGATTCCCGTTCGTGAAAAAAGGAACGAACCCTCGTACATTTTGCACATTGCTGATAGAATAGCAGAAATCCATTCCAAAAGCCCAGCGGAGATTGCCGCAATCACAACTCAAAACGCGGCGCGACTCTTTGCTTGGGGAGACTGAATGAATGCTATTACTTTTATCTCACCTGTAACCGAAGAAATTAAACTTGTCGAAGAACGAATGCGCGAACAAGCGGATTCGGCTCATACCGATTTGCGTGCCGCACTTGAGCATTTGATGAAAGCGGGAGGCAAACGCATCCGCCCTACCCTCGGCTTGCTCGTTGGAAACATGCTTGGTGCCCCGCTGGAAAAATTGGTCACGCTTGGCGCGGCAGTTGAACTTCTTCACACTGCCACACTTGTCCACGATGATTTAATTGATGGCTCTTTGCTTCGACGTGGCACACCAACCTTAAATGCGCGTTGGGCTCCACCTGCAACCGTATTAACTGGTGATTTTATTTTTGCCCGTGCCGCCAAACTCGCCGCCGAAACTGATGATTTACGTTTGATGAATCTGTTTGCGGATACACTTTCCATTATCGTAAACGGCGAATTAACTCAAATGTTTAATTCTCGTGGATTAGTTAATCGAGATAATTATTACAAAAGAATTTATGCCAAAACTGCTTCTTTATTTGAAATGACTTCTCATGCGGCGGCAATGGTCAGCCCTGCCAATGATGAAACGATTAAATGTATGCGTGAGTTTGGGTATCAACTTGGTATGGCATTTCAAATTGTGGATGATATTTTAGATTTCACTGGCGACCAAATCTCTGTTGGCAAACCGCTCGGTTCAGACTTACATAACGGCTTGGTTACTCTGCCCGGCATTTACTACGCCGAATCCAACCCCAATGACCCAGATATTCTCTCCCTTTCAAACGGTGGCTGGACGAATCACGAAAACATGACTCGTTTAGTAGAAAACATTCGTGCCAGCGACTCAACTCAAAAAGCCATGCAAGAAGCCGAAAATTATGTTGATAGAGCCATTGCTTGTTTAGAAAATATTTCTCCTTGTGCAGAACGTGATGCACTAGAGAATTTAGCAAAATATATTGTTGATAGAAAAGTCTAGTTAGTCTGATAAGTCTTACAAGTCTAAATAGTCTAATTGGTCAATTAACTTTCAAACATTCAACCTTCCAAATTTTTACTATGAAAAAACCCTTTCGTTTTAACGTCGGATTTATCATCCATGAAGAAGTCGGTTACAACCACGACTTCCCTTTTGAGTTTGACGAAATTATTTTAGATGACCTTGAATTAAGAAATTTTGCAGGCAATGCCAATGTTGGCAAAACGCCTCAAGGATTAATTCTGCAAGCCGAATTTTCAGCCGAAACTGATTTGGAATGTGTACGGTGTTTAACCAATTTTGAACATGCGCTGGATTGGTCATTTTCAGAATTGTATGCCTTTGATAACCGTTCCGAAACCGAATCGGGACTCATCATTCCCGATGATGCTCATTTGGATTTAGCCGAATTAATCAGAGATTATGCCATTTTAGAAATTCCCATCAGCCCAGTTCATGATGAAAATTGCAAAGGCTTATGCCCTGAATGCGGACAGAATTTGAATGTCAAAGATTGTGGTCACAGACCTGCCGAGCCTGATTCTCCGTTTGCAAAACTGAAGGATTTGTTGAAGTAAACAAGACCGCCGTCAAATAAAAAAATACATGCCACATAAACTAAAGATTTTTCTTAATATCTTTATTTCCTTATTAATAATCAGTGGAATTATCTACGCACGCCTGCAAATCAGTAAGGGCTTTGATTATCAAGATTCAAACTTTGCATTTTTTTGGCTAGCAGGCAAAATGACGATTGACGGGGAAAATCCGTATGATGAAACAACATATATCGCCAACCATGAAAAGTATGGAATCAAATGGCAACCGAATCGTATTTTTCCATACCCATTGCCGCTAGCAATTTTATGTATTCCATTGGGGTTCTTTTCAATGGGAGCGGCATACACAATTTGGCAAATTGTTTCGATGCTATTTATTGTCATTTCAATTTATCTTTTATTAAACCTCACAAACAATGAAGCAGCAAAAAGATTATTAATTCCCATCTTTTTAGCGATGATATTTTTTGGACCAGGCTACTTAACATTACACACAGGTGCGGTAGGCGCGTTTGCGTTATTGTTTCTTATGCTTGCCGTCATATTACTTGAAAAAGAAAATTTTATTTTGGCGGGAATATTATTGTCACTGACCATGCTCAAACCGCCACAAGGATTAACTATTCTTTTGCTGGCAGGTTTATGGTTTTTGATAAAAAGAAATTGGAAAGCCATTATCGGCATTGGAATTGGCGGAATTTTATTGTTCATTATTGGCTTAATCCAAGACCCACAGTGGATTCAAAAATTTCTCGGCGCGAGCGATGCTGTGATGGATAGGACTCAAGGTGTACATTCAAACGTCTGGGCGTTTAGTTATTTGATATGCAATGGAGAATCGCCTTGTTTTACATTTTTAGGCGCGGCGCTGAGTTTGAGTCTGCTGGGGGGAGCAGGATATTTGTTGTGGAAAAACCAAGCATGGTCAAGTTGGGAGGCGATGAATTTAATCATCCCAATTGGGTTCGTTAGCACAATCTATTTGTGGGCATACGACCAAATCACGTTTGTTATCCCAATTGTTTGGATTGCGGGGACATTGGTACAAAAATCTAAAAGTTATTTGTATTCATTTTTGTTTCTGATTTTGTTGATACTTGTTTCTTTTTATGCACTTGTGCAACAAGCAATGACCGATAAAGATTTATGGAGTTTAGGGACAACAATTTTAGTGTTGTTATTTTTATTTATTGCTTCAAAAATGAAAACAAAACTTGCTATTGACAAACTCTCGCCCAGTGCCTAAAATATTGAGCATGAACTACAAACTCGCTTTTCCAATGGTGCCAATGACCATGGCCATGCAAATGGAGATGTTCAACTGCGCCAAATGGAAAGCATAAGTTTTGTATCGAAGAATACAGGCTGTCCATTTTGCGGACAGCCTTTTTGTTTACCAATTTTCGTAGGGGCGAGGCATGCCTCGCCCCTACACAAAAATACGGAGAATTACCATGACTGAAAATATATTAATCGCCATCGCCTGGCCCTACTCAAATGCAGAGATACATGTTGGCAATCTCACGGGTTCCCATTTACCTGGTGACATTGTCGCACGTTATCACAGACTCAAAGGGAATAACGTCCTCGTCGTTTCAGGGACAGATTCTCACGGCACACCTGTTGTGCTCGCAGCGGATAAAGAAGGTAAATCTGTTGAAGAGGTCTATAAAAAATATCACAACTCGTTTTTGGAAGTATTCAAAGGTTATGGCATCACCTACGATTTGTTCACAACGACTCATAGCGAAAACCATTTCAAAGTTTCGCAATCCGTTTTCCTTGCTTTGCAAAAAAATGGATTCTTATTCAAAGAATTTAGCAAGCAATGGTATTCGCCAAGTGCAAATAAATTTTTACCAGACCGTTATGTAGAAGGCACTTGTTACATCTGCGGATTTGAAGGTGCACGTTCTGATCAATGTGACAATTGCGGCAATGTGCTTGAACCAGAGAAGTTAAAAAATCCGCGCGCGAAAACGGGTGATGGTGCACTTGAATTACGAGATACAGAACATTTTTATCTTGATTTATCTAAACTTGAACCTGATGTTAAAAAGTTTTTGAAAGAACGTGCTGAACATTTTCGAGATACAGTCTTAGGTGAATCACTAGGAAAGATTGAAGCCGAAGGACTCAAGCCGCGCCCTATCACACGCGATTTGGATTGGGGCATTCCTGTTCCAGTAAATGATTCCGCTTGGGACACAAAAAAGTTATACGTCTGGTTTGAAGCGGTGATCGGATATTTATCAGCCCCAATTGAGTGGAGTCAAATTGCAGGTCAGAAAGATGCGTGGCGCGATTGGTGGACAAATCCAAAAGCAAAGCAATATCATTTCATCGGCAAAGATAACATCTTCTTTCATACATCCTTGTGGCCCGCAGAGTTAATGGGTGTGAATGAACAATTCACAGAAATTTTTGCAGGTGATAAAACAAAATTAACTTTGCCGTATGATGTGCCCGCGAATCAATTTATGAATCTTGAAGGGCAAAAAATCAGCGGCTCGCGCAATTGGGCAGTGTGGGGACTCGATGCGTTGACTCGTTATGACGCCGATGCGTTGCGATATTATCTGACTGCTAATATGCCTGAAAACAAAGACAGCGATTGGGATTGGGCTGAGTTTGTGGCGCGCAATAACAATGAACTGGTTGCCAATTGGGGCAACTTGGCGAATCGCGTGCTGTCGTTTTGTTATAAGAATTGGGATGGGCATGTGCCAGATATAGATTTAAAAACGCTTCGTGGCTCTGACCTC
Source organism: Anaerolineales bacterium (assembly GCA_016789345.1). GTDB lineage: Bacteria > Chloroflexota > Anaerolineae > Anaerolineales > Villigracilaceae > Villigracilis. Next base: position 7,042 of record JAEURG010000133.1, on the reverse strand, counting down.
GACCTGCTTGCTGTTATCGAAAATGGATTCTTAACTGTTGGCAAAGAAATCGAAACAGTGAACCTTCGCTCTGCATTGAGTGAAGCATTGAAACTCGCCACCAATGTGAATCAATATTTGGATGTAAATGCACCATGGTCTGCTGTAAAAACGGATAAAGAAAGTGCAAGCAAAACAATTTACACAGCTTTGAAAGCAATTGACTCTTTGAAAGTCATCTTCTCACCTTTCTTGCCATTTACATCTGAAAAGTTACATGGATTCTTTGGTTATGAAACACCATTATTTGGCGAGCAATTCACCGAAGAAGTATCTGACTCATTAGGTACACATACTGTGTTGAGATACAAAGGCATTGATGACATTCACTGGAAACCCAGTGACTTGAAGCCTGGCGCAAAGTTGAATCAACCTGGTCCGTTGTTTAAGAAGTTGGATGAGAGTGTGATTGAAGAGGAAAGAGCAAGGCTAGGAAAATAAAAAGATAAACCGCCAAATTTGGCGGTTTATCTTTTAACCTGATTTATAATCAGTTTTATTTTTTTGTTCGATAAATTAATTGTAGCGATTGCACCTGCATTAAAAGCAAGAAAATCTGCTTCCACTCCATCACTGAAAATTACTCCCCCATCGGGCATTTCGGATGTAATCAAAAGTGGCTCTCTTGGGGTTACATACCCACAGACTATTTTTGCACTCGATGTTTTACTAATAAAAGGTTCACGTACGACATAAACAAGTTTTTCATCTTCCCAGTTAATCGCAGGTTTTTGAATTTGTTCTGGCGTGGCATCAAATGCTGACACTACGCCATTTGTCATATTAATAATACTGCTAAACCAACCCGTTGAACCTACACCTGTTGACACAATGATTCCGCTAGAGGAATGATGTTCCGCTAATTCTCCTTGTTGAATTGTATATCGAGCAGAAACATGGGTTTTCACACCAATGAACAAATCGTTAAAAGCTAATAATGTTTGCCCATCATTCAGAGAAACCTGAGCCATAGTAATTAATCTATTTTGAGATTGATTCTTCAAAATATTTTGAACTGCTATTTCTGTCTGATGAATATTAAAAGGTAGTAAAACACCATCAATATATTCAGGGTCAGGATTCACTGCAACAAGAGGTTGACCATCAAGATATTTTGCCGTGTTGACAACCAAACCATCAATTCCTATTGTGACCACAATATCTTTTTCAGAAAAAAGGAAGTTTGGTAAAAATCCACGTTCTATCTCATGGAATTTAGCAAGTTTTGGTAATATGCCACGCAGATACTCAACAGAGCGATAATATCTGTCATGTTCTTGCTGATACAAATTAAAATTTCCACCACTATGTTCCAAATAAAACTTAGCTTGACCAACCGTATTAAAACGTTCAATCAAGCCTTCGAGGCGTGTTTTACGAGTGACGAGAATGATTTTCTCGAAGTTCACAATTGCCTATTATTATTTTTGTCTTAATTCTGGTCGAGCGTGAGACTGACTTTTTTCTAATAATGTTTCAAGTAATTCAGGTGAAATATTGAGATTACCAATTTTCCCTGCATTTTGTGCAATTTCTTTTAATGCTAGGCTCACCATCAAACGTGGGTCTGTTGTTTGAACTGCTAGCATTTGTAGAACTGCTGGATTTAGGTCTCGAAATGCTTTAAGTGATGCTTCCAGTGCATATGCTTGTAGGTCTGCTTCTGTTCGAGCATTTTCTGTGCGAGTATCAACTAGTTTTTTACGTTCTTTCTCCAATGCGATTTGACCACTCATTTCCATTTGCCTAACTTCTTGTTGTTTGGCTTCGATGGCTAAATCCGCCTCAACTTTCGTTGTGCGGATTTGGCGCTTCTTTTCTTCAACTGCAATTTCTGTATTCAATTCATTTTCTTTAATTCTTCTTTCTTGTTCAACAGAAGCATTGCGTCTGTCGTAAATGGCTTGGTCTGCTCGGCGCATCAATTCTTCACGAGCTTCCGTCTCCAACGCACGAGCTACTTCTGGTACAGCTCGTATACTTTGAATCGATAAAGCCATAATTTCAATCCCTAATCCTTTGACTGAATCACTATCCAGAAATTTTCCTAATACAGCAGATGCTATTGACTCAGAAGCATGAATTACATCTCGTAAAGGTAATCTTTGTACTTCAGCGCGAACCAGCACTTGTAATAAATTAATTAATCGTTGCCCTATTTTCTGAGGATCATCGGAAAGATAGCGTGCGGATGGACCATCAACTGTGTAATTGAATAGAGAAGAAAGTAATTCAGGGTTATGAACACGATAAGTGAGCGTACCTTGAACGGTCAATGCTTGAAAATCTTGACTGAGCTCGTTAAAAATAAATGGAACATCGGTACTGCCAATAGGTATCAATACAATAGAAGAGGAGGGTCTGTAATAGAAAAAAGACAACCCATTACCTGCTCTTTTTTTACGACCATTCACAAAATGGATAATATATTGTGTAGGTGCGGCTTTGATATATTGAATTCCAAACATAACTTCTCCTCCAAACAAAAGATGATTTATCTAAATAATAGGTGCACAAATTATACCTTGTTGAATATCTATTGATTCACCTATTGCTCAAACCACAAGAAAATCGCGGCGATTAATCCAAGCAGAATTATCGGGTTTTGAATCTCTGAAGTATAGATATCGAATTCATTGATAATTAATTTAATCCCAAATAAGGCGATGAATAAGGCAAAAAAACTAGAAGCATAAGTCAATTGTTTACGTGGGTCTTGGAAATTCAGCACATGCACACCGAAAGCTATGAATGCTCCAACACCATTTATGATTTTGAAAACTGCATAACTATCCCATCCATCGTATTCTGCATATATCCATAAGATATGAGTGATAGCAAACAAAATAGTTGAATATTTAACAAGTGGCTTTGCAGGAATCTGTCGCTTTATAAATAGAGTAAGGCTTGTTAGAAGGATAACAAATCCTAGAAGTAAAGAAAAGTTAGTACTTGTATTTCCAAAAGAATACAAACTCATCATAATAAAAAATATAATCGGCAAAATGGATGGGGCTAATCCAAGTAATCCAGAGAATGTAGTGGGTAATGAAACAGTCACATGGTCTGGTTTTGATGAATCTATATTTACTTTTTCTTTTACAAGCTTTGCGGGTGTTTCTACATTCTTCCACATTAAAACAGAAGTAACAATAGCAACAATAAATTGCAGTATAAAAATCGGGGAATCATATATACCAAACAATTGAAGGACAAGTTGAATAACGATAAGAAATAAAAAACCTGCTAGTGATATTGCTGAATAAACTACTTTTTTCGTAGGGGCTTGAAATACTGATATAAGTGAGCCCCCTACTAATACGGAAGAAATCATTAAAAGTGCCCAACCAAGTGAAAACTCGTTTCCACTTTGCAATAACAAAAAAACGATTGGGTACAAAAACATATATATCAATATTGTTACTTTAAAAGAAGGAGAAATTGGAAGTTGTCTTTTTGTAACGAAATATAAGCCTGCAAATGTCAAAAGTAATATTTTTGAATAATTCAAGAAAGTAGTTGTGTCATTTATATAAATGATAACTTCAATCACAAAATAACTTAGCAGAATCAGATATGCTCCCCAATCGAAGAAACTTGCATTGTTAGATTGAGACGGAGAGGCATCTTTCGTAATTATTTTTGGAGTATGGGATTCTTCTATTTTAGTGACAGCGTCAAGGACGGGTTGGGGAATTATATTTTCTGTTAATTCCGCAGAAGATCCTTGTTGATGCCGAATTTTCAAAGATTGCAACAATCGTTGATAGGCTCTTTCTCTTTGTTGAGCGGGGAAGTAATCTACATATTGCCAAGTTCTTAATCGGCGAGGTAAATTGCAATCATCGAGTCTTAAGGGCACAATAAAAATTGCCCCTTCTGGTTTTTCAAGTGCAACATCCAAAGCAAATTTCAATTCCCGTTGAACATATCCCTCTTTGGTAACGGAGTTATTCGAAACACATACAAGCACAACATCAGATGTTTCGACGGCTTTCTCAATTTCCATGTCCCAATCTTGCCCTGGGAGTAGATTCTCTTCATCAAGCCATGGGTCAAGCCACGGTTCAGAAAGCAGGCGCTGATATAAGTCACGGACAATGGGTTTGTCTGTAGAGGAGTGGCATAGGAAAACGCGGAGTTTGCGAGAATCGGTCATTGTTTAAGGTTAAGTATTTCCCAACTTTTCTATTTTACTCCCTAACTTTCAACTTTCCAACCAAAGAATTTCCCCTACCCCAGCAGGGTGTAATTGACAAATAACCCGATTAAAATAAGTCAAAAAATCAGGAGAATGAAATGACAACTGTAACTGCTGAAGTTTCTGTGAATGCGCCGCTCAAAATGGCTTATCGTGCTTTTACCAATTCAACATCTTTGAGAGAGTGGCTATGTGATGTGGCAACTGTGTCACCGCATGTGAAGGGGCGCATGTATTTATGGTGGATTGGAGATTTTTATTCAAGTGGTCATTACCTTGAATTGGATGAAAATAAAAAAGTGAAATTCCGTTGGTTTGCACATGATGAGCCTGCACCCACTGAGGTCACTGTAACTTTTGAAGAAAACAAGGCTGGAGTTAAAGTCAAACTTGAACATGCAGTACCCAATGATGGGTCATGGAAAGAAGCGGCTGAAGGATTTAAGCATCATTGGTCAGAAAGTCTTGAAAATCTAAAATCCATTTTAGAAACTGGAATTGATTTACGCATCGCGACTCGCCCCATGTTGGGAATTGTGCCCGGAGATTTTACTGACGAACAAGCAAAGGCTTTGGGTGTGCCAACGATTGAAGGTTTGCGACTCGATGGTTTGGTAGATGGCATGGGCGCGCAACAAGCGGGTTTACAAAAAGACGATGTGTTGATTGGCATGGCGGGCAAAGAAATTACAAGTGATTTCAATTCGTTGGTGCAAGCGATTGCAGGTAAAAAAGGTGGCGATACGGTTGAGGTGAATTTTTATCGAGGTGCTGAAAAGAAAAGTGTGATGATGACGTTAAGCAAACGCCCAATGCCTGAAGTGTCATTTAATCCAAAAGAACTTGCCAAGCAAGCACGCGAATTAATTGAACCAGGTCTGAAAGAGGTTGAAAAATTATTTGAGGGCGTTAGCGATACACATGCCATGAAAAAACCTGACCCAAAAGAATGGAGTGCCTTAGAAATTGTGGCACATCTGATTCAAAACGAACGTGGTCAATCAAACTTTTTAGCAAGTTTGATAGATGGGTATGAAATTACAATTGATGGGCAAGGTAATAACATCACGCCACAAGTAGAAGCAACTGTAAAAGCATATCCGTCTATTAAGTTAATGCTCGAAGAATTGCGCCGCTCGGTGGAAGAAGTTTTGTATTTTATAGAAATAATTCCGCAAGAGTTTGCAGAAAATAAAGGTAGTTACTATCGTTTTGCAACTGGCATTTTGCAACCAAACTTTCATATCAATGCACATTTGGAGCAGATAAAAAATACGCTCGAAGTGGCGAAATAAAATAAAACGGACAGTCAGTTGACTGTCCGTTTTTGATTTAGATTTGCTTCGATATTTTTTGTAAGGACACAGCAAGTCAGTTTATGATTTTGACCATGAATCGTTTCGCTGTGTCCCTACAATTTTATAGCATCTATCCATTTCGGTAATTGGTCAAATAATTTTTTCATCACATCTTTTGCGCGAGATTCAAACAAAGCCAAATCATCATACGCTTCGCCTTCGTTTTCATTAACTAAATCACTTACCCCACGCAGAATTAATAAACGTGCATTATTTTTATTTGCTACCCATGCTAAAGCACCAGATTCCCAGTCACCTGCTATTGCGCCTTGTGATTTGAGATATGCAATTTTATTGGGTGGCAAATCACTGTCGGCAGAGGCAATCAAACCGCGTCGGGTAGGAAAAGGATGGGGTTCAGTTAACCAGCTTAGGTCAAGGGTTGAAGCGTAATATTCGATAATGTTCAAGTCACCCATTAATTCAACAATGTCATATATAAAAGTTTTTTCAACCATCACCACATCGCCTTGATTTACCACGCCTTCAAATCCACCGCATGTGCCAAGGTTTATCACCACATCGGGTTTATCGTGGCTAATTACATATTGCATCATGCCCGCCGAGGCAATCTTGCCCCACCCGCTGTGATACATTTTTATTTCGCGTTCGTTGATTTTTATTTTTGCTGATTCACCATAAGGCGATTGTGTAATTTCAAGGTTCGCGAAAATTTCTTTAACTGCATTCCATTCGGCAATGGCAGAGATGAGTACGACAATGTTCATTTGAGTTTTCCTTCGAGATAATCTAAGATGAATTGCAATGCGGCTTCGGCTGATAGTTTTTTATTTTCTTCGCGATTTCCATTCCAGATGAAGTGCCGCGCTTCAACCTGACTTGGAGTTGCCAGCCCGACCCAAGTGGTGCCTACCGGTTTATCTGGTGTGCCACCCCCCGGACCTGCAATTCCGCTGACGCTGATAGCAATATCCGCGTTCAATTTTTTTCTTGCGCCGATTGCCATTTCTATCACTGTTTCTTTTGAAACAGCGCCTTTTGCATTTAATGTATCCCAAGAGACATTTAATAGATTTGCTTTCGATTCGTTGGAATAGGAAACAACACCACCTAAAAAATATTCCGACGAGCCAGCGATGTTGGTGATGAGATGAGCAATTAGCCCACCCGTGCAGGATTCGGCAGTGGCGAGGGTGAGTTTTTTTTCTCGTAACAACTTGGCTATACGCAGTTCAAGAGCATCCATTACTTCATTTTATCTCTTCTTTTATTAAGTAAAAGATTGACACATTGACTAAATAGATTAGAATTCTCTAATCCCTTTCAAAAATGAAAGGAAATTGGTTTTTTTAATCAAAATTAAAAATATATTTTTAAGCAGATTTTAGGAAGTTAGATGAAAAGTAGAGTTCAAGAGCTAGCAGAGAGAATCAATATGTCGGTTGATGAGTTTATTGGTGAAATGCGAAAATTAGGATGTAGT
>JAEURG010000121.1 GCA_016789345.1 Anaerolineales bacterium | reverse complement strand
TTATTTACCTAACGCTTTCTTCACCGCTTCATACACATCCACCACGCCGAAGCCATAAGCATTGTTTGGAATATCACCTGTAAAACAACCTTCTTCTGTTCCACCTGTGTAAGGTTGAGCCGTATCAATGATTAATTGCTCGGTCGCATCAATATCGCCAATCAAATTGGGTTGTGCTGACCAAATCAATGCCACTACGCCTACAACATGCGGTCCAGCCATTGATGTTCCACTATTAGAAGTGTATGTTCCCAACGGCATAGAAGAAAGAATATCTACACCGGGTGCCACAATATCAGGTTTGATTCTGCCAGAACCATCTACTGTTACAGGTCCGCGACTGCTAAATGATGCCATATCTCCGTTCCAATCAATTGCACCAACAGAGAAAACAGAATCATATAAAGACAAAGGCGAAGCGACTGTTTCACAACTTGGACCATCATTACCAGTAGATACCACAACAAAAATTCCAGCATGTCTTAAGTTATCTACTGCATATAACAAAGCATTTGGGTCACAACCTTCAATTTCAGGGCAACCCCAAGAATTATTTAACACGTGCGCGGCTTTGGTTGGGTCACCATCTGTTAATGGATTTCCACCAATCGGAAATGGTGCCAACATAAATTGCATACAATCTAAATACAAAGCGGGGTTGGCTAAATTTCTATCTAAATTCACACAACCAATCCATTTTGCTTTTGGCGCAACACCAATGCCAAACTTTCCTAAAATTGTGCCAAGCGTATGCGTTCCATGCCCGCCTTCATCATTCGGTGAAGTTGTTCCAGCCCATGGGTCAAACCAGTTGTAATCGTCACTGCCGTTGTAACCGCGATATTGTTCTGCAATTGCTGGATGTTCACCATCCACACCCGAATCAGATTGCCCGATAATGATTCCTTCACCTTGCACACCAAATTCTTCCCACACTTTATCTGCGCCAATCATGGCAATATTCCATTGCACGCTTCCATCAACTTCAGTCATAAAGCCGGGCGAAGGAGAATTTTCAGGTGCGGCACGCAGGCGTGGGCTAGGAATGACGCGCTCAACTTCTGGGCGAGTCAATAAAAACAATCTTATCAATGTGCCGCCTTGCACTTCCATCGAGTTTTGCAAATAATATGGCGTGTATTTGATTCCAACGCTATCAAAAATATTTCGCAAATCGGCTTGGGTTGCGTTGGCATGTTCGGTCAAAAGTTCATAAGATTTAATTAAACGTTCTTCGCGGTTTTCGATGTTGACAACATCTGAAATATCGGCTTGGTCTTTGAAGATGATAAATAAACGGTCGCCATAATTGCCTGGATTGCCAAACAGAAAATAAGTTGCGATGAGAATCATCCATGCAATGCCCGCACTTGACCAACCAATTGCCCGCTTCGTTCTTGACGTGGAACTTGTTTGCGTAAACTGACGCAGTAGCAATGCAACCAAACTTGTTCCCCAACCAATGAGCAATGCAATAGCAGTTGCGTTTGTGGCTAAGCCACCAATATCGCCCAATACAATTGTTAACTCAGTTGGGTCAAAAAATGCTAAGCCTGCAAATGTGATGAAACCAACTGTAACTGCAACAGCACTATGTGATGGCAACAACGCGGCAATGCCGAATGAAAATGCGGAAACGAAAACGATTAAGATTAATTGTGCGCCATCATATCCAAATGATGAAGCAAGCAAAGATACAACTGTACTGACACCTAAACCATTTAACAAAACATTTTCGGCTGAGTCGGTCATCAATGCAGATGCTAACAAGCCAATTGCCAAGCCTGCTAACAAATTAAGAAAGACATCGCCAAAGGAACCAAGCGAACCAAAGATAATGAAAGGTGAAATGCCAATGGCAGAAATCAATAATCCAAATGGAAGTCTGTTGATTTCCCAATTGAAATTATTTTTATCCATACGGAAGAGAATAAAAAATATAACAATCGCAATCACAAATTGGAGAATTGAGCCAAGTTGGTCATTGTTCGCGCCTAACAAACGAAGCAATAAAGTTGGGAATCCAATTAATGATGCGATGAAAATTCCGCGAAACCATATTTTGAATCTTTCGTCAGATGTGAAACGCCATAACAAGCCAGTGATAAGACTTAAAACAAAAGCCTGCACTGCGAGACCAATCAACCCAGACCATTCCAGCACTTTGGCACTGAGTGAAATAATGGCGCTTTGTTCCAATGACCAAACAATAAAATGATAAATGAACAAACACAATGGCATTGGTAATGTAAGCAATAAAAATAGAACCAATGCACTTGTGCTTCTGTTTTGTGGTGCTGAAATTGGAGTGTTCAGATTTGTTTCTTCCATGATTTGGTTTCCTCAAAAATCTATTTTACAGGGATGCTTTCTTCAACCACTGGTTTTTCTTCCGCTTGATGCGGTCTTACTTTGAAAACTTTGAACGCCCATTGTACAGCGGGACCAATCAAGACAGCAAATATCAATGTGCCGATTCCAGCGGGTCCGCCAAGAAGCCAACCGATTGTAAACACTGTCAACTCAATAGAAGCCCGTGCTAGTCTTAGACTTAATTTTGTCGTGCGGTGAATCGCCAACATCAAACTATCACGCGGACCTGCACCTGCATCTACGCCAATATATACTGCACTAGCAATTCCCATAATCATAATACCTGCAAGCAACATGATAATCTGCAAAATTAAGTTTGATTCTTCTGATGGAATAATTTTCATAAACACATCTAGCCATAAGCCTATGCTAAGAATGTTTCCAAGAGTTCCCCAACCTACTTTTTCTTTGAACAACAAAACAAAAATTAATACAACAAAGGCAACAAGAATGGTAATTTGTCCAACAGTTAATCCTGTAATATTCGCAAGTGCCACTTCAAATACAGACCATGTGCCTGTGCCAAGATTGGCTTGAATAGTCAATGCAATAGATAATCCATACAAAGCAAAGCCAATTTGAATCACGAAAAAATCACGAACGAACGTATTCCAGCGAATGGGTTTGAGCATTTTTCTCCTGTTTGTTATTTGTTATTGCTTCGAGATTTGGTCTCGATACGGACTTCGTCCTACTCGACCAACACTCGCAATGACATGATGTTACCCTATGATAGACTCTCTTGCTTGATAAAAATTTACTTCGTTCACGATGGAGAATCCATGATAACCATAACACCTTATAAACTTAAATGGAGACAAGAATTTCAAGAGATTGGTTTTTTACTTCGAAAATTTCTCGGTGATTTGGCTATTCGCATTGACCATATCGGTTCAACATCAGTACCCAATTTGGATGCTAAAGATGTTATTGATATTCAAGTGACAGTGGAGTCCTTAACCCCTGAGTTAGAAAGAGCAATGAATCTAGCAGGCTTTGAACGAGTGACAAGAATTACAAGTGACCACATCCCACCTGAATCTACATCTGACCCGAAAGAATGGGAAAAGTGGATTTTCAAACCTGCATCGTCAAGTCGCAAAATCAATGTGCATGTCCGCATACAAAATCGAGCCAATCAACGCTACCCTATTTTATTCCGTGATTATTTACGAGCTTTGCCTATGGTTGCTCAAGCATACGGAAAAGTAAAACATGAATTGGTCAAATATCACCCCGAAGAAGACATGGAAGCCTATTATGATATCAAAGACCCCGTGTGTGACATTATCATCGGCGGTGCAGAGGAATGGGCGAAGTTAACAAATTGGAGTCAAGGAAAGAGTGATTGTTGAAAAAGCCTTGCCACAGAGTTCACAGAGACCTCTGAGAAAATTTTTTAAAAATCTCTGTGAACTCTGTGTTCTCTGCGGCTAATTTTTATAATTTTATTTTTGATTTCAAATGGCTTCTCAACTTCGCCAACTTAATTCCACTCAAATCAATCTTCTTGGCATCAATCATCTTTGCAAAACGAGTTAAACCTTTGGCAAGAGCATCTGCAAATTTAGAATCTGTTGGGGCATCATCCTCCAGCCAAAAGCCGAGAATGTGAAGCGTGTTTGTTGTTCTATCGAATTTGGGATCTAAACGAGCGACTAAATCATCTTTATATAAAATCGGCAAAACATAATATCCCCACTTGCGTTGATGTTCAGGCTTATACACTTCCCATACATACTCAAAGTCGAAGACAAGTTTGGCGCGTCCGCGAGCAGAGACCATTTCGAGCGGGGCAAGAAGCGTCACTTCTTCATCAGTGGTTGTATCTAATGCTTTCCAAGTTTTCGGTATCCTCCCTGCTTCCAAATCTTCTAAATATTTTATGTTTTCACTCAATGTAAGCCAAACATCTTTTGAACCTTCCATTTGAAAACGCGAAACAGTTTTATCGTCAAGCAATTCATTTAATTTTTTATGCGCTTCTTTAGCGGTTGCAGTCGGTCTTTCAATGCTATATTTCCAAACATAATGAAAACGCTTCTCTTTCATTGCATTCGGCATAGCAATACTTTTCTTTGCAAAATGCGTTTCGGATTCTTTTACATCGGCAACATAATCATATTTTTTTGGAACAACTCTTTCGCGTAAATCATAAAAACGGTCAAAGCCTTTGCGATGCGAAATCATCACCTCACCAGTCAGCCACAAATAATACAAACCCACCGAAGTATCTTTGCGCCCGCGATAACTCCACTCTTTGAAAGCAGTACCTTCAAAATCACGGTTGCCCATTGGTCCATTTTCTTCCAACGCTTTCAAAATAAATTTTATTAAATCTTTCGGCGGATGTTTGAACGATTCATATCGCATCCCACGTGCTTGAAAATTTTTCATCGGCAAACGCCAATACGGAAACTCACGCATCGGATACATCGCCAACCAATTGCCATAATCAAACGCCTGACGTTTTTCATACGCCATCTGATATAACATTTCAGGCTTGTAACTGATAACGCGACCATACATGGCAATATCTTGACTTCGCGCCACCATCGTGAGTGGGTCAAGTTGCAACGCTTCAATCTGACGTAAAGCGGTTTCTACACCTGTGACATTTTCATATCTTCGACCTGGGTATAACCCCTGCACGCCAAGCAAAAATCTTCGGTAAGTTTGTTTTGAAATCGTTTCCATGTTTTGATTATAGTGCATTTGTTCTATTTATAAAAGAACATGTCACCCTGAGCGAATGCGAAGGGTCTCTGAGATAGTCGTAGAGATTCTTCGCCGCAAAGAGCAAAATCGCGGCTCAGAATGACATAAATAGAATTAAACAAAAAACCGAGACATTCAAGTCTCGGTCTGTCGTCCGCCGTCTGCAGTCATATATTTAATCATCATTCAACGATGCTATTGCACGCAATAAACCAAATAACAAAACACCTAACTTCAAGCCTTCCCCTGTTGTGATAGCAGTTTCTCTGTCATTGCGTTCGGCACGGCGATTCAAAAGCATCGCCGCAATCAGACCTACCACTGCACCAATAATCACGCCGCCAAAAATTGTTCTACTTCTGTTCATGGAGTCACCTTTTCAAAAAATGCTTTGATTATTTCCAGCCAGCCGTTCAAGGCAATGATAGGTTTCACTGCCATATTTGCTCCGCGTTTGATGTAACCTTCTGCGATAAAAACATATTCTTGTGCAATGCCCGTGTAATAGGGTAAACCACCAATAGCACGAGCCATAAGATAAATCAAACCAATTAATAATGCAAGAACAATTAATCCTGCCACCATCACTGGAATCACAATCCAAATCGTAGAAATTGCCGCCCAACGTCCCACGTCACCACCTTGGTTAAAGGTAGCAATGCTCACCCACACAATAAAACCAATAAACACCACTGTGCTGATGACTACTGGCATAATAATCTTGGTCACACGTTGTTTGCGGTGTAATAAATATGAATAATGCTCAGGGCGTTGCGGAAGTTTGGCTTTTTCGGTCATTGAGGATATTTTAGCATGAAATAATTAGAACCCGTACAAAATGGTGTATATTTATATTTGCCCGCAGGCCATATCAAACAAAAGATTATGAAAAAAACGCCCGCAAAAACTCGTAAGAAAGTTGCTGAAATGGCAAAAGAATATCGTTTTGACTACAGCAAAGCAAAACCGAATCGTTTTGCCAGCCGCATGAAAAACAGCCCACTTGTCGCAGTCATTGACCCTGACGTAGCGAAGGTATTTACCACAACAGAAGAAGTGAATAACGCTTTACGTGCTTTAATTTCCGCAATGCCAACAAAGTAAGTTTATAAAAAGCTATAAATAAAAGAGACAGTCTCTTGTGAAGGACTGTCTCTTTTGGTTTCTGATGTTGACTAGCAAAATCTACAGCACCCGTTATTTACGGTGTTTGAGATATGAATAATGCTCAGGGCTACTCGACCAACGCTCGCAATGACATGAAATAAAAAAGTGACAGTCACCTTTGAGGTGACTGTCACTTTCGTTTCAATAAATATCTTATCTTCTATTTCTCAAAAACGTCGGAACGTCTAAATCATCAGAACCAAGATTCGGTGCGGGTTGTGATTTGACATCACTGGATGAACGAGTCTCTGCGCTCACGCTGACAGATTCGCTGGGGCGAGCAAAAGGCGTGTTGGAAACAGAAACAGGTTTATCGTTAGAGCGAGGGAGGCGTTCTAAAGCGCGACGTGGAACTCCACTGCGTTCAAATCCAGTAGCAATAACGGTCACTCGAATCTCATCACCCATTTCAGGGTCAATCACAGCACCAAATATCATGTTGACATCTGGATGAGCAGTTTCGCGGATGATTGCGGCGGCGGCGTTGACTTCAAAGAGAGTCATGTTTGGTCCGCCAGTTACATTGAATAACACACCGCGTGCACCATCAATCGTAATATCAAGCAATTGACTTGAAATGGCTTGCTCAGCGGCTTGTTTGGCGCGTTCATCACCAGAGCCACGACCCACCGCCATTAATGCCGCGCCACCTTCAGACATAATCGCGCGCACATCTGCAAAATCCAAATTGATTAAGCCAGGGATTGTTATTAATTCTGAAATACCTTGAATACCTTGATGCAACACTTCATCTGCCATGCGGAAGGCATCTTGCAATGAAGATTTTTTATCTGCCAGTTGAAGCAAGCGGTCATTCGGAATTGAAATGAGTGTGTGTGCATGTTCTTTCATTTTTGCAACACCTACTTCAGCAGACTGACCACGTTTGTTACCTTCAAATGTAAATGGACGAGTGACAACGCCAATCGTCAATGCGCCACATTCTTTAGCAACTTGTGAAACTACAGGTGCCGCACCTGTTCCAGTTCCGCCACCCATACCAGCAGTGACGAAGACCATATCAGCACCTTTGAGTACGTTATATAATTCATCAGATGATTCTTCTGCGGCTTTGCGACCAATTTCAGGGTCACCACCTGCGCCAAGTCCGCGTGTAATTTTATCGCCGAGGCGCACGCGAGTTTGCGCGCGTGAAAGAGTCAATGCTTGCGCATCAGTATTCGCAACAATAAATTCAACGCCTTGAATACCTTCTTCCATCATGCGGTTGACTGCGTTTTGTCCACCACCACCCACACCAATTACTTTGATGCGAGCAAAGGCTTCGGTTTGTAAGTTTCTTTTGTTTGAGTCCATTTTATTCTCCTGGCAAAGAATATGCCTTATCTTAAACGAAAACTTGATTTTTTAACAGGGTACAACAGTCACAAATTACAAATCTCAGGTCGTAAAACACTTGACATTTTTT
>JAEURG010000005.1 GCA_016789345.1 Anaerolineales bacterium | reverse complement strand
GAATTAGTAAAAAACAGGTTTCCCAAAATGCAAGGTTGGAGTCGAAAAACACTTAGCAATCAAGCCCGCCATAGGATTGATTGGTTGAGAACTATGGGGTTTATAAAACTTGAAAATGGCTTTCATTTTTTGAGCGAAAGTGGCTGGAATTTTGTACTCCAACATCCCCCTGAATTAATTGCTATTCAAAAACATGAGATTAATAAACAAGAAAAATTAATTACAAATTCTGTGCTAAAACCATTTAAGCCATTTGAGGTAATTGAAAAAACATCTTCATTAAGACAAGCATTTGCAAGAGACCGAGCTTTTAGAATAGTTGTTGTTTCACAGTATGATTATTATTGTGCGGTCTGTAACTTAAAATTACCAAATCCTAATGGGATTTATTTAGCAGAAGCAGCCCATATTATTCCAAAACGAAATCAGGGTTCGGATGATCCTAGAAATGGAATTTGCTTATGTGGAAATTGTCATTGGGCTTTTGATGAGGGGATTATTTCTGTCAAGCCAGAACAATTAACGATAATGACTGCTTCGTATCTAAAGAAAACAGAACCACAAGAAACCCCGCAAAAATATATAAAGTACAATGGCAAAAAACTAAGAAATGTAATTGATAATAATTATTTACCCTCAAAAATTGCGCTTGAATGGCATAATCAAGAAATATTTTTAGGATAAATTAATTCATCTGTCTTCGCCACCATGATGAAATCATTTTGATGTAAACCTTTAATCACATGCGTCCACCACTGCAATGTGACTCTGCTCCATTCTAATTTAATTAACGGATGATGGTCTTTCATGTGCGAAAAACCTATAAATGTTATGAAATGAATTAAGTTCGATGCCTAGCCTTTATGTGGATTTTCATAAACTTTGATCGGGAATTCCAAAGACTTTAAATCACCCCGTCCCTGACAACGCCACTGTAAGTAATAATAGACCATAGCCATAATAACAAAGCGGAAAGCCATGCCTACCAAACCCGCTTCTGGTCCATATGCACCTCCAGTAAAAAGGTCAGAACCGGTTGTTTTCAAAGTAAGCAAACCACCTAAATATACGCCGCTCACATAAAAACCAAGGATGGGTCCCTGAGTAAAATTCCAACTTAAATGAAGACCAAGCGGAAGCCAGAAGTTTTTACCACCCAAGAAAGCCATGCCGTAAATGATTCCGCCTAAGGCATTGCCAAACGCAGAGATGTAACTTGCCCCAGGATTACCAAGATGGTTCAGCCCGAAAAGCGCTGCACTGATAAAAATAGCTAACCATTTACGCTGACCCAATACAACTACCAACCCACTTAATATAAGGGAACGAAAAAAGAATTCTTCTACAATCCCATAGAAAACAATCAAACCTAATTTATCATCCAACGATGCAATGCGAAAGGGAGAGCCGACAACACGAATACCGCTCAGTTGTAACTCCACCAAAAAAATGCCCAACATGGCAATTGCGGTTATAAGCAATCCCGCCCCAAAATCACCTAACGACGAAAAATGAAACGTGAAGCCCAGCCCCTTACGTACGGACTGACCATTCCGTATCCAGTGATTAATGGCAGCTATACCAAGGAAGATAACCAGAAGCATTTGTACAAATGGGATAAATTGTTCCATTTTTAATTTCCTCTCTTTCTAAAAAAATTAATAGATGAGGTATTAATAAAATGAGTCTATAAGAACTGATTCGTTTTTGCGGCCATGATGAAATCATTTTCATGTAAGCCTTTAATTATGTGCGTCCACCATTGCACTGTCACTTTGCCCCATTCTAATACAATCAATGGATGATGGTCTTCTTTTTCGGCGATCATCGCGATTTTATTGGTCAATGCCACGGCTTCTAAATAATTTTTTAATTTGAAAATGCGTTGCAAGCGTTTGACTCCATCCACTTCGATAATTTCCCATTCAGGGATTTGTGGATGTAACTCCGCGATTTCGGAATCAGTCAACATCGGGTCACCACCGCGGCAGGCAACACATTTTAGGGTGGAGAGATTGGTCATTTCTTTAATCCTATCATGGCTTCAGCATCTTTGATGTAATCTTCTACACTGGCAAATACAGGTAAATTATTTTCTACATTATCATGGTCAAGTTGCCAATTCATAGGATTATATTCAATGTATTTTGTAATTAATTCAAGCTCTTTTTCGTTTCGAATCACATGTTCATAATAATTTCTTTGCCAAACACTTGTATCTTTATTGTTTCTCATTAAATTAATTCGATATGCAACTGCGGATTTATAAGAACGGATGATTGTGGGAATGGAACCAGCAACAGGCTTTTGGAATCGCTCCGTAGGGACACGGCGGGACGATTCATCGTTTTGGTCATTAAACCTACTCGCCGTGTCCCTACGTTGAACCTCGCGCTCAACAATTTGTATAATTCCATGACTATGATTTGGCATAATTACAAATGCACCTAATTCAATATTTGGAAATCTCTTTATCAATTTCTCCCATTGTTGACTTGCAACTAAACCAAATTTTGATAATTTCATCTCCCCATTAATAATTTCACCAAAAATATTTTCTCTTTGATATGTACAAATCGTTACAAAATATGCACCCGCTTGTGTGTAATCATAGCCTTTCAATCTTATAGAACGTCTATGGTGAATTTTAGGGTCGTACTTCATAATAAATCCCGTAGGGACACAGCGTTGCTGTGTCCCATAATAAGGCACGGCAACGCCGTGCTACTACATTAATTTTTTCAAATCATCCAAATTTGATAAATTAATCCTCACGGCTTTTCTGCCCGCGGCGATTAAGGCTTCATAGTCACCTAAGGCTTGGGCACGAATCAATGTGCCAAAACTTAATCCCTGATTTGGAATTTCAAAATCATCTTTGGCATCATAGACCACTTGAATAAACAAACCCGTATTCGGTCCACCTTTGTGGAATTGACCCGTCGAATGTTGAAAACGCGGACCAAACCCAGCAGTCACTGCACATTTTGTTTTTTCACGAATCTTCACACGCAAATTTTGAATCGCAGTAATCATTTCTTTATTGCGTGGCACATACGCATTGATAGAAACATAAGAATTATCTTTTGCATTCGATAACAAATCACTCAAAACTTTTTTGGCATCTTTTATTTCATTCAAATCAACTTCAGCAAGTTTGCCTGTCGTTTGAAAATCTTTTATCTTTGCAATCGTTCGCAATTTACTATCTTGCACATCGGGTTGGTCAAAGGCATTAATTCCCAAAATGTGACAGGCAATTGAAATCGCAATTTCCCATTTGAAAAATTCGCCACCTACTTCATAGAGATTGGAGATTGGAGATTGGATAATTGGATGTCCTGCTTTTTGAATTTGCGCAACGGATTCATCATGTTCACCATTTTGGCGAAGATAAACAAAAATTCTGTCATTGCCATACACATCAGGTGAACCAATTGGCTCTAATGCAACGGGCAAAATTCCTTTTTGATTTTTTCCACTCGACTCTGCTACGACTTGTTCAATCCAATTTGCAAATGCGGATACAGGCGCATCAGCGACTACGGTCAACTTGTCTCTGCCCATTCGGGTTGATTCTGCAATGACAGTTCCTAATGCAAAGCCTGCGCTATACACTGAATCAGAAGCATTTTTAATTTTCTCAGCAGATGATAACAATTGTTCAATGTCCATGCCTAACAATGCGGCAGGCACTAATCCAAAATCAGTCAATGCAGAGAAACGACCACCAACATTTGGGTCAGCGTTAAATACTTTTCTAAATTTCTTTTCTTCTGCTAATTTTTGTAAAGATGTATTTGCATCCGTAATTGCGATAAAACGTGAACCATTTTCATTACTTAATTTCCATAAGTAATCGAAAGCCGCCATCAGTTCAGCAGTGCCACCTGATTTACTAGCGATGATGTATAAAGATTTATCTGGCGGATAATGTTCAGATGCAAGTTTTACTTGTTGAGGGTCAGTTGAATCTAAAATGGCTAAAGATAATTTTGCTTCAATACCAAAGTTTGCCATGAGTGAACTTAACACTTCGGCAGTCAATGACGAGCCACCCATGCCAATCACTAAGACTCTATCAATCTTTTCATCGTGGATTTGTTTAGCGAAAGATGTATAACTTTCTAATCGTTGTCGAGCATCTTCAATTGAATGTAACCAACCGAGTCTGATTTTGATTTCTTCTTGACCCTTCGACAAGCTCAGGGCATCGCCAGCCGGATCATTCGTCCATAAAGTTGGGTCATGTGCCCATAAACGTTGCGGAACAGAATCCATTTCAAGTTGAGATAATGTCTCTGAAACAGAATCAGCTAGCCCCTTAAGAGAAGAAGCGGCGGTTTGTCTACGTTCTTCAATCGCGCCAATTAATGTCGCATACGCATCTGCAAAGGCTTGCACTCCTTCATCTTCTAATTCTTGAGTGACATCGCTCATTGAAATTCCTTGTGCTTTGAGTTGCACAAAAATATTTTGCGATTCTTCTAAATCACGCGTGATGGTTAATGAAGCGTTGCCATGCTCACGAAATGCATCAAGTGTGGCAGGCGGAACGGTGTTGACGGTATCGGGTCCGATTAAATTATCAACATAATAGGTGTCGGGGTATTTTGGGTTTTTTGTGCCAGTGGAAGCCCACAACGGACGTTGCACGCGCGCACGAAAACGTGCTTTGAGTGTTGCAAAACGCGGCGAAGTGAAAATAGATTCAAACGCTTCGTAAGCAAGTTTTGCATTGGCAATGGCGGCTTTACCAAGCAAAGGAGAATCTGCTGGGAGTTTGGGGTCAATTTTTGAATCAACACGCGAGACGAAAAATGAAGCAACTGATGCAACATGTTGCACAGGTAAATTATTGGCAACACGTTCTTCAATGCCTGCGAGATAAGCATTCATCACATCCATATACCGTGTGAGTGAAAAAATTAAAGTAACGTTGATATTAATTCCAGATGCAATCGATTCTTTGATGGCGGGAATGCCCTCTTTTGTAGCAGGGATTTTCACCATCAAATTTGGACGATTAACACGTTCCCATAATTCTTTGGCTTGTGTGATTGTGCCTGCTGTATCTTTTGCCAATAATGGACTAACTTCTAAACTGACATATCCATCACCACCATCAGTTTCATCGTATAACGGGCGGAATAAATCACACGCTTCTTGAATATCTTCAATGGCAAGTTGCCAGAATATTTTTTCAGCATCCCAACCTGCCCAAGCCAATGGAATTAATGCTGAGTCATAATCATTTGTTTTTGCAATTGCATTTTGAAAAATAGTTGGGTTGGACGTGACGCCACGAATATCGCCACGCTCAATCATGGCTTTGAGTTCGCCATTGACTAATAATTTTCTTTGAATATTGTCATACCAAAGAGATTGTCTTAATGAAGTTAATTTCTTAATAGGGTTCATTTGGGGGTTCCATGTTTAAAAGTTTGAAAGTTGAAAAGTTAAACTTGATATTCGGCAGAATCTTCTCTGATTCTACGAGATTCTGGATGTGTTTCGAGATAACCTATAAATCGTGAAAGTTGACGTGAGGCTTTTTCTGCCATTTGAAATAAGGTAGTAAATTGTTGTTCAGTTAAGTATTTAACATCTTGAGCGACATAGAGTTGAGAACGAACTTCACCTGCAGAAGCTTTTGCAATTGCAAGATAACGAATAAAAGAAGCCTGTGTTTTGCTTTCAAATCCTTCGGCAATATTACTCATAATGGAAACTGAAGCTCTTCGAATTTGATCTCGTAAACCAAAATCTTTAGAAATTTTCCCTTCATCTGTAATTGAATAAATCATCTTTGTTAATTCGCGTGCTGTTTTCCATGCTTCAATTTCTTCAAAACGAGTAATTGTAGGCATACAGTTCTCCGTTCACAGGTTGGAAAGTTTGCAAGTTCAAAAGTTCGTCGACCTTCCAACATTCAAACTTTTTAACCTTCTAACTCCTTAGCGATTTTCTTTTTCTATATCAATAATTTTATTTACTCGTCTTGCCAATCTCTCGCCACCTTCATCATTGCCTAAATATCTAGCATTCAAAAAAGCAGGCACGAGAACTTTCGCCATTTCAGGTCCAATCACACGCCCGCCTAAACATAAGACATTCATATTGTCGTGCAGAACACCTTGAGCAGCTGAATAAGTATCATGTGCAATAGACGCATACACGCCCTTCATTTTATTGGCGGCAATACATGCTCCAATACCTGAACCACATACCAAAATTCCACGCTCGGCTTCACCACTCTGAACTTTTTCGCCAACTTTTTTTGTAAAGTCAGGGAAGTCCACAGGGTCGGCGCTAAATGTGCCAACATCAATGATTTCATGTCCATGTGCTTGGACTGTATCAATGACGGTTTGTTTTAATGGAAAGCCTGCATGGTCACAACCAATTGCGATTTTCATAATTTACCAATTCCTGTAGGGGCGAGGCATGCCTCGCCCCTACCATTTACAATTCTTTTGCTTTCTTAACTACATTCTCAACCGTAAAACCGAAATGTTCAAAAATTGTTTTATATGGAGCAGAAGCGCCATAATGGTCAATACCAATCACTGACTTGGCATAACGTTCCCAGCCCATGCTTGAGCCTGTTTCTACTGCCAATCTTTTTTGAATATTTTTTGGCAAAACAGATTCTTTATATTTTTCATCTTGCTTTTCAAACAATTCCCAACTTGGGAAGGAAACGACTCTCACGCCTTTGCCTTCTTCGGCAAGTTTTTGAGCGGCTTCTAAAATTAATCCGACTTCTGAACCCGATGCCATCAAAATCATTTGTGGTTCGCCAAAATCTTTTAATACATACGCACCTTTATCCACTTGAGCAGATGTTTCTAAAATCGGCACATTTTGACGAGTCAATGAAAGTACAGTAGGTCCGTCTCTTCGTTCAATTGCTACCTTCCACGCTTGAGCAGTTTCATTTGCATCGGCTGGACGAATCAGGACTAAGTTTGGAATCAAACGCAATGACATCAAATGTTCAATCGGTTGATGTGTGGGACCATCTTCACCTAATCCAACACTGTCATGTGTAAAAATAAAAATGCTTGGGTAATGCGATAACGCCGCCAAGCGAATCGAAGCGCGCATGTAATCTGCAAATACTAAAAATGTTGCGCCGTAAGGAATCACTCCGCCAAAAACAGACATGCCATTTAATACAGAACCCATAGCATGTTCACGCACGCCGAAATGAAAATTTCTACCTGCAAAAGAATCTTTTTGGAAAGCAGGGCTTCCATCAATTTTTGTATTGTTCGATGGTGCTAAATCTGCCGAGCCACCAATTAATTCAGGTAACAAATTTGCAAGTGCATTAATTGTTTTGCCCGATGCAACACGTGTTGACATGCCTTTCGGGTCGGCAGAAAATGTCGGCAAAGATTTTTCCCAACCTTTCGGAAACTTTCCATCCAATCGTCTTTGCAACTCCGCACCCAACGCAGGATGAATTCTTTTATATGCTTCAAAACGCATATTCCAATCGGCTTCAAACTCACGCCCTTTTTCAGTAGCCTTTCGATAAAATTCCAAAACATCATCTGGGATGAAGAACTTCGCTTCTTTATCCCAGCCCAAGTTGGTTTTTGCTGCGGATAATTCTTCTTCGCCTAAAGGTTCGCCATGCGCCTTTTGTGTGCCTTGACGTGTTGGCGCACCAAATCCAATAATCGTTTTGCACATAATCAATGATGGTCGTGGGTCTGCTTTTGCTTCTTTAATCGCTTTATCAATGGCTTCAACATCGTTGCCATCTTCTACTCTTAACACTTGCCAACCATAAGCACGGAAACGAACTGCTCTATCTTCTGTAAATGCTAAATCAGTAGAACCGTCAATTGAAATATTGTTATCGTCATATAAATAAATCAATCTACCTAATGACATGTGTCCCGCCATAGAAGCGGCTTCGGATGCAACACCTTCCATTAAGTCACCATCGGTCACAATGGCATAAATAAATGGGTCAATAATGTTATGTCCGCTTTGGTTAAATGTCGCCGCGAGATGTGAAGCGGCAATTGCCATACCAACGCCGTTTGCAAAACCTTGCCCTAATGGACCTGTGGTCACTTCAACACCTGGGGTTAATCCATATTCAGGATGACCTGGGGTAATGCTTCCCCATTGACGGAAATTTTTAATTTCATCCAGTGATACTTCATACCCCGTCAGATGAAGCAAAGAGTATAAGAGCATTGACCCATGCCCCCCCGAAAGAATGAAGCGGTCACGCCCAAACCATTTTGGGTTATGGGGATTATGTCGAAGATGGCGTGTCCAAATTGTGTAAGCCATCGCCGCGCCGCCCATCGGCAAACCGGGGTGACCCGAATTTGCTTTTTGTACAGCATCAGCAGATAGAAAACGTAATGTATTAATTGCACGAGTTTCAAGAGATTGTGTTGTCATTTTTTTATTTTGCCATTCGCTTAAGATTAAGTTATGTCATCGCGACGAGCCTCAAACGGCGAGGGTGTTCTTCTCGACGAAGCAATCTTATGATTAAGTTGGAGATTGCTTCGCCGCTAAGTACAAAAGCGCGGCTCGCAATGACAAATTATTGTTTTATCGGCAAGAAAATCTTCCCTTCTTTTTCATCACCAATAGAAATTGTTTGTTCAGGTTTATTTATAACAAGCCACGCGGTATATGCCGCCACCAGAGCATCAAGTTGTTCGGGTAAATATAACAACTCATGGGGCCAGATTCCTTTTATCATTTTGTGGCGGGTAATTTCTTCAAAAAAATCCATCGGGTCTTTGATTTTTACACCGCGTTCATATAATAATAATTGACGTTGTAATTTTCCTTCGAGTGTTGGTTTAGGCAATGGCGTATCCCCCGCTAAAACACAAAAACAAGCGTGTGGATGCGTCTCAATCATTTGATGCGTTTGGTTTTCACCACCATATTTTTTGAATCCCATCTTTTCAAGTTTTCTGTATAACGAAAAACCAACTTGCATCCATGCGGGGCAAACGCCAACGCTGGCAGGCGTACCAGAAACAG
>JAEURG010000284.1 GCA_016789345.1 Anaerolineales bacterium | reverse complement strand
GGCGGAATGTATAACAAATACACGCCTGCCTCGTTTGGATATGGATATGTCATACCATCAGGGCTTTGGAAGAAAAACGGAAAACCACCTGTGCTTACACCTGCTAATGCGGCTAAATCAGTCACTTCGTAATTTGCCACTTTGGCAAGCTCTGCGGCTTTGGCGGCGGCTTCGGCTTCACCACCCAGCTCATCTGCAATGCCGAGGCGGACTGCATCACTGCCAACCCAAATCTGCCCGCTGAAAATAACTTCGGGACCAGCAGTCAATTTATCACCGCGTCCTAGTGTCACTGCTTCAAAAAAGCCTTGTTTCACCATTTCAATTTGACGCATATCTGAATCACGCGGTGCGCCCCAAAGTTTATATGGACCTGTAGTGATAATGTCTTCAATAATAAATGGGGCAGGGGGTAAGTAACCAATCACGCCGATGTTTCCAATTAAAGAAGTCGGCTTGACGTAAATATAATCAGTATTAGCAGAAAGATAATACGCGCCGCTTGCCGCCATTGCATTGACTGCTGTGACGACAGGCTTCTTTTCTCTTAATTTTGTGAGTTCAAAGTAAACGGCTTCGGTATCTACTACTGTTCCGCCAGGGCTTTCAAAAACCAAAACCACCGCCCGCACTTCAGGATTTTCTGCCGCATATTGAATTTGCTTAATCATATTTTGTGCAGAATAGCCGTAAATCGCATCTTCTAACCGAATCACCCCGATGACTGGTTTCGGCACAACAGAAGAAGCGAGGATTAACCCAACCAGCAATGGAATTACCACCCATAAAATTCCAGTGCGCATTCTATCCCAACTCCATTTCGTATTGCTCATAAGGCTCTCCTTTGTTGAATGGATATATTCAGCATATACGAGAAAACCTGCTTTGTCAACAAGGTTGTTTTATAAAATGAATTAAAGTATATTTAGCCAAACAAACCATTTCATTCTTAAGGAGAAATTTTTATGCCAACCCCAACTGCCAAGCCTACGTCTTATGTAAAGTTTTCAGATAAATTAACACGCTCTATTGACGATATTCAAAAAATCATCGAATCAAATACGCAGATGATTGATTCAATTCAAGAAGTGGCACTTGAACTCACTTCCTCTATTGGCACATTGCACACACTCACGGTCAAATATGCCACCACCGCCAATAAAATCTTGGATGTGCTTCTGCCAATTGTGAAAAACCTGCCACTTGTTCCAAAAAATGTGACAGAAATGCTCGTCAATTTGGAAGCCCTCACCCAAAAGATTATTGATAACGAAGCCTCTACTACTAAAACGATTACAGACGTGCGTGGTGGCTTACAAACTGGTGATGTGAACAAACTCAAGGCACATGCTGGTCAATTACAAAATGTGACCCGAACCATTACCTCAATTATTCCAAAAGGATAAAAATCCGCTTCCTAACTAAGTGGAAAATTGATTCTTGTACCTCAACATTTTCTAATTCCAAAAAAAACTTTATGTCACCCCTTCGGGGTTATTTCTATTTTGTTAATTATTCTATAATCATTTGACCCCTACGGGGTCATTAGAAAAATCCCAAAGGGATGGAATGATTCTAGAACTTGGCAAACGATTTTCAAATCCCATAGGGATGGCATAGTTTTGTGGGGGCGAAGCCACCCCTCCAGCATAAAAATCTGTTGACGGTCAGGCAAATCGCATGTATAATACCGTCCGCAATCGCCCCAGAGCAATCTGCTGGGGCAATTGTATGTAAATTAACCAGCTTCCCCACAAACAGGCGACGAGTGTACGAACTCCGCAGGTTGAGCGGCGAAGTGAATGACTGGAGATATAAAATGAGATTTGCAATCGTTGAAAGCGGCGGCAAGCAATACCGCGCCGTTGAAGGCACTACAGTAGATGTAGACCGCCTTACCCATGAAGTGGGTAAAAC
Source organism: Anaerolineales bacterium (assembly GCA_016789345.1). GTDB lineage: Bacteria > Chloroflexota > Anaerolineae > Anaerolineales > Villigracilaceae > Villigracilis. Next base: position 2,406 of record JAEURG010000284.1, on the reverse strand, counting down.
ATTTGATTTTGAACGTGTCCTCCTCATGGCAGATGGTGATTCTGTAATGGTCGGCACACCCAACGTTGGCGGCATCAAAGTTTCTGCTACTGTTGTGGAACATGTAAAAGGTCCCAAGTTAATTTCTTTCAAATACCGCCCGAAGAAACGCATCCGTGTTAAAGGCGGGCATCGCGCTCAATATACTCGTTTGATGATTGATTTCATTGGTAAGCCGGGTGAAGAACGCAAGGTTGAAAAGAAAGCAACACTGAAGGCTGAAGTTAAAAAAGAAGCCGAAGTGGAGAAACAGGCTAAACCCAAGAAAGAAGCGGTTAAGGCTGAGAAGAAAACCTCCACAACGGCGAAGAAGTCAACTTCCAAGAAGACTGAAAAGAAGTAGAGGTAGAAATGGCACATAAAACAGGTGGCGGGTCAACCCGCAACGGACGAGATAGTAATTCACAACGCTTGGGTGTGAAGCGTTATGCTGGGCAATTTGTTTTGTCGGGCAATGTGTTGGTGCGCCAACGTGGTACGAAAATTAAGCCAGGCTTGAATGTGATGGTCGGCAAAGATGATACTTTGTTTGCTGTGGCAGATGGCGTGGTGATGTTTGATGTGTATCATGGTAAGAAGCGCGTCAATATTATTCCGGCTGAGGTGAAATAATGAAAGTAGATATTCACCCTAAAGTTTATGATGCGAAAGTCACTTGCGCTTCTTGTGGCAATACTTGGGTAACCACTTCTACGAAACAAGAATTGCGTGTGGATGTTTGCTCCAATTGTCATCCATTTTATACTGGCGAATCTGCGAAGTTGTTAGACGTGGAAGGTCAAGTTGACCGCTTCTATAAGAAGGTTTCTGCGGCTCAAACATTTGCTGAACAACAAAAAGCTAAAGAAGAATCTTTGGTTGTGACCAACCGCTCTATTGACGATTTAACTTTGACTCCACGTGCAACCGATGCGTTGAAGAAAGCCGGTTTGTTGACGATTGGTCAGGTAGTTGAAAAGCTCGCTGAAGGTGATGCGTCAATTACCGCGATTGCTGGTTTTGGTCAGTCAGCCCTTACGAACACCAAAAAGAAATTACGCGCTTTGGGTGTTGAACTTCCCGAAGTAAAGAAAGTTGAAAAGGCTGAAAAAGCCGAAGCGGCTGAATAATTTTCAGGTAAACTTATAGGCAGATGTGAAAACATCTGCCTATTTTTTATTTTATTTGACCCCCACCGTCTGCTTCGCAGACACCTCCCCCAATTTGGGGGAGGATGGGAGGGGGTGGGAGAATTTCTTAATGCGTCACACACACGGCTCAGTGGAAGTAGTTTGTGGTTCAATGTTTAGCGGTAAGACAGATGAATTAATTCGTAGATTGGTTCGGGCTACGATTGCAAAACAAAAAGTGCAAGTATTCAAACCTGCTATCGACATTCGCTATGCAGTCGAAAAAGTCGCTTCCCATGCTGGTTCTACGTATGATGCTATTCCTGTAGAAAAATCTGCTGAGATTCGTGCTAAATTAGATAAAGATACAACCGTGGTTGGAATTGATGAAGCCCAATTCTTTGATTCAGAAATTGTGGAAGTTGTGAAACAATTAGCAACAAAAAATATACGTGTGATTGTGGCAGGTTTAGATACTGATTTTCGTGGTGAGCCGTTTGGTTCTATGCCGATGTTAATGTCTGAAGCGGAAGATGTGTTGAAACTCCATGCTATTTGTATGGTGTGCGGTGATGAAGCCTCACGCACGCAGAGGTTGGTCAATGGAAAACCTGCTCGTTATGATGAACCAATTGTGATTGTCGGTGCTTCGGAGTTGTATGAAGCGCGTTGTCGCGTGCACCACGAAGTTCCACGTTAAATTCATGCTGATGAGTTAATATAAAATATTTCTTGAAACTATTCCGATAAACTTCCTTGCAATAGCCAAATGTCTTGAACAGAGTCGTAATAAAGTAAATAATCTGTTTGTTGGCGCGTACTTCCAGCGGCAATAAGATTGTAGTTAAACTGCGCTCCACGCACAATCATTTCATTGGCTCGTCTAAATATTATTCTTCTTGCTTTTTCATCGCCTTCTGTTCCCCAACCAACCATTGAGAACTCAAACCGTGGATTGCCTTTGATATTTCCGTCACGGTCTAATGCCACTGACCAAACTTCTGATTTTCTTGCTAAGCCAAAATATAATCTTTTTCCTTGAACTCGGTTAAACACGCTTAAGCCAAAGGCATCAATGTTTTTAAGCCTAGAAAGTATTTTCCCAGTTTGAGGGTTAATTTGATAGATTGCACCGATTTCTTCTGTGCGCGTTGAGCCTGCAATGGTGGCAACATATAAACTTTTTGTATCACAATCATAGGCTAAGCCAACAATCCCAAACGGGTTTTCAGAAGAGATTGGTTTTGCAGAAGATAAT
>JAEURG010000273.1 GCA_016789345.1 Anaerolineales bacterium | reverse complement strand
GGGCATGTGAAGGCGTTTATGATTGATTATCTCGTTGCGAAGGAAAATGGCGGCGAGGTGATTTTGCGTTTTGATGATACGAACCCGACCAAAGAAGAAACTGAATTTGTGGAAGCGATTGAGGAAGATGTTCGCTGGCTTGGAATTGAGTGGGCAAAAGTAACGTTCGCTTCAGACTATTTTGACTTGTTGTATGAGTGGGCACAAAAACTTGTACTGGCTGGAAAAGCCTACGTGGACGACCAAACGCCAGAAGAAGTGAGCAAGAATCGTGGCACATTGACCGAGCCTGGAAAAAATTCTCCATATCGTGACCGTGATGTTGAAGAAAATATGGATTTGTTGGAACGCATGAAAAATGGCGAGTTCCCAAATGGCTCACGAATTTTACGCGCCAAGATTGATATGGCTCATCCGAATATTAATATGCGTGACCCTGCTATGTATCGCATTTTGCATGAGCATCATCATCGCACTGGTGATAAATGGAAAATTTATCCTTTGTATGATTGGTCTCACGGACAAAATGACTCAATGGAAGGTATTACTCATTCTTTATGTTCGTTAGAATATGAAAATCATCGTCCGTTATATGAATGGTTTTTAGAACAATTGGATGTTTTCAAGCCACGTCAAATTGAGTTTGCACGCTTGAACTTGAATTACACAGTGATGAGTAAGAGAAAACTTCGCCGATTGGTTGAAGAAAATTTGGTCAGTGGTTGGGATGACCCGCGTATGCCAACATTACGTGCTATGCGACGACGTGGTTATACTGCCGAAGCGATATTAGAATTTATTCGCAAAGTGGGTGTTGCAAAAAATTATAGTGTTAGTGATGTTTCGTTATTGGAAGCATGTGTGCGTGATGATTTGAATAAAACTTCATTGCGTCGCATGGCTGTGATTCGCCCGCTTAAAGTTGTGATTGATAACTATCCTGATGACTTGGTTGAAGAGATGGATGCAGTTAATAATCCCGAAGATGAAAATGCTGGCACGCGCAAAGTTCCATTTTCAAAAGTAATTTATATTGAGCAAGATGACTTCCGCGAAACACCACCACCGAAGTATTATCGCCTGTTCCCTGGCAATGAAGTTCGTTTGAGATATGCGTATTACATCAAATGCACGCACGTCGTCAAAGATGATAAAGGCGAAGTGATTGAAGTCCATGCCACTTATGACCCTGAGTCACGAGGCGGCAGTTCACCAGATGGACGAAAAGTTAAATCTACAATTCATTGGGTTTCTGCTAATCATGCCAAAGAAGCGGAAATCCGCATGTATGACAGGTTGTTTTCAAAAGAAAATCCAGAAGAAGGCGAAGAAGGATTTTTAAGTTGCTTAAATCCAAATTCATTAGAAATTTTGAATGGCTTTGTAGAACCGTCTCTTGCTTCGGTAGAAGTTGGTTCGCGCTTCCAATTTGAGCGCCTCGGTTATTTTTGTGTTGACAAAGATTCTACAAAAGAGAATCCTGTCTTTAATTTGACTGTCAATTTGAAAGATACTTGGGCAAAAGTTGAGAAGAGGTAAACGAATGAATATTTCAAAATCTTTCCAAATCATCGTTTATATAATCCTCATCATTCTACTCGTTGCCTGTGCGCCAAAAGTTGATGCAGTCCCTACAGTAGATGTTGTTAGCACGATGGCGGCTGAACTTGCTATGTTGATGCAAACCCAAACTGCACTAGCGATTCCGCCTACTCCTGTAATCCCTACTGCTTCGGCAACATTGAGTATTACAGAGACACCTACGATAAGCCCGCCTACTGAAGAAGTAAAGCGTAATCCACCTTATGTTGTTACGTTTACGGCGTGTCATACGGGACCTGGTGAACCTTATAAGTTTATTAGCAACATTGACCCAAGCATTAGAAAGTCTGGCAAACAAGTGGTTGAAATTTTAGGTGTCGGAAGCGAACCAGGCTGGGTTGTTATCAGGAATCCCTATTTCAATAATCCATGTTGGATTAAGGAAACAGATATGGAGATTGGGGCACACATCATTTTGTCAGATTATCCAGTTATGACGCCTGGTCCTTAAATATCTTTCAACAACTAGCAATGACTGAACAACAAACTAATAATCTATTGCATGGAATCACACTTGAAATGATTCTCACCCGTCTCGTTGAAAAATATGGCTGGGAAGAGTTAGGGAAACGAATCACAATTCAGTGCTTTACAAATGACCCGAGCATTAAATCCAGTTTGAAGTTTTTGAGAAGAACGCCTTGGGCACGAAAAAAGGTTGAGGAACTTTATTTGAAAAGTGAGACAGGATAAATCCTTACCCATGAGATGAAAGCCCTTCAGACTAAAAACCGATAGAAAGGCAAATTATGGCAAAACGACCACAGATTTTTGATCAAACTTTATTCGAAGAATCATTGCGAAAACAAGGATGTACTGAAAGTTTTGTAAAACCAATAACGAGCGATTTTCGATTATTTGTCCCACTCGCGCTTCGGTATCTCGGAGAGGATAAGTTATTTGAAATTGTGAATCAGGCACGTTCCGAGTTAAAACTTGGAGAGCAGGAACCTGCTTGGCGAGAAGCAGTAAAATATATTGTAGGTTGGGCAGAAGAACAAATAGAAGAATATAAATCACAAAAATAAATACTACGAATTTTCCCACTTGACAACTCACCTCGCTCTCATGTAAACTGCATAGGTAATTAAATTCCAAAGAAAGGAGACGCACTTCAAATGATTTTAGAAAACCGACAAGACCGCAAACCTGAAATAAATGTATTGTCTCGAAGTGCGCCTATTAACCTTTCATAGGTTATTCCTTGTGTCCTCACAAGCCACGGTGCATTTCGCATCGTGGCTTTTTTATTTATTGGACCATAGACGATAGACCGTAGACCATTTTTCACCGTCCACTGTCCACGGTCTACCGTCAACTTGCAAACTTTCTAACTTGGAAACAACTATGAGCTTATCTTTCAAATCCTACTACAACCTACTCGCTGACCACATCCGCCCGCAACGTGGACGTTTCACTTTGCTTGCCACATTACTCTTCGGCAGTATCGGCTTGCGGATTTTTGCTCCGCAAATCATGCGCAAGTTTATTGATTCCGCTCTTGCTGGCGAAGCGCTTCAAACTTTAACGTGGACTGCGCTTGCTTTTATCAGCATTGCGTTGATTCAACAAGTCGTTGCAATCGGAGTGACTTATCTTGGTGAAAACGTTGCATGGACTGCTACAAATGCGTTGCGCGCCGAACTTGCCGAACATGCTTTGCATCTGGATATGAAATTTCACAATGACCACTCGCCCGGCGAATTAATCGAACGCATTGATGGTGATGTCACCGAGTTAGCAACTTTCTTTTCGCAATTCGCATTGAACTTAATCGCAAACGGACTTTTGCTCATCGGTATTCTGATTGCATTGTTCATCGAAGATTGGCGCGCAGGTTTGGCTTTCACAATTTATTCTTTCTTAACAATTTTTATTTTAGGAAAAGTAAAAGACATCGCCGTGCCACATCAAAAAGCAAGGCGCGAAGCCGAAGCGCAATATTACGGTTTTATCGAAGAGCAATTAAACGGCACCGAAGATATTCGCTCCAGCGGCGCAGTTAGTTTTTCAATTCGCGAATTGTTTCGCCATCAAAGCGTCATACTTGGTCACAATCGCAAAGCGCATTTCAAAAGATGGATTATCGAAAATGCAATGGGTCTCGCGCTTACAGCGGGCACAATCCTTGCTATCGTCAGCGGATATTGGCTTTTCACTTTAAGTCTTATCACCATTGGCACGGTTTATCTTTTCGTGCATTACATCGCCTTGCTTGAAGAACCGTTTTGGGCAATGACTCATGAAATCGAAAGTTTTCAAACCATCGGTGCCTGCGTAGAAAGACTGACCGAGTTTAAAGCACTCAAGCGTGAGGTCAAGAACGAAGCGGGTTTGGAAATTAAATCACATCCGCTTGATTTGAAATTTGATAATGTGACATTTTCATACAATGGAAATGATTCGGTTCTTTCGCGCCTCTCTCTTGACCTGAAAACTGGTTCTGTTTTAGGTCTGCTTGGTCGTACGGGAAGCGGCAAAACAACAATAGGACGATTGATTTTCCGTTTGTATGATATCAACAATGGAAGCATAAAAATAAATAATGTAAACATAAAAGATTTACAACTTGATTCGCTACGAAAAAATATCGCCATTGTGACTCAAGATGTGCAATTGTTCAAAGCATCTATTCGTGAAAACTTGACTTTCTTCGACAGAACAATTTCTGATGAAAAAATTATCAGCACACTTGAAGAACTTGAACTCGGCGATTGGTATAAAAATTTACCAAACGGTTTAGATACTGAACTTGAAACAGGTTCAAAATCATTATCCGCAGGTGAAGCGCAATTGCTAGCATTCACACGAGTCTTTTTGAAAAATCCAGGCTTGGTGATTTTAGATGAAGCCTCATCACGTTTAGACCCTGCCACTGAACAAAAATTGGAACATGCCATAGATAAATTATTGAAAGGCAGAACCGCCATTATCATTGCCCACAAACTCGACACCATCAAACGCGCAGATGATATTTTGATTTTAGAACGCGGTAACGTGCTTGAATATGGAAATCGAAAAGGACTTGCTGAAAACACAAACTCGCGTTTTTATCAACTTCTGCAAACTGGATTAGAGGAAGTTCTTGCTTAATGACTTGCCACAAAGAACACAGAGGTATCAGAGAAAACCTCAAAAAAATCTCAGCGAACTCTGTGCGCTCTGTGGCTAATGCTCTTAAAGGAAATTACTATGACTGAAACAACTCTCAACCAAAACGAAAACATCCCCTCCCTTCCCGCATGGAAAGTGATTTGGGAAATGATTCGCTTCCGCCCGTGGCTCGATTTTATTGACTTTGTCAGCGTGGCATTGATTCGCTTTTGTTGGCAAATTGCGCCAGCATTAATCATCAAAGCCTTTTTTGATTTTGTCACAGGCGCAACCCAACTCAACTTTGGCATTTGGACAATCGTCGCATTTTTATTCGCCGCATGGATTGGGCGCGTTATCGCAAGCTATGGCTTTTATTACGCCGATGTCCCCATCTTCGCAGAGATGAATACATTGGTGCGAAAAAATTTATTATCTTATATTCTAAAACGCCCTGGCGCATCACAACTTCCCGATTCCGCTGGCGAAGCAGTCAGCAGATTCAAAACTGATGTGGACCAAATTCCATTATTTGTGATTCTGATTAACGATATTATCGTTGGCATCGGCATCGTGATGTATGCTATTTACTTGATGACGCAAATCAGCGTTTCCATCACCGTCATGGCGTTGATTCCATTAATCATCGTTGGCATTGTTGCAAACATCGCCACAAAACGAATCGAGCATTATCGCACTGCCTCACGTCAAGCGGCTGGGAATGTCGCTGGATTCATTGGTGAATTTTTTGGTGCAGTGCAAGCGGTTAAAGTTGCCAATGCCGAAAAAAATATCATCAATCATTTTCACAAAATCAATGATGAACGTCGCACATTAACTGTCCGTGAAAAAGTTTTTGACGATATTCTCGGTTCCATTTATCGCAACACGTCCACGCTTGGCACAGGCGTTATCTTAATTCTCGTTGGTCAAGCCATGCGCGAGGGCAGTTTCACGCTCGGTGATTTTTCACTGTTCGTTTATCTACTCGTCAGCATGGGCGACCTCACAACGTTCGCGGGCATGTTGTGGGCGCGTTACAAACAACTTGAAGTTTCCGTCAAACGCATGTATCGCCTCATGGAAAATGCTCCGCTGAATGCACTTGTTGAACATAGCAAAGTGGATTTGACTGGTGAATTACCTGAAGTTTTTTATGATGAAAAAACCGCCTCAGACCGACTGGAAGAATTGGTCGCTGACCATCTAATATTTCACTACCCTGAATCATCCAACGGCATTGACGATATTTCTCTCAAAGTCAAACGCGGCTCATTGACAGTTATCACTGGACGCATTGGTTCTGGTAAAACAACTTTATTGCGAACATTACTTGGTTTATTACCTGCTGACTCTGGCACAATCAAATGGAATGGAAATATAATTCAAGATGCAAGCAACTTTTTTATTCCACCACGTTGTTCCTACACAGCACAAGTTCCACGCTTGTTTAGTAACACCTTACGCAACAACATTTTGCTTGGCTTGAACAAAAGCGATGACGACATTTATAAATCCGCCAAACTCGCCGTCATGGATAGAGACTTAGAACAACTCGATGACAATTTAGAAACAATGGTTGGTGCACGTGGCGTGAAACTCTCTGGTGGCCAAATGCAAAGAACTGCCGCCGCCAGAATGTTCATCCGTGAGCCTGAACTTGTCGTATTTGATGATTTATCCAGCGCATTAGATGTGGATACCGAAAAACAACTTTGGGAACGAATTTTTGAATCAGGTAAAGAAATGACCTGTTTAGTAGTATCCCATCGCCGTCCATTGTTGAGGCGTGCCGACCATATCATCGTGTTAAAAGATGGCAAAGTCGAATCCGAAGGCACACTAGATGAGTTATTATCAACAAGCCCTGAAATGCGCGAACTTTGGAAATTAGAAAATGAATAAATTAATTCCAATCCCGTAGGGATGGAATGATTATAGAAGAAATAAAAGAAGGAATCCAAATCCCGAAGGGATGACATAGAACCATAAAATCTATGACACCCCTTCGGGGTTGAACAAATCAATCTCAAAGTTCTATAATCATTTGACCCCTCTGGGGTCATAAGAAAGTTAATCGGAAGTGGATTTGTTTTGAGTGAAAACTAAATCAACAAAGGAGTCAATCCATGCTATCTCGTTATCTTCAATCATTAGTCATTTTATTAACAATTATAGTCTTACTTATTGTTCCCCTAAATCAAGAAATCGTTTCTGCTGCAACTTCAAAAGAAGTTGCCTATGCAGACAAAATGGAAGCCTATGTAAAAACTCAGATGGAAACATATAAGATTCCAGGTATGTCCATTGCCATTGTTAAGGATGGTCAAGTTGATTATCTACAAGGTTTTGGCATAAAGAATCCCAACGGAGAAAAAGTAACTCCTGATACACCATTCTTGCTCGCCTCTGTTAGCAAGTCGTTTACAGCAGTCGCCATTATGCAATTAGCAGAAGACGGCAAACTCAATGTAGATGACCTTGTTATTAAACATCTGCCATGGTTTGATGTAGCAGGAGATGGCGAAAATCAAATCACAATTTCGCATCTGTTGTATCACACCAGTGGACTCTCTGAATTAAGCGGTGTTGAAGCGATTCTCATACCCGATGAAGAAAATGCCTTAGAACTTGGCGTGCGCGATTTAGCATCTGTCGAACTCGCTTTTAATCCAGGCGAACAATTTGAATACTCAAACTTAAATTACAACATTCTAGGGCTTATTGTTCAGGAGGCATCAGGACAAACCTATGAAGAATATATTGAACAACATATTTTTACTCCTCTTGAAATGAATCATTCTTTTACTTCGATGACTGAAGCCAGAGAAAACGGCGCAACAAGTGGATATTATCCATTCTTTGGCATTCCGATTGTTTATGATAACTACATGGTTTCTTCCAGATCTACCTTAGCCGCAGGAGGATTATGGTCAAGCGCATCTGATATGAGTCAATACATGATCGCTCACTTGAATCGCCCTGAACAATTCTTTCGAATTTTAACTTCTGCTAGCATCTCTACTCTTTATGAAATTGGCTTTGAAATTGACCCAAGTTATGGCTATGGCTATGCTATGGGATTATTTCATGCGGATGGTTTCTGGGATAAGGAATTACTAGAAAAACAAAATACTGAATTGAATCAATATGATTTCGAGCAACTGAATACCTATTGGCATGAAGGTGATTGGGCAAATTACAAGTC
>JAEURG010000173.1 GCA_016789345.1 Anaerolineales bacterium | reverse complement strand
ATTATTAGCAGTAATATTATTTACCGTGATTAATCCATTACTCACTACTAATAAGCCCGTAGAAGCACTATTGTTACTAAATGAATTTGTTCCATTGATTGTAATATTCTTTGGCGTTGCCGCACTTGTATTAGAAATACTCCCGCCATAACCACTTGTTGAAGAATCAGCAGTAATGTTGTTAAGCGTAATCATCCCAGCAGATTGAATAAATAAATTATCAGAGCCATTAAATGTCAGTTTGTTTGTGCCTGTCATGGTCACATTACCTGTGCCGGCTGTGTTTTGAATAAAGGCACCATAAATATTGTTGCTAAATGCAGTAATGTTGTTTGTAGTGACATTCCCTTTTGTAACAATTAACAAACCATATTCGTAGTTATCATCAAATTTATTGGTGCCATTAATCTTGACCAGTTGAGGTAAAGTAGAGCCGCTGTTTATCACAAACGCACCATGCCCAATTGCCATATCTTGCCCATTATTGCTAGCGTTAATATTGTTTAATGTAACAGCCCCATAGGTAGTAATATCTAACCCTGATAACCCATTATAGGTCATTGAGTTATTTGTGCCGTTAATCGTCACAGCCATTGGTTTAGAAGCACCGCTGGAGGTATTGTTGATGCTAACCCCGTAGCCATTATTTGAGTAATTAGCAGTAATGTTATTTAACGTCACTGCTCCACTTGAGATAATAATTAAGTTGTTATTGTAATTATTGCTGAAGGAGTTTGTACCAGTAAGTGTGACACCTTTAAACGATGTTAAAGTCTGATTGCCAATAGAAACCCCATATCCTGCAATCATGGCAGTACCATTCCCATTGGCAGTGATATTGCTAAGCGTCACTTGCCCAGCGGATTGAATTACAAGCCCTGAATAACCATTATCATTGAAGGCGTTTGTTCCCGTCAAGGTAGTTGCAGAATTTAAGCCTAAATTATTAACGGAAACACCTGTTTGACCATTGGTATTTGCAGAAATATTGTTGACGGAAACAGGTCCGTTGGTTGAAATAAATAATCCAGTAAAGACATTGTACTTAAACTCATTTGTACCTGTTAGTGTTACGCCAGGTTTCCCCACAGTTGCACCACTGTTTGATAGAAAGGCTCCATTACCATCATTCGAGTTGGCAAATAAGTTATTTACTTTTATTGTGCCATATGAAAGAATGTTGATTCCTGCATTTGTATTGTCGTTGAAAATATTTGTGCCTGTTAGTGTAACACCAGCAGTGGCAGGTACCAATCCGTTGATAAGCAATGCATTATTGAGGTCTGTGCCTGTTGAGTTATTATTGGCAGATACATTATTTACAGTAATTGCACCTACCGAAGAAATAAACAATCCCACTGAACCATTTGTATTAAATGTATTATTTCCACTTAGTGAAACTGTTTTTGCAGTTGTAGCGGAATCATTATCTAAATTTACACCATAATTGGTATTGTCATTGGCTGTCAAATCTTTAATAGTAATCGTGCCCTTGCTAATTACAGTAAGCCCAGCCGCCCCGCCATTGTTATTAAATTTACTGTTCGTAATGGTAATGTCGCCTGAGCCAGTGCTATTATCAAGTGTAGCCCCGCGACCTGTATTATTGTTTGATTGTACATTTTTTAGAACAATATTTCCTGTAGTGGTAACAGTCAGCCCATCCCCTGTGGCTGTATCAACGATAATGTCATTAATAGTAATAGCACCATTCCAATTTGTAATTGTGATAGCTCTAGAAAACGTAGAGGTACCAATAATGGTAGTGCTTCCAAATGTGCCATTCCAACCACCTTGTAAGGTTAAGGAAAAATTTTCCATGTCTCCTAAATCAACATCACTGCCATTTAAAGTCATATTTGCGGCAGAACCATCTGCGCCACTTTGAATCCAAATTACACCATTGGTATTGGGTACAACACCTGCAGTACCATTCATTAAGTCATCAATTAATGCTTTCAAATTTCCATAAGAATTTGTGCAACCATTAATTCCATTTTGTGGCGCAACACCTACCGGACACCAAACAGGGTCAATAAACTCAATAGCCTCTTGTGCCTCTTGAGTTGCTAATGGAATGGCTTCGCCATCTTCGTCTAACACAATAATTTCAGTGTTTTCAGGTAATTGCTCCAGAACAGGTTGCTCTTCATCAAGAGTAGATTCTTCTGATGGAACAGTATCAGTTTCCCCCGAAGTTAGAGGCGTCGCTTCTTCCTCGTTTGATTCTTGTGGTGCTGTTTCTTCGGCTTGTGTCTCCGCTGGAACATCCACTGGCGGTAGTGATTCATCTGCATATACAGGTGTTGCTAATACCCCACTCAAAATAAAAACAATTACAATTGCAACGGTCAAAAACGGGGAATTACTCTTAATAGACATAGTCACCTCTAACTTAAATTTTGACGCTTAATCACATTGTAGCGGAATTATCAATAGTGAACAGGCTTTTTTAAGTTAGGCTATAAGTACTAATCTAGACAAAATTCCACTCTTGACAAAATAGAATTTTTGTTCTATATTTTAGAACACTTGTTCTTTCTTATCAATTGGCTAAATCGGCTAAGGAGGTCGAAATGTCTAATTATCGTCGTAGTCCATTAGGGGATGGTATTCGCCGTTTGTGGAATAGTATCGCCCATAATCGCGATTTTAATCGCGGTGCGGCTTTTGGTACTATCATCATCGGTGCTTTGCTGGCGTTTGAAGTTTTTAACTTCAGTGCCACCCAACATGCTTTGCAAGATATGCTCGGTCCGTTAAGTTTTGGCGGTTTCAAATGGGCAACCATTCTCGCCATTGCTTTCTGTGGCATTGACTTTGCCGGCATTGCTCGCATTTTCACGCCGGAACAAGGTCGTGATGAACCTGCCGAAGTGTATTATCTCTTTGGTGCATGGTTGCTGGCGGCTGGCTTCAATGCAATTTTGATTTGGTGGAGTGTTTCAGTTGCAATTGCAAACAATGGTGGCATTCAAGGCACCAGTTCTATCAGTGGTCAAACGCTTGCACAAGGTGTACCGATTTTTGTTGCCGCTATGGTATGGCTGATTCGTGTTTTGATTATTGGTACGATTTCATTGGCTGGCGACCGTTTGTTTACTACAGCGGCTTCGCATCAATCATATCAACCACGCCAATCATATAATAACAATCCGCAACCACGCCCAAGTTATCAATCACAATCCTATCAACGCCCGGTAAATCAACCAAGTAACCAACCTATTCTTCGCCCGGCTTCACAAATTAACCGCCCGGTTAATTCCAACAACTTCCGCCCGGCACCAAAACATGTTTCATCACAACAATCTTCATTTATTCCGCCTGAGCCTACTTATCATCCAGTCTCATTTGATGCACGCAATTCAGATAATGGAGACCGTCGTTACGATGCGTAACCTGTAAAACCAGTTAGACCTGTCAGACTTTTTAGACCAATCAGACCAATTAAATAAACCTATTTCGAGCCCGGTCCTGAACAGACCAAGAAAAGAGAATAAACTATGCCCCGCGCTCGCACAACAAAAGAATATGAGTCAACAGCCGCTACCCCACATGATGAAGGTAGCGGTTGTTTATCTGGCTTTGCCATTATCCCGCTTGCTGTCATTGTGATTAGCATTTTGCTTTCATCTGTCGCATGGAATCATGTCAAGCCACTTCCTGTTTCCATTCAAAATAATTCTGTTATTGATGTAACAAAAACGCCCGATTCCATTTCGAGGAATATTTCACCTATCTTTCGACCAGAAGTGCAATACTGGGCAGATTCTATTGTCAAGTGGGCGTCCGCTTCTTCACTTGACCCAAACTTGGTTGCTACCATCATGCAAATCGAATCTTGTGGCGACCCGCGTGCAAAATCATCTGCTGGTGCAATGGGATTGTTTCAAGTGATGCCGTTTCATTTTCATACCAGTGACAGTCCATATAATCCAGATACCAACGCATTGCGCGGACTTGGCTACCTCGTCCGTTCATTGAATACCGCCAACGGAAATGCGCGTTTAGCCATGGCGGGTTATAACGGCGGAATTAGTGTAATTAGCAAAAGTGAACATCTCTGGTCTGCTCAAACCAAACGATATGTATATTTTGGTTCACCCATTTATCAAGATGCAATCAGTGGTGTTGAATCAAGTAGTGCATTAAATGAATGGTATACAAAGTATGGAGTTAGTTTATGCAGGCAAGCGGCAAAGAGATTGGGATTACCGTAACTAAATAACTAGATAACTACTTTAAGACATTCAACCAAATCACAAAGGTCGTGCCTTCGCCTTCTTTTGATTCGACTTTAATTTGCCCACCATGTTGTTCAATAATCCATTTCGCAATAGATAACCCAAGCCCAAAGCCACTGGCTTTTGAACGTGTGCGTGATTTTTCGGCGCGATAAAACCTGTCGAAGATATGAGGTAAATCTTCCGCTGGGATGCCAGGTCCCGTATCACGCACAATGAGGCGCGATTGACTGGCTACTTTCGATAAACTCAAAAATACTTCCCCACCTGTTGGTGTATATTGAATCGCGTTGGCAATCAAATTTAATAAAACTTGTTTCAAACGGTCACGGTCGCCGCGCACAATCACTTCATCAATTTCATTGAGATGTACTTTCACTTTACTGCCCGCCAACACGCGCACTTCGGT
>JAEURG010000141.1 GCA_016789345.1 Anaerolineales bacterium | reverse complement strand
TTGGTTCATCCCGAAGGATTCTCTCTTCTTTGTTATGGCGTTTTGTAAAATGTATTAGGCATTAGAGAATGCGCTATTACACAATATGGCTATTTTAACCCATTATGGGCTTTTCCACCGATAGACTGTCATATTTTGTTCACCAAGTGCAAGGGTGAACGGACTGCCTGTAACGAAAATAGTTTCTAAATTTGGGACGATTTCAGGGTAAAACCAAGGGAATACAATCAGATAATCTGCCCCACTTTCGTTTAAGAATGTAGTTAACCTTGCTTCATCACGAATGAATGGGATGACTTCTGGTGTGATTAAGCCTGCTAAATCTATTAATGGATGGTCGTCAAAATAACCTAATGCGCCAATATCATGCGCGGCGATGGTTGCCCCCGCAGGAATATTTTCTGCGACCCACTTCGCGGAATCTACCATTTCGGTTTCGATGACAGCTACATCTTGAGCATAAGTTCTTGCTCCAAATAATAAAAACCCAAAAGCAAGCATAACAGCACTGCCGCGCCAAATCGTTTGCCCCACCCAATGATAACGACCAAATGTTTTGCTTTTATCAAATTCAGCAAAGGCGAGTAAACCAAATAAAAACAAGATGGGCATGGCTGGCATGAGATAACGCCCATGCTGATAGACAGGCAAGCGTGAGGTGTAAAGATAAAGATACCCTAAACACCACAGAATGGCGGCAATGCTCCCCCACATTCTTGCGCGAATTGATTTAACTATCCAACTGATAATGCCAGGCAGTAAAACTAAACTAGCACCGACAAACAATTGCAAAGACATACGCCCAAGACGTGTGAAGATTGAAATTTTAGTCCAACCTTCGTATTCGGCTTGTTTGGCGTAAAACGTATTTGGCATGGGTGTGCCGCCAATAGCAAGGTTGAAGAGCAGATAAAAAAGAAAAATGGAGCCAAAGCCAATTAATACAGGAAACAATGCTTTCAAGCGCGAGCGCATATCACTCTCATTAAAAAAGATAGTGAATGCAATTGGTGCGAGTAGTGTTAAACCGTCGGGGCGAATCCAAACTGACAATCCAGCAAGCAAGCCTAAGGTCAGGTAACGAGGCGAGTTTGTCATCAAGAGAATCAAAACTGCCGTGGCGATTAATCCATGCAATAAAGTTTCCATGCCAGAAAGCGCCGCCCAACTAAAATGCCAATCAAGCGCGATAAAAATTCCAACCCATGGAAATTTAGGGCGATAGGTTTCTATTAAACTTCGAACTGACCATTCGCATAAAACTGCTAGAAAAAATAAAATGAGAATGCCGAGAAAATATGTCCAAATATATGGTGCGAGGTTGAGCAAAAAAC
Organism: Anaerolineales bacterium; assembly: GCA_016789345.1. Classification (GTDB taxonomy): domain Bacteria; phylum Chloroflexota; class Anaerolineae; order Anaerolineales; family Villigracilaceae; genus Villigracilis. The sequence goes on along the minus strand of JAEURG010000141.1, from coordinate 4,965 downwards.
CAACTGCAAGCAATGCCGACCAAAGCGGCGCGGTTGAGCCTGCCGATGGAATGCCAACACGAAACGACCATTCGCCATATTGTGCGAGGTTGCGAGCATAAGTAAGGTGAATCCATGAATCGTCTAATGGGAAGCCGATGATATGCGTAAAATGACTCGTGATTAAATAAATAAATGAAATGATTAAGACAACAAGGGCAAGGATAGAAATATCTTGCGGGGAAAGTTTAGGGGTTGATTTTGAAAATGTTTGCGCCATAGACTTCACCTAGAAAAATAAAATTTGGATTTTCATTTGGACTTTCTAATAAATTTTTGAGGGAACTTAACGTGGCGGCAGGTTCTAAAATTAAATATTCGGCATTGAATTGTTTTGAAACGGCGAGAATCGCATCTGTACCACCATAGGGAATAGAAACTGCTGAACGACCCGTATCTAGATAATAGAGTGGTGCATCCCATACAATGACAACATCCTCTGTTTCGATTCCATTCTTGACTAGGAATTGTTCCACCGCGACATAGTTTGTTTCGCCTTCGCCCCAGCCTAATTGAAAGATGCGAATGTAAGCGACAAAAATTGTGAGGATGATTGTGACTAAGACTAAACTGCTTGTAAAAATAATTCTGCCGCGTTCATCACCCCAATTTCGTTTTCGCAATGAAGCGAGAATTGAATCTAAGCCTAAAGGCGCAAGCACCCACCACATGGGCTGGAACGCCGCGCCAGCATGGAAGAATGCGCCACGCACGCCAGCAAATGGGAAGATGAATGTCATTACGAAAAATAAAATCAGCCAAGCAATGATGGCTAATTTGACTCGTTCATCTTTGCGAAAATAAAGTATGCCAGCAATAATGAATGGAAATAAAATAATTCCGCCATGCGCGGCGAAAGCGCTTTGTAAGTTGTTATTAATTGCCCAAAGTCTGTCGTTCCAAATATTTTCCCAACCATATTCAAGGAATGATTCTTTGGTCAATGCTTCGGGTGGATAGATAAAAGTTTGGTCGTAGTTTTGAAGCCATAAGGCGCGGCTTCCGCCGGGTGCCATGAGTGTGCCAAAAGTTGTCAGGTTGCGATAATACCAAGGCGACATGATGAGGAGGAAGCCGAGGAGGGAAATTAGTAAATTGGTAATTGGTAATTGGAGATTGGGGATTGGAGAATTAGAGGATTGGATAATTTTTTTGGCGTTGATTAATATAAATAGAAAAGTGATGCCGAGCCAAAGTAAGCCATCGCTACGAGATAATGATAAAAGCCCTGAGAGAATACCAAGAACAAAATAATATTTTTTTTGAGTTGAATCTTCAAGTAGTTTTGTTATAAAAATAAAATATAAACCACCAAAAAACATGAACAAACTAAAGTTATCTGTCACGCCGACGAATGGGGCATGATAGACAGAGAAAATGGCAAACAAGGCTGAGATGATTGCCATGTCTTTTCGTTTGGAAAACAAATATGCTAAATGTGCTGTGATTGGAACAACAAGCGCGGCAATGATAATGAAAGGGATTCTTGCAACTGCGTAACTTGTATTATTTAGCAACCACATTGGAATTGCAGAAACAATAGATGCAAGTGGAAACCAATACGTATGTGATGGATGTGGAAGCGATTTTGTGCCGTCTAAATAATTCCAGAGATAGGGTTCATTGAATCCGTTACCTGTGGCAAGTTGGATTCCGCCAGCGTAGTAATATTCCGAATCTAAATAGCCGGGCTTGGGTTGAAATTGAGCAAAGATGACGGGAAGGATTAAGCTAGATAAAAAGAGGAGGAGGTAGGTGCGGAAGGACATAATGCAGTGTGAATAGGTAGGTAATAGTGAATAGTGTTCAGTTTTTGGTGAGGTCTGCCCAGAGGCGTGGAGGACGAAGCGCCCACCAGCGAATCCAGTATAAGCCAATGATGGTGAAAACGGGGAGGAATAAATAGAGAATATCTCCAGTCAAATTTGTTAGGGGAGAAAAAAGATATAAAGCCCAAGGTAATGTGAACAGAATTAATAATAGAAGAATTGTTAGAACTGAACCTATCTTCCAACGGTCATATACGATAGAGAATATCAAAGCCAGTGGAATGATTAATATAGAAAGATGTTCCATTTCAGTGCGGAAGCCTATCAAAGGCGCAATGGCAAGGGCTAAACAACAAGCCCAATAAAATCTTCTATCATCGGCTTCGGGGATGCGATTCCATTCGTAGCCATAAGCAATGATGAAGATGAGGATAACTATCCATGCCGTGATTCGACCATAAGCAGGGAAAATATTTTGCAGAGATGTAAAAATGGAAAAGCCAAAGTCTGCTTGTAAGTTGTTCATGCCAGCGCGTAAATATGGAATGAGCCAATCGGGATATAAAAAGAATGAAACAGCGAGTAATACAAATGAGAGCATGAAGAATCCAGCAAAGACATGGGTGCGATTTTCTTTATAACAACGATAGGCGATTAACAATAGAAAAGGCAAGCCGACTTCCCAATAATATAAAGAGACGGCAAATAACGCGCCCAATAATTCATCTTGTTCATTGTATAAAGTGATTAACATGCCCGCGTAAATTAATCCGAGAATCAAAACGGGGTTGGCTTCTAAAATGGCTTGAAAGGTATAAAAATTCAAAACACATAAGATAAAAAATAAAATCCAAAACCAACGCGGGATTTCCCAACCTGTTAATCGCAAACTGAGATAAACAAGCGCGAACAAGGCTAGTTGTAAAACTAAAGTAAAAATAGCACGAGCCAACTCCACGTCAGAAAGAAGCGCGAAGGGAAAATAAAGCAGAAGGATATGAAAAGGCGTATCTAAAATATAAACTTCATCGCCTGCTCGAATCGAATCATCATAAACAAGCGCTTGCACACGCTCAGGAATCAAACCACTGTATGGGTCAGTTTGTTCAAACATAAATCCGCGCGCGGCAACCCAATGCACATAAAAATCTCCGCCGCCGTTTGGAAGCGAAAGATTGACATACACTAAACCTGTTGCGATAATGAGGAAAAGAATCGTAACGATGATGATGAATTGATAATCGCGCGTGGTTAACGAATTTGATGGGGGTTGAAAATTCATTGACCCCTCCCTAGCCCTCCCCTAAAGGGGAAGGAATTTTATATCGAAAGATAGGACGAGTTGGTGAATTGCGCGCAACTTCTTTGAAGCCCGCATCGCTAAATGCTTTGGCAGAACCTGTGAACATAAATGGCGGTGCTTGTTTTGTTTTTGAATCCACTGGATAGCCTTCGACAATTTTTGCGCCGTTCTTTTTTGCATGTTCCACCGCGGCGTTGATTAACTCCACGCTAATACCTTTGTTGCGATGTTTCTTTTCAATAAAAAAACAAGTGATTGACCAAACTTCTTTATCGTCAATGGGTTTAAGAATTTTTGAATGCGCAAGTTTTGGATATTCTTTTCGCGGCTCGATTGCAATCCATCCAATTGGATAGCCTTCGGAATACGCTAACAAGCCTGGATTTTTTTTCGCATCAACCACTGACTTCATCATTTGTCTGTTCCCATCGCCTTTGTTTTGGCTGAACATTTTTCCGCGCAGTTTCCAATGCATACACCAACATCCGCCACATGCGCCGTTATCACCAAATAGTAATTCAAAGTCACGCCATAGTTTTTGCGTGAGCGGATGAAAGGATAAATCTAGTTCTTCAATTCGGTTTGTCATAAGTTCCTCTTTTTAAACACGAAGGTCACGAAGTACACAAAGGGGAAGAAAATAAGGTGATTGCGCTTAGATTTTCCTTCGTGACCTTTGTGTCCTTTGTGTTTAATAAAATTCATCGTCCTTCAATCAAATGTTCATGGTCGAGTTTACCTGATGTCCACTCTTTGACTTGTGACAACATCACAGCAACAAAAATTAAAACACAACCTATGATTTGTAATGTGACCAGCGTTTCATTTAGTATCAACCAACCTGCTAACACGGCAAAGACCGCTTCAAGGCTAAGAATCAGCGCCGCGTCAGCAGGAGGCGTGTGACGTTGCGCCCAAATCTGAAGCGTGTAACATAATCCTAATGAAAAGAAAGCAGTATATCCAATTGCGAATAATAATGGCAAATCAAATTGCATAGCAGGCTCAACGACAAATCCCACGCCCAGATTCAAAACTCCGCACACGATTAATTGACCGACAGAAAATGTAAGCGCTTCAAATTTAGAGGCAAACTTGCCGAGCAAGATAACATGTATTGCCCAAAACAATGCGCCGATTAATTCTAAAAGGTCGCCAAATTGAATTTGAAATTTTCCGCCAGTGGAAAGTAAAAACGCGCCAAGCATTGCCAGCAATACTGCGACGATATAAATCCAATGCGGTTTTTCACCCCAGAAAAAAAATAAGAGAATTGGAATCAGAACAACATACAAACTGGTGATAAAACCCGCGTTGCCTGCGGTTGTGTATAACATACCTGCTTGTTGAAACGCCGCGGCGATGAATAAAATAAAACCTGCAATCAACATCCACATCCATTGCGGACGTGAAATTTTTTGGCTTTGAAATATTTTCCATGCAAACGGCAAAACGACTAAACCCGCCAGTAAATATCTGTAACCATTAAATTGATACACGCTCCCCAATTGTCCCGCGACTCGTTGCGCGACAAATGCCGAACCCCAGATGATGGAGATGATGAATAATGTTATGTCTGCTTTTAGGCGCATGAGAAAAAATTTTCCTTTGGAAGAAAGATTTTACTGTATTAAATGAATTTGATTTTCATGCTAAACTTATTCCAGAATGACTATTCAAAGCAGTACACAAATCGGAAACATCATCCGTAACGCGGTTGCCTTTAATGTCAAGAATTGGTCTGGTGACAAGATGAATTCAGATTCCCTAATTCAATCAGTAAACGAGTTTTTTGCCGTTTTGGAAAATCGAAAAATTGATTACGTTCTCGTTGGTGGCATTGCGATTCTTCAT
>JAEURG010000084.1 GCA_016789345.1 Anaerolineales bacterium | reverse complement strand
GTAGAGACCCTTCGGTCGCGGTAAACCGCTTCCTCAGGGTGACACATTTCACTTTGGAGGTTCGCTTTGATTCGCTCACTCTACTATTTACCCGGCAAGCCCATCCGCACAGATATTCCCCCAGCGGAATTTCCGCGCCTCTTACGTGACCGAAGAGGGTTGCTGTGGGTCGACTTTATGTCTGAACCCGAACAGATTGCCGAACCCATCCTACGAAGTTTCAACTTCCATCACCTTTCGATTGATGATGCCCTGCAAGAGACTCACACCCCCAAAATTGACGATTGGGGCGATTACATTTACATCGTCCTCAACATCATGAACTATAGACGAGAGCATGGGATTTTCGAATCTGAAATTGACGAACTCGATATTTTCCTCGGCAAAAATTTCGTCGTCACTTTTCACGACCAATTAATCTCAGCCGTAGAAGATGTTTGGTCTGCTTGCCAAAGAGATACCCGCCATTTACAAGATGGACCCGACCATTTGCTATACAGAATCACAGATGCACTCGTCACAAGTTACATGCCTTTGGTTGAACAAATTGACCATCAGATAGACCACATCGAAGACCAAGTATTTGATAACCCCTCGCGCAATACACTTGAACAAATTTTTGCATTGAAAAGAATTTTGCTTTCGATGCGCCGCATCATCCTCCCCCAACGTGAGGTATTAAACAAACTCGCCAGAGATGATTACCGCGTGATTGACCCAAAAGACAGAATCTTCTTCCGCGATATTTATGACCATCTAGTTCGCCTGCATGACATCAACGAAAGTTTAAGAGACCTTGTCACAGGTGCAATGGATACTTATTTATCGGTCATCAACAACCGTATGAATGAGGTGATGAAAACGCTAGCGATTATCACTACTTTGTTTATGCCAATTACTTTCGTGACTGGTTTCTTCGGCATGAACTTCTTTGAGCCTGTTGCCAACCTAGTCGGCTGGACGACGCGCCAAGTATTCGAAATCACCGTCGGCATTATGCTCGGTCTGCCGATTATCATGTATTTGTGGATGAGGCGCAGGACGTGGTTATGAGATTAGGGAATTGTGAATAGGGAATTGGTTTTTGTTGAAGTGCGTTGTATAATTATTTTATTGAAAACATGGGCGCTCATATAAAAATACTTAATATGGTAAATTGATTCTATGCAAATCAAAAATACATCAAAATATCTTTTTCAACAATTATCAAAAAAATTAAGGAAAACCATTGCTGGTTTATCTATCTCTGAGACAGATAAATGGTGTAGTTTTCACCAAAGTGGTGGGAAAAAATTTGCTTATTTTTTATTAGCAAAACGAAAACCTAAAATTGATGTATGGTGTATAGGAAATCCTGAATACATAAAATCAAAGTATTCAACAAACATAAAATTTGCAACACGGCAAAAAACAACTGGGGGGTTCGGCAAAAGTTTTCAAATTCATTTCTTAATTGAAGATCAAGAAGATATTGAAAAAGCATTTCCATTACTTTCTGAAGTTTCAAATAGCTGGTCAAAAGAAGAGTTAATGTTAGCGTTTAATTTGTATTGCAAAATACCTATTAGCCAAATCGATCAATATAACAAAAATATTATTGAGTTTGCTTCTCTTTTAGGAAAAACACCTAAAGATATTGTCAAACGATTTTTAAATTTTTCTAAACTTGAAGCATCTACTAACAGTTTAGGAAATATAGAAGGATTTGAAGATAGAGAAACTTGGGCAGGTTTCCATAACAATTGGGAAAAATCAATATATGAAAGTGAAAGTCATATTATTGACCTTGAATACAAAAATCAAGGTAATACTGAATTTCCAAAAGGAAAAGAACGTCAAATTATTTTAGAATCAAGAGTTAATCAAGGTTTCTTTAGAAGTATTGTTTTATCTTCTTATGACAATAAATGTTGTATCACTCAATTACCATTCACCGAGTTACTAAACGCAAGTCATATTATTCCGTGGGCAATTGATCCTGAAATTCGCCTAAATCCTCATAACGGCTTATGTTTAAATGCCTTACATGATAGAGCGTTTGATAGAGGTCTCATTACCATAACACCAAATTATATAATAAAAATTTCGCCATATATATCAGATTTATTGGATGATGTAACGGTTTCTGATTTATTTATACGTTATCAAAACCAAAAAATCTTCTTGCCAGATCGGTTTACGCCTGAAAAATTATTTTTAGAATATCATAATAAAAAAGTTTTTAAAAAATAAAGGAGATATAAACTATGCTAGATAGACAAGTTGCTCAGGAATTTCTAAAAGGCAAATTAAAGGATTGGAAAATAAAAATTCACTCTGATATTGATATAAAAAATTTAACTGAAGCATTTTGTTTGTATGTCGAAGATGATTATTATCAATGGTTAGAGGAAAATTCAAAATCGTTTTTCGCTATTGATGCCAATGGAGTTGATTGGGATTCAATTATGTCACGGATAAACCAAATCAACTAGAAAATATAACAGAAGTTATAACAAAGTAAAACATTAAATAAATTTATTGAGGATTTAAGAAAGTTAATTAGTGAACATTAACACAACCCTTAAGACTCTATAACTACCTAACAAATCTTACACCCACCTTCACAGAGCAAACAAACTGACTTTCCTGAAAGAAATTTCAAAAAAATACTATGCCTACTAACCCTTCTTTCCGTATGACCGTGCAAGAAATTTATTCCATCAAAAGTCGAGGAACTGTCGTCACGGGTCAAATTGAAAGTGGCACCATCACCGTCGGGGATGAAATCCGCATTCAGAGCAAGAATTCCAGTAAAACAACTGTGGTATCTGGTATTGAAGTCAACCGCAAAGTGGTCACACACGCTCAGAAAGGTGATAATGTCGGCATATTGCTAAAAGACATCAGCAATGAAGATGTTCAGCAAGGGGACATCCTGTCAGGCTCTGAGCTTGATTTCACATGGAAGCCATAAATAAGACCTCAAACCTTTGTAAAAAAACGCAATTTCTAACCCTACAAATCCCCTTCAAGACTTCTCATACTCAAACTCAAACCATTGATTTTGAGCCTTGCAATAGCATGGATATCATGCTATGATTGTGGCATGATAAGGTCTTTCAAAAGTGGTGGTACAGAAGATATTTTCAATGGCGAAAACACCAAAGCGGCGAGAAAAATCTGCCCATCTTCCATTTGGAAAATCGCCAGCCGAAAGCTAGACCAATTAGATTCTGTGGTTACTTTACAAGAGTTAAGAATTCCACCAAACAATAAACTTGAAGCCTTATCAGGTGACAGAAAAGGTCAGCATAGCATTCGCATTAATGACCAGTATCGTATTTGTTTCGTGTGGACGAATTTAGGTCCTGACGAAGTTGAAATTGTAGACTATCACTAAAGGAAATACAGGAGTTAAAGATGGTTCGTGTTCCTACCAATCGTATCCCTACTCATCCCGGCGAAATGCTTCTGGAAGAGTTTTTAGTCCCAATGGAAATCAGCCAAAGAGATTTGGCAGATAATATTCATGTACCTTATCAACGCGTCAATGAAATTGTGAATGGTCGTAGAGGGATTACCCCTAGCACGGCTTTGCGCTTGGCAAAGTTCTTTGATATGTCTCCTGATTTTTGGATGAATTTACAACTCCGCTGGGATTTATATTTTGCTCAACAAGATGAAACCAAGATTTTAGACTCTATTCAGTCACATTCAGAGGTTGTGTAAAATAGCAACATATATAAATCGGCATCTTCTTTCATCTTATAAATCTGCAATTTTCACCTACCAAATCCCCATCTCCAAGCCTTGACAACTGAACAGGTGTTCGAGTATTATTCCTAGCACAAATGAGCGAAGAATGCTCAGCAGTGCCAGTTTTCTGGCAGGAGATTTCTATGATGATGATGGTTAGAAAAAGCAAAGGTTTAGGCGAACGCCACCAGAAAATTCTGGATTTTATAGCTTCGTATCAACGCGAGCACAAACACCCCCCCTCAATCCGTGAAATCGGTGAATATTGTGATATTTCCTCTACTTCGGTAGTCAATTATTACCTCGACCAACTTGAAAAAGCAGGTCTTTTAGAACGTGACCGAAAAATTTCTCGTGGCATGAGATTGGTTGGAAATACTCCACTCGGAGATATGCTCCGCGTTCCAGTTTTGGGTGTCATTCAAGCAGGTGAACCTATCCCCGTCCCCGCTTCGGATTTCTCCCTGTTTGATGCTGATGAATCCGTGGAAGTCGCCACCTCGCTGATGCCTGCCAAAGAAAAAGGCAAAGACTTGTTCGCCTTGCAAGTGCAAGGTGACTCAATGATTGATGCCATGATTAATGACGGCGACATCGTCATCCTCAAGCCTGCACAAGACGTCCGCAATGGTGAAATGGTTGCAATTTGGTTAAGTGACAAAAATGAAACCACTCTCAAATATTATTTCAAAGAAAAAGACGGTTATCGTTTACAACCTGCTAACCCACAATTCAAGCCAATTATGATTAAAAAGACCGAGCCACTTGAAATCAAAGGTAAAGTGGTGATGGTCATTCGTAAAGTGGATAGATATAACTAACAAAAAGATTATTAAAGAAAGAGACGGTGATAAACCGTCTCTTTTTGATTTAAGAAGTGTATTAACTAATATCAGTAGGGACACAGCGAGTCATGAATTGATTTTGACGATAAGATTTTTCGCTGTGTCGCTACAATTAGATAAGGAGTTAATCATGTACGGAACAATTGCAAAGTTTCGCGTTAAGCAAGGTGTGGATAAAGCCGAGTTCAAAAGAAAAATGGATTCTTTTGATTCAGCCAATATCAAAGGTTGGATGGCGGATTATATTTTTCAGATGGATGCTGATTCGGATGAATTTTATCTGGTGGCGGTGTTCAGAGATAAAGAATCGTATCAAGCGAATGCAGATGACCCAAGTCAGCATGAGAGGTTTTTGATTTTCCGTTCGTTTTTAGAGTCAGACCCTGAGTGGAATGATGGTGAGATTGTCTCAGCGACTGGTCCGAATGCAAAATGAATGTTGATGGTGAGAATCAAATATCGCCTAAGTATGAAGCGAAAAAAAGAGACTGTTCGAGTGAACAGTCTCTTTTTTATTTCCGAAGAAATTATTCGACGACGACTTGCGCGCCAGCTTCTTCGAGTTTTTTCTTGGCATCTTGAGCGGCATCTTTGCCAACGCCGGTGAGCACTTTGGAGCCAGCGGTTTCAGCCAAGGTTTTGGCTTCACCGAGACCCAATGAGGTGAGTTGGCGAACAACTTTGATGACGTCAATTTTCTTGGCACCAGCATCTTTGATGACCACATCGAATTCGGTCTTTTCTTCAACAGGTTCAGCGGAAGCGGCGGCACCACCACCCACTGCAGCAACAGCCACAGGTGCGGCGGCAGAAACGCCCCATTTTTCTTCGAGTTTCTTGACGAGGTCTGCGGCTTCGAGAACGGAAAGTGTGGAAAGTTCTTCCACGAGTTTTTCTAATTTGTCGGACATTGTTTAGCACTCCTTGCTAATGATTTTGATTTGAAATTTTTATAAAATAAAACTTACGCGGCGGCAGGAGAAGCACCCTTCTCGGTGAACGCCTTGACGACTGCGGCGAGTCCGCGAGCGGGTTCTGCAATCGTGCGGACGAGTTTGCCAGCCGGGGCTTGCAATACGCCAAGTAATGTAGCACGCATAACGGGCAACGGTGGCAAGTCTGATAATGCTTTTACTTGCGCGGCACTCAATGCTTTGCCAGCCATGAAGCCGCCTTTTACTTTTACAAACTCACTGCCTTTTGTACCGTCTGTTAATGCTTTGGCGGTTGAAGCAGGGTCGTTGAAAGCAAAAGAAATTGCTGTGGATTTGACGAGAAAATCTGCTGGGATGTCCATCTTATTGTCTGCAAATACACGGCGAGCCAATGTATTTTTGACAACGTGAAATTCACCGCCAGATTCACGAATCTTCGCGCGTAGTGCATCGAGGGATTTCATGTTGGTACCGGTGTATTCCACCAAAATCACAGCCTGACTACGCTTGACCCAATCATTGTATTGAGTCAGTACTTCTTCTTTACGTTCCTTTGAAATTGCCAAGGTCTTTACCTCCTTTCATTAAAAAGTCTTTGCCACTAAACGCAGGCAAAGACTTTTCGCAATCCCAGAGGTGGGATAATTTGCTATTAGTCTTCACCTGAGCAGGAAATTAAGTTCTCGCCTTTGCCAAAAAACTTTCGCACTGGCTTTTGCAAGAACACCCGCCTTCATAGGCGAAGTGGATTTAAAGTTAACAGGTATATTCTACCCGACACCTTCAATATGTTCATTAGGATCGGCTTTCACGCCAGGTCCCATAGTGGTAGTGACTGTAATTCGTTTGACGAAATTACCTTTTGCTCCAGATGGACGAGATTTATTAATCGCATCTAGCAAAGCCACATAGTTTTCGTACAATTTATCAGCATCAAAAGAAACTTTGCCAATCGAAACATGGATGTTGTTGGATTTATCCAAACGAAATTCCACGCGACCTGCTTTCGCTTCTTTAATTGCGCGTTCCATATCTTGTGCAGAGACGACGGTTCCTGCTTTCGGATTCGGCATCAAGCCACGCGGACCAAGTACACGTCCTAAACGACCGACCTTACCCATTGCATCTGGTGTAGCGATGGCGACATCAAAATCCAATGCGCCGCTTTCAATCTGCTTTAAAGTTTCGTCATCGTCAGCAACCAAGTCTGCGCCACCTGCACGAGCGGCGGCGGCACCTTCACCTTGAGCAAAAACCAAAACGCGCACAGTTTTGCCTAAGCCGTGAGGTAACACAACCACATCGCGCAATTGTTGGTCATTCTGACGTGAATCCAACGTGGTACGCATGTGAACTTCTACAGTTGAATCAAATTTAGTAATGGAAGTTTCTTTTGCAAGTGCCACTGCTTCACGAGCAGAATACACTTTATCAATGTCTACTTTGGCGAGAGCCGCCAGATATTTTTTTCCGTGTTTAGTCATTTTATCCTCCGTGGTACAAGCGTGACGTTGGTCGAGTAGCGCGAAGCGCGTATCGAGACCCGTCACTCCCACAAAATTAATCGGTTACCGTAATACCCATCGAGCGGGCTGTTCCCTCAATTTGCAACATCGCGCCTTCAAGGCTAATCGCGTTTAAATCTTTCATTTTCAATTCAGCGATTTCTTTGACTTGCGCTCGCGTCACTTTACCGACCTTTTCTTTGTTCGGCACACCTGAGCCTTTTTCTACTTTCGCGGCTTTGCGTAACAAAACTGCGGCAGGTGGTGTGCGTAACACAAACGTGAACGAACCATCGGTATAAATTGTAATTTCCGCCGGAAGAACTTCGCCCGGGCGGTTAGATGTACGCGCATTGTATTCCTTACAAAACGCCATGATGTTAATACCATGACTCGCCAATGCGGGACCAACTGGAGGTGCAGGGTTTGCTTTGCCTGCTTCCAATTGAAGACGAACGACTGCTTTTAACTTCTTTGCCATTTGATATAAAACTCCTTCGTGGTTTTAGCGGGTCATTTGGGAGACCCTCCCACCGCATCAGACTTAGGGGAAGTCTGCTACTGTCTATTGAAAATTTTTCTTACCTTTTTATTTATGACTTCTCAACTTGCAAGAAATCCAATTCTACTGGTGTTTCACGCCCAAAGAAACTGACCATCACACGAACTTTGGTGCGTTCCATATCAATTTCTGAAACGACACCGCGGAAATCATTGAATGGACCATCAATAATACGCACGCGCTCGCCGGGCTTGAACGAAACTTTCACTGTTGGGGCTTCGGCTTCCATACGCTTGACGATAGAAGCAACTTCTTCTGGGCGAAGTGGTGTAGGGTTGTTACCCATACCCACGAAACCTGTCACCCCCGGTGTGTTGCGGACTACATACCATGATTCTTCAGAAAGAATCAAATTCACCAAAACATAACCGGGGAAGATGTGACGTTCAACCGTTTTACGTTTTCCGTCTTTGACTTCGATTTCTTCTTGCGTCGGAATCACCACGTCAAAGATTCTGTCTTTCATGCCCATGGTTTCAATACGTTGTTCAAGGTTATGGCGAACTTTGTTTTCATACCCTGAGTAACAATGAATCACAAACCAAGCGGGTTCATTGGTCACACCCTCAACAGGCGGAAGGTTCGAGGGAAGTTTAACTTCGGGTGCAGAAGCAGGTTGAACGTCAGGTTCTGAAGCGGAAACTTCCGAAGGAGCATCGTTTTGCTCTTCGGCTTGTGTTTCCGTTTCAACTTCAACGGGTTCTTGTTCAAACTGTTCTTGCGGTTCTAAATCCATCATTTCCTCAGTTCAACGTTTATGCGAGAATGAGTTTCAATATTTCGCCTGCGGCATAATCTACTAATGAAAGTAAAA
>JAEURG010000081.1 GCA_016789345.1 Anaerolineales bacterium | reverse complement strand
GAAGCGGCGCAATTCATACCAAATGCGTAATTCTCGAACAGATAACAAAACCTCTTTTTGTTCTTCCATGTGGATAGACATCCTCTTTGCTTCTTGAATTTCTGTGATTATTGCCATGTAAGCTTTCCGTCATTGCGAGCGCACGTCGCGAAGCAATCTCCACTACGAACATAAGATTGCTTCGTCGGGAAGTACATTCTCCTCGCAATGACATAATGAATTATTGATGTAACCAACATTTCACTTTCCGATTTCCTTTTTGAAAGACAGGCGGTTCTTCACTGCATTTCTCAAAACGGAATGGACAACGCGCCGCGAAACGACATCCTTTAGGCGGATTCATCAAACTAGGCGGCTGACCTGTAATAAAAATCGGGTCTGATTCGCTTCGTAGTCTTGGCACACTTGCCATCAACATTTGTGAGTAAGGATGAAGCGGTGCGGGGAAAAAACCTTTCGCGTCGCCTGTTTCTACAATCTGACCTGCATACATAATCGCCACTTCATCTGCTAACTCGCTGGAAGTAGCAATATCATGCGTAATCAAAATGAATGAAGTTCCCAACTCATGTTTGATGCGTTTGAGAACGTTCATAATATTAGCTTGAGTCAACAAATCTAAAGCCGAAGTGGGTTCATCTAAAACAATCAAATTCGGTGATGTGACCAACGCCATCGCAATCGCCACACGCTGACGCATTCCCCCACTCAACTCAAATGGATAGCGGTCAACAAAGTCCGCAGGCACGCCCACATGCTGAAACATTTTATAGACCAGTCCAAGCGACTCTGTTTTGCTCAAACCTAAATGAATCATGGCAGGCTCGGCAACTTGCTCACCAACTTTGATGACTGGATTCAAAGCATTCATCGCAGCTTGTGGCACAAGCGAAATACCAACCCAACGCACGTTTTGACGATATTCTTCATCGGTTAAAGTCATTACATCCGAACCTTGTAATAAAACTTTGCCCGAATATTTATCTACATTGCGTGGCAAAAGACGAAGCAGGGCTTTTGATAGAGAAGTTTTTCCACAACCCGATTCGCCTAAAATCACAACCGCGCGATTTGAACCCAGTTCAAAATCCACACCATCCACTGCTTGCACCACGCCGTTAGTCGTTTTGAAATGCAAAACTAAATTTTCAATCTTCAATAATTCATCGGTTTTGACAATGCTCATACATCCCTCAATTTTGGGTTAAAGATTCGGTCTAAAGCAAAACCTAACACGGCAAATGCTAGCCCGGTAATAATCAATAAAAATGCGGGTTCTAAAACCCAATAGTAATAACCTTTATACAACGCGCCATTTGAGTTAGCATCTTGAATAATCTTTCCCCATGTTGGCAATACTGGGTCACCTAAACCAATCACAGCCAGCGAGGCTTCTAAAAATACAAAGGCGGGAACTGATTGCACAAGCCCTGGAATTAATAACGGAATCATGCGTGGGATTAAATATTTGAAAATAATCCGCATATTACTCGCGCCGTATGCTTTCGCCGCTTCAATATACATAGATTGTTTCACTTGCAAAAACACAGCGCGAAATGCAAGAATACCGCCCGTAAAAATACTCAATAAAATTGTGGCACCTAAAATCACCCAAATACTGCGTGAATAAAACGTGCCAATCATT
>JAEURG010000009.1 GCA_016789345.1 Anaerolineales bacterium | reverse complement strand
TTAACTAGAAAGAGGAAAGAAGAAAGATTTTTTCAATGAGGTTTCATGCAAGAAATCATTATAAATCTCCACATGCACACGCGCTACTCAGATGGAAGTGGCACACACAAAGACATTGCAACCGCCGCTTTCAAAGCAGGCGTGGACGTTGTCATCGTCACCGACCATAATATTTTGGTGTATGGCTTTGAAGGCTATTACAAAGAAAAAAATAAAAAACTATTAATGCTGATTGGCGAAGAAGTACATGACCAAGCCCGCAATCCACAAAAAAATCATTTGCTTGTTTTCGGCGCAAACCGTGAACTGGCAACATTTGCAGAAAATCCACAGAATTTAATTAATCAAGTGGCACATGCTGGCGGAATTTGTTTTCTTGCTCATCCTGATGACCCCGAAGCAAAAGCCTTTCGAGAAATTGAAATTTCTTGGGAAGATTGGTCTGTGCAAAATTATACGGGCATCGAATTGTGGAATGCGCTCAGCGAGTTAAAAACTGTTGTACCTACAAAGTTGCATGGCGCATTTTATGCTTTCTTTCCCCAATTTGTAGGGCATCAACCAATTCCAAATACAATCAAAAAATGGGATGAATTAACTGCCAACGGAAATAAAGTAGTTGCCATCGGTGGTTCGGATGCTCACGCCTTAGACATGCACATGGGATTTATTCACAAGATTATTTTCCCGTATGAATTTCACTTCCGCACCGTTAATACTCATACGCTTCTTGACTCGCCCCTTACTGGTGATGTGAACCTCGACAAAAATCTTATCTACAAATCTCTCGCCGCTGGACACTGCTTTGTCGGCTACGATTTACCTGCCCCCACCAAAGGATTCCGTTTTTCAGCACAAGGCAAAGATTCATCTGCCATCATGGGGGATGAAATTCCAGCAAAAAACGGAGTCACATTACAAGCCAAACTGCCATTTCATGCTGAGATTGTTTTGATTAAAGATGGTCAAGCAATTCAAACATGGAAGAATCAAATCGCCTGCACGCACATCACCACCGAGCCTGGTGTTTATCGAATCGAAGCCTATAAAAATTATTTAGGCAAACGAAGAGGCTGGATTTATAGCAACCCGATTTATATCAGGTAGCGATTAGCGATTGGCTGTTAGCAATTAGCATTTTGTAGGTCACGCTTGTAGCGTGACGAGTTTTTGAGATATTGAAATAGATTGCAAATATGGTTAATACAATGAAAAAATATAAAGTTCACCTCTACGGGCTAGATTCATATGGAATTACTATTGCACAATTAATAAAACTTGGTGATTGCCCAATTACAGTTAAGTTCCATTTCAAATATATTATTAAAGAAGAAAAACTATTTTCGTTGCCCCCTTCAAGACGTAACGAAAAAATAAAAGAGTGGTACATTAATTTAAGTGCCAAGTTTAAGAAAAAGTTAATAGCAAAACAAATAAATTGTGAAATACACCATACCCCTAAAAACCCAACTGTTTTTGGGACGAGCAATTTGAAAGCACATCAAATACTATTTTTTCTTAATGATGCCAATCTTCAATTTGTAAGTATTGTTAAGATTAAAGGACTAAAACGAAAAAGGATACCCGTACCGATAACCAATAAGTGGTTTGCTGTGCAAGCAAGATTTGCTATTCAAATTGAAGGTCAAACAAAAGGGATGCAAACCTATGAGGAAAGAATTGTTTTAATAAAATCCCAAACAGAAGATAAAGCAAAAAAACAATTACTCAAAGAATTTAATAACTATGGAAAACCATACCTAAATTCGGATGGTTATATGGTACGTTGGCAATTCGAAAGATTTTTAGATATTTACTGGGTATTCGATGATGAAATCAATAAACAAGGTAAACAAGGTGCTGAAATATTCTCCGTGTTAAAAAACAGAAAAATGAAACCTGAATATCAGTGGAAAACATAAATTATTCTACATTTATAATTCCGAGTCTGCTTTAGCGGGCTTTGTATGAATAGCGCGTGGGATTTATCCCCGCGCGAGGAGGAGGCGAAGCAAAAATTCCATGAAACAGAAACCAGCTACAAGTCAAGAAAAGAGGCGAGATTCTTCGCTACGCTCAGAATGACATGTAATGAAATCTATGGTAAACTTCGCCCCGCTTTAAATAATTTAGGTACATTTTTATATATGTTCCTTCCGCTCTTGGCAAATCTACGATTTGAACTTGAGCAAACCCATGGAAAGGAGGTTTTCCCAATGCGTAAATATGAATTGATGTGCATAATCCAACCTGATTTGGATGAGACCGCTTTTAACGGCGTGCTTGACAAGGTGAAGGGTTGGATTAGCGAATCAGGTGGCAGTGTGGATAAGGCTGAGGTGTGGGGTCGCCGTAAGTTGGCTTCTCTAATTAAGAAGCACCGCGAAGGTCAATATGTGTTATTAAATGTAACCATGAACCCCGCCACTACCGCAGAACTTGAACGCAACTTGCGTTATCAAGAACCTGTTTTGCGACACATGCTCTCTGTAGTTGGTTAACAAATTTGAGTCGTTGAAAATACCCATTTTGGGTACATGTCAAGGAGATTGCTATGAGCCGAGGTCTTAATAAAGTTCAAATTATTGGTCATCTTGGAAAAGACCCAGAAATGCGCTACACACCAGCAGGCAAACCTGTCACTACGTTTACTGTGGCAGTCAGCCGTACATGGAATACACCAGATGGTGAAAAACGTAGTGAAACCGAATGGTTTAACGTGGTGGCATGGGGCAACTTGGCTGAAATTTGCAAACAGTATCTCTCAAAAGGCAGGCAAGTGTACATTGAAGGTCACTTGAAAACCCGCTCATGGGAAGATAAAGAAAAAGAAGGCGTAAAGCACACCCGCGTTGAATTAATAGCCAACGAAATGATGATGCTCGGTGACCGACGCGACTCAAATAACCAATCACACGATAATGAATCCGCTTCTTCTGAGCCGACAACTGGTTCTGCTACGGAAGATGATTTTCCCTTTTAGTTTTAATTTGGAGTAACCATGTCTGAAGAAAGAGAAAGACGTCCCTCTACTGGTGGAGAAGGTGGCGAACGCGGTGAACGTGGCAAGTTTTTTGCCAAACCAAAATTTTGCCAATTCTGCGCCGATAAAACATTGAATATTGATTATAAGAATGTTGAACTTCTCAAAAAGTACGTCACCGAAGATGGCAACCTTCGTCCGCGTCGTCAAACTGGCGCATGTGCCAAACACCAACGTGTGGTAGCGGCGGCTGTCAAACAAGCCCGCCATGTAGCACTTCTACCTTTCAGTGGCGCAGAGACTGTTCGCTAATTTTATAAAAAAAATAAAAATACATTGTCCCGCAGGCTTGTCTTGAGCAAAGGAACACACCTGCGGGACAATGTATTAAATCAATCAAGGAAGCAAAAATATGCCTAACGAATCGGGGAATAAACCCCAATCTCAACATAAAAAACATGTTGCCCGTTTGCAACGTGAAAAACAACAAACCCGCCTCATTCTTTACACTTTTTTTGGAATTTTAGGCGCAGTCATCTTATTACTCGTATATGGCTGGTTAGATGCAACCTATCTAAAACTTAACAAAGCAGTTGCCAAAGTTGGAGAAACAAAAATCACTGTCCGCCAGTTTGAACCGCGTGTACGTTTGCAACGTCAAAACTTCATTAACCAATTCATCCAATATCAACAATATCAACAATTTGGGTTAGACGTATCCTCACAATTGCAATCGATTCAATACCAACTTGACAACCCTGAAGCCATCGGCGAAAACGTCATCAACGTCTTAATTGACGAAGAAATTATCCGCCAAGAAGCGGCAAAGCGTGGTATCACTGCCAGTGAAGAAGAAATAAACGAAGCCCTACAAAATGGGTTTGGCTACTTCCCAAATGGAACGCCCACACCATTACCCACTGGCACTTCATTTGCTACACCTGAACTTCCAGCAGATGCACTCAAAATTCTCACACCAACACTTCCACCTACCTCTACACCAGAAGCGACCGCCACAACAGTAGGTGAAACACCCCAACCAACTGAAATCCCCGCCACCAGCACGCCTCTCGCCACGCCAACAGTTACGTCTCTGCCATCACCTACCCCTACACCGTACACCGAAGACCTTTTCCAAAAACGCATTTCAGACGTAAACAAAAACTTAACCCAAATTGGCTTTGATGAAACTTTTTTCCGTAACTTTTTTGAAATTCAAATTCTCGAAAAGAAATTACGCGAACAAGTTATCACAGATATTCCCGCAATGGACACCCAAGTGCGGGCACGTCACATTCTAGTAGCAGATGAACAAGCCGCCAGAGACATCATCAAACGCCTACAAAATGGCGAAGACTTCGCCGAACTTGCCATCACCCTCTCCACCGATACCGCATCTGCTGTTCAAGGCGGCGACCTCGGCTGGTTTGGCAAAGGGCAAATGGTGGCTGATTTTGAAACCGCCGCCTTCGCCTTAGAAAAAAGCGGCGACATCACCCTCGAACCCGTCAAAAGCAGTTTTGGCTATCACATCATTCAATTAGTTGCCAAACGAGAAGTCCCGATGAGTCCAGAGCAATTCCAACAAGCACAAAGCGTTGAATTTAGAACATGGCTTGATGGCTTGCGTGAAGAATACAGCGTAGAAATTTACGACGAAGTTTGGAAACAAAATACCCCCAACGAACCGAACTTCATTACCGCCGCAACCCAAGCCGCAGTGGAAGAACTCACAGCACAAGCCGAACAAGTTGCAACTTTTCAAGCGGTTACACTGACACCGATTCCATAATGCGATAAAGAATTAAAAACAAACCCCACAAAGATTAATCTTTGTGGGGTTTTATGTTTAATTTTGAGGGAGGGTATCAAATTACTAAGTCCCCAGCCAATTGCTACTCAACAATTTGACTACACGCAAAACCGCCTCACTCCTCAACTACAAGTTGGGTACTGTTTCAAAGGAATTTTTCTTATCTGTAATGTAAAAAATACTTGACATAAAGTATGTTATAAGTTACTATGTGTAAACAATAAAATACTAAAAGTAAATAAAAATGTACAAGAAAGAGGCAAAATGACTTACGAAGAAGAAATTCAAGAAAAAGAAAACATGTCTTATGAAGAGAAAAATATTACAGTCTCCTTAGTCACACAACTGCTGATTGCTGGATATTATGTAGCCAGTTGGTGGAATATATATCAAAGCGGCGAATTAGCACCGAATCGGCTATTTGGCTTGTGGGCGGTGGTGATTGCGGCAAGTATCTTTTCCACTATCATCGCCAGCATCTTAACTAACATCGTGCTGACTATTTTAGAAGCCATCCAATCCAAAAAATATGAAGAGCCACGTTTCGCGTCTGATGAACGTGATGAATTAATCAGTTTAAAAGGCACAAGGCTCGCTTACCTTATCTTTTCAATTGGTGTTTTCATTTCGATATTGGTATTTGCTTTTGGTAATCCCCCAGTGATGATGGTCAGTCTGATTATTTTCTTCGGTGTTTTGGCTCAAATTGCTGGAGATATTTTGCAAATCTACTTATATCGCCGAGGATTTTAAGATGGGCAGGCGACGCATCAGAAATAACATTCGGAAATTGCGCTTCAATGCTAACGAGATGACTCAGGAACAACTCGCAGAAAAAGTGGGCGTCACCCGACAGACCATCATTGCCATTGAAAAAGATAAGTATCCCCCATCTTTAGAGTTAGCATTTCGGATTGCACTTGTCTTCAATGTGTCATTAGATGAAGTGTTTTCTTATCTTGAAGAAGATACAAAATAAAAAAATCTTAGGAGAAAATCATGAAAGCAGTTGTTTACACAGAATACGGCACACCCGATGTGCTGAAAGTGAAAGAAATTGAAAAACCTACACCAAAGGATAATGAGATATTAATTCGTGTTTATGCAACATCAGTTAACATCGGTGATTTGTGGGCGCGGAATTTCAAAGCCATTTCGCCAAGCAAATTTTCTATGCCGTTTCCGTTTTGGCTTCCAGCCAGATTATATTTTGGGGTCAGCAAACCAAACGTCCGCGTGCTAGGAAGCGAATTTGCTGGGAAAGTTGAATCGGTTGGGAAAAATGTAAAATCTTTCAAAGCAGGTGATTCTGTCTTTGGATATCGTGGTCAGAGTTTGGGTGCGAATGCTGAATATTTGTGCGTGCCAGAAAATAGTTTGGTGACGCATAAACCTGCAAATATAAGTTATGAAGAAGCCGCAACAATTCCGTATGGCACGCTAACTGCTTTGAGTTTATTGCGAACAGTCAACGTTCAAAAAGGGCAAAAGGTTTTAATTAATGGTGCCTCAGGTGGGATTGGTTCAGCCGCATTGCAACTTGCAAAATACTACGGCGCAGAAGTGACCGCCGTATGTAGCACGCCGAGAATAGAATTTGTGAAATCTTTGGGCGCAGATAAAGTAATTGATTACACCAAAGAAGATTTTACAAAAAACGGCGAGACCTATGATTTGATTTTTGACATTATGAATAAAAGTTCTTTTGAAAAATGTAAAGATTCACTAACACCAAAAGGCGTTTATCTTTTAGCAAGTTTCAAGATGAGGCAAGTTTTTCAAATGATGCAAACTGCAAAGTCTGATGGCAAAAAAGTGATTTGTGCATTGTCATCAGAAAAAGTTGAAGATTTGGTTTTCATTAAAGAATTGGTTGAAGCAGGAAAGATAAAAGCGATTGTGGATAAACGCTACCCGATGGAACGAACGGCAGAAGCACATCAGTATGCTGAATCAGGGAATAAAAAAGGCAGTGTGATAGTTACGATGGCGTAAATAACATTTAAAGAGACAGTCACCTTGAAGGTGACTGTCTCTTTAAAAACTATCCAAACATTCTCCCCAACCCCTTGCCACCTGTTTTCTGAATCATCTTCATCATTTTTTGGGCTTCACGGAATTGCTTGATTAATTTATTCACATCTTGTACTTCCATGCCGGCACCTGCCGCAATTCTTCGGCGACGTGAAGCATTTAATAATTCAGGGTCGCGGCGTTCTTGCAAAGTCATTGAATTGATAATCGCCTCGGAATGTTTGAAAGATTTTTCAACTTCTTGCGGGTCAATATTACGCGCGGCTTGTCCCATTTGTCCGGGCAACATATCCATAATTTGCGAAAGAGGACCCATCTTTTTCATTTGCTTCATTTGGTCAAGCCAATCTTCCAAACTAAACTCACCCTTCATCATTTTCTGGGCTTGCTTTTCCATCGTCTGCGCATCGTACATGGCTTCGGCTTTTTCAATCAAGCCAATCATGTCGCCCATGCCTAATATTCTTGAAGATAATCTAGATGGGTCATAACTTTCTAACGCATCTAATTTTTCGCCAGTACCAATAAACTTAATCGGAATACCAGTGACCGAACGAATCGAAATCGCCGCGCCACCACGCGAGTCGCCATCCATTTTTGTAAGAACGAGACCAGTCAAATTAATTGCGGATTTAAAACCTTGCGCAATGTTCAACGCTTCTTGACCAATCATCGAGTCAATCACTAACAAAACATCTACTGCATTGGTGCCAGCCGAAATGGCACGCAATTCGTCCATCAAATCTTCATCCATTTGTGAACGCCCAGCAGTATCCACAATAACAAGACTATATCCACCTTTATCTGCTTTTTCGACAGCACGCTTGGCAAGTTGCGGCGGTGTGATTGATGTATCCGCTTCAACTTCAACGTCGAGTCGTTCGCCAAGTTGTTGCAGTTGCTTAACTGCGGCGGGGCGATACGGGTCACCAGCGACTAATAAAACTCGTTCGCCTTTTGATTTCATTAATCTTGCTAACTTACCCGATGCAGTTGTTTTACCAGCACCTTGCAAACCGACCATCATCACCACACGCGGTTTTGGACCTGTGAGATTCAAAGGTGCAGGTTCACCTAATGTAGCAATCAATTCTTCATTAACTATCTTGATAACCTGCTGACCGGGATTCAACGCTTTCGATACTTCTGCTCCAATGGCACGTTCACGTACTTTGGCAATAAAAGTTTTGACCACGCTAAAATGCACGTCGGCTTCGAGTAAAGCGAGGCGCACTTCTTTCATAGCAGAATCAACATCTGCTTCGGAGAGTTTCCCGCGTTTGCGTAAGTTATCAAAGATTTGGTTTAATCGTCCAGTGAGTGTTTCAAACATACTTTTATATTGTCACCCTGAGCAAAAGCGAAGGGTCTCTAGCACTGCCGTAGAGATTCTTCGCCCAAAGAACAAAAACGCGGCTCAGAATGACATTAATCCTTTTGAGGTTAAGAAAAAAGCATTTTAGCGCGTAGCAGGTTGAAGGTCAAGAAAGAGGCGATAAAGAATTAACATCATCTTTACATCAAAAAACAAAACTCCGTTATACTTTCCAAAGTTCTTGTTCATATCCTATCCCCTTTGGAGGAGTCATGGCATCTGAAAGTGCAGAAGTAGTTATCAACGACCGCAAAGAAATTTTTGGGTGGGCAATGTATGATTGGGCGAATTCAGCATTTAGCACCACGATTGGCACTGTATTTTTAGGTCCGTATGTAGCAGGGTTGGCACGCACCGCCGCACAAGCGGCAGGGACTGAAACGATTTCATTTTTAGGAATTCCCGTAGCACCTGATTCATTTTTACCGTACTGCATTTCGTTCTCTGTGGGGTTGCAAGTTTTGTTTCTACCAATTTTAGGTGCCATTGCAGATTATTCTAATTTACGAAAAACGATGATGCGTTTATTTGCAACTATTGGGGCAATTGCTACAATATTGATGTTCTTCGTTGCCGGAGATTTATGGTGGTTAGGTGGCGTTTTATTTATTGTGGCAAATTTAGCATTTGGTGCGGCGATTGTTTTTTATAATGCGTATCTTCCAGATATTGCCAGTGAAGATGAAAGAGACCGCGTCTCTTCCTACGGGTGGGCAATGGGCTATTTAGGTGGCGGCATTTTGCTTGCGCTTAACTTAGCTTTCTTCATTTTCAGCGAAGACTTGGGTGTGCCGACTGCGTTAGCCGTTAGAATTAACCTCGCCTCAGCGGGCATTTGGTGGCTTGGGTTTGCATTTCTCACTTGGAGTAGGTTACGCGCCGGGCGTGCCGCACGAACTTTGCCTGCCGGTGAAAATTATGCAAGCATCGGGTTTAAACAATTGCGAAAGACGCTTAGTGAAGTTAAGAGTTTTCCTGAAACTTTGAAATTCTTGTTGGCATATTTTCTTTATAATGATGGCATCCAAACTGTGATTGGTGTTGCCGCAATCTTTGCCGCCGCACCGATTGTGCAAGGTGGCTTGGAAGTTGAGCAAACTACACTCACAGCAGTCATTTTGATGATTCAGTTTGTGGCATTCTTTGGCGCTTTGTTCTGGGGTAAATTGGCAGGTTGGATTGGTTCAAAGCAATCCATTATTGTCAGCTTGGTGATTTGGGCGGGTGTGGTCATTTATGCGTATGGCGGTATGAAAGGCGAAGGACGCGTAACAGAGTTTTTCATCCTTGGCATATTTATCGCGATTGTATTGGGCGGGTCACAAGCCATTAGCCGCAGTTTGTTTGCACAGATGATTCCAAATGGCAAAGAAGCAGAATTTTTCTCCTTCTATGAAATTAGCGAGCGTGGCACCTCATGGATTGGACCGTTGATTTTTGGTCTGGCAAATCAAATCTTCGGTGATTTACGCATCGCGATTCTTTCGTTAATTTTCTTCTTCATCGCAGGATTAATTATGCTCCCATTCGTCAATGTTCAAAAAGCAATTGCAGATGCGAGAAGTTACAAAAGCGAATAGAAAATAAAACGTAGAAATTGAATGACCGCAGAGATAAATTGCCTGCGGTCATTCGTCAAAAAAATTATGTCTGCAAACCCATTAACCACAAAAGACATTCAAGGGTCAGACCCGCTTGCTAAACTATTTTTCAACGTATTTAAGTTGAAATGGTTTGGCATGATTTTGTTTTTCATGTTTGCAGGTTTTTTGTATGGATATGTCATTCCAACGTTATTGAATATTTCACCCGCAAATGATTTAATAACAATTATCAACATTATTTTAGTATTTCCAATGGCAGGTTATTATTATGCTTATCAGCCAAAGAGCATTTTGAGAATCTATCAAAGTGTGACGCGCTTCTTCAAAGAAGAAAACTTAGACACCATTCCTTACGAAAAAATAAAAAAGTGGCACGCAAAATCCATTTGGTGGATAATTGGCATTGCAATTGGTTTGGTCAGCGCAGGGTTTGGAGTGTTAAATGCCGTAGCAAACATCGGCACGAGTTGGGAAAATGCAAATTGGTTTCAAATCGTTTTAGTGTTTGGCACACGTTTCCTTGCAATGAGTATGATTGGCATGATTGTCACGCGGCATATTGCCACTTCAATGGCATTGACCGAACTCTTTCAATACACAGAATTTCCGCTCACATTAGATACCGACAAAATCGAAGTGTTCAGCGCCGTGAAAAGATTCTCGCTTGAAATTATCGGCGTTGCCGCCATTATTGGATTAAATTTAGGCTTGCAACCTGTCGTAATTGAAGTACCTATCCCCGAATATATTTTTTATGTGGTGATGTATTTTATTTTAGTTCCCATTACGTTTTTTCTACCTTTGTGGCAAGTGCATCACCGCATGGTGGCGATAAAACAAAACATGCTAGATAAACTTCATAAAGATTATCAAGAAGAAGCCGAAAAGTTATACAGCACGCTCGCCAAAGACCAGAAAAAAGATTTATCTAGCACGTATCTTAAACAAACCGAAAGCATGGTTTCTATCAAACAAGCCATTGAGTTGATTAACAAATCGCCTGATTGGCCCTTTGAAGGCACAATTTTTTATCGGCTCATTATTACAATTCTTTCGCCGTTCTTTCTCATCATCTTTGAAATTTTTATCAACATCATGAGTGACTTTGTAATGGGCGGATAAAAAAGACACTGCAATGCAGTGTCTTTTTTATTATTGCGTATGGGTATCAAACAAATTACGTAATTCTTCTTCCGAAACAAAGCCAATAAACTTTTGAATTACATTTCCGTTTGGGTCTAAGAAATATAATTCGGGCTGGTAGAAAAAGCCTAACTCACGTTGAAAAACTTGCGTACGCGGGTCGTCTGCGTCTAAATAGCTAAAAATCACTCTTCCAAAATATTCTGCTTCGAGCCTATGAACCATAGGCGCCATGGCGCGGCAGGTACTTCAGGTAAAGCGGAAAAATTCCACTAACTGATATTGACCCGATGCTAATGAAACTGTCGTTGGGTCTGTAGCGTGCAGGTCTGCTCCACGAGATGTGGCGACGGGTTGCACCGCTGGAACTTGTGTCGCTTCAACATTGGGGACAGTTGTTTCTGTCACTGCGACATTGTCAATGGCTGATGCTGTGGGTGGAAGGACAACTGGCTCTTGAGTCGCAGGGGCTGGGGTGCAAGAGGCGATTAATAGTCCAGCAACCAAGAACACGGTCAAGAAAAAGAGGCGGAATTTCATCATATTGATTTTAATGATACTGTTACATCTTATCATCTTACAAAAACTCACGAAATTCTAACCTGCTTTGACGAGGCACACATCCTACGCTATACTTGTTTTTATATTCCAAAATTACTATAAGGAGATTTTCCTATGGCAGATTTCAAATTGACTTACTCGACGATGTTCAACCCGCCCGAAGTTTTGCATACTGGTTTTGAAAAAGCAATTACAAACCTGAAAAACAATATGGGCAAAGAACATGCAATGTTTATTGATGGCAAAGATGTTTTTGCTGATGAAAAATTTGAAGACCGTTCACCTGT
>JAEURG010000030.1 GCA_016789345.1 Anaerolineales bacterium | reverse complement strand
GTTGGCGTATTCCGTTTCCATCAATCATGGCGAATTGATGCGCTGGCAACTTGCCGAATGGATTCACATCGGGGAGCTCAAACTCGATTGGACGTTCCGCATTGATTCACTTTCCGCCACCATGATGTTAGTTGTCTCTGGCGTGGGCACATTGATTCACATCTACGCTATCGGATACATGCACGAAGATGTGCGCTTCAAACATGAAGAAGGCAGATTTAATCGCTTCTTTATTTACCTCAACTTGTTCATTGCTTCGATGATGATTCTTGTCTCCGGCGATTCATACTTAATGTTATTCGTCGGCTGGGAAGGTGTAGGCTTGTGTTCATTCCTACTCATCGGCTTTTGGTTTGAGATGGATACACTGGCTCGACCTTCATGGGCAAATTCAGATGCCGCGAAAAAAGCATTCATCGTCAACCGCATTGGTGACTTTGGCTTCTTAATCGCAGGCTTTTTGATGTTCTGGCATTTAGGAAACAGTTTCCAATTTGATTCTGTTTTTGAAGCCGCAAAGAATGCGCCGCCTGGAATTATCGTTGCGATTACTTTGTTCATGTTAGTTGGCGTTGCAGGTAAATCTGCACAAATTCCATTGTATGTTTGGTTACCGGACGCGATGGCAGGTCCGACTCCAGTTTCTGCTTTAATTCATGCCGCCACCATGGTGACAGCCGGTGTGTATCTGATTACACGTTCATTTCCTTTATACAATTTAGTTCATGATGCGCAAAATATTGTTGCACTGGTAGGTGCAGTCACTGCTTTATTCGCCGCCACCATTGCGGTTGGTCAATATGATATTAAGAAAGTATTGGCATATTCAACTATTTCACAACTTGGTTTCATGGTTGCCGCTGTGGGAATGGGTGCGTATGTAGCGGGCATGTTCCATTTGATTACACATGCTTTTTTCAAAGCTTTGTTATTCCTTTCAGCAGGTTCTGTCATTTTAGGTGTCGAACGCGGACATCACGCTCATGCACATCATGACCACCATGAAGAAAAGCCAAAGAAAAAATTAGGCAAGAAAAAAGAAAAAGAAGAACATGATTCACATGGTCACGGACATGATGACCATGCCGAAGTTTTTGACCCCGGCGATATGCGTAATATGGGTGGCATGAGAAAGACAATGCCAGTCACATTTTGGCTTTATATGATTGGTACAGTTGCATTGGCAGGTATTTTCCCATTTGCTGGCTTTTGGTCTAAAGATGAAATTTTGCTCGATGCAAGTTTGCATAATCAAACTGTATATTGGTTATTAACGGTTGCTGCATTTTTCACTGCATTTTATATGGGCAGACAAATTTGGATGGTCTTCTTTGGTGAAGCCAGAACTGATGCTTCAAAACACGCTGAAGAAAGCCCAAAGGTAATGACTCTGCCTCTCGTCGTGCTGGCAATTTTGAGCGTAGCAGGAGGCGCGTTAAATCTGCCGTTCAAAGGTTTCCATCAATTAGGTCATTGGCTTGAATACACGTTAGGTCATGTTGAATATCCACCTTTTGATTTGCCAGTTGCAATTACATCCACTGTTTTGGCGTTGATTGCGATTTTGATTTCATGGTTAATTTATGGACGTAACCCATTGAAGAAAGCCAATCAACTTGACCCAATGAAAAAGCCGCTTGGTTTTATTTTTACTGGCATGGAAAATAAATGGTATGTGGATGAAATTTATAACGCCTTGATTCGCCAGCCGTTCAAACGATTTGGTGCATTTCTTGCGGATGTAATTGATTGGCGCTTCTGGCATGACTTTATGCATGATACGGTTATTGTCGGCAGTTATAACTGGATTGGGCAAATTGCCTTAAATAAATATGCTGACCAAAAAGGCATTGATGCGTTCTTCAACAGTTGGGCTGATGTATCGAATTGGATTTCTGCCAATGTACGAAAAATTCAAAATGGTTTTGTGCGTTCGTATGCATTATCTGTTTTGCTTGGTGTGGTTTTGATTTTAGGATACTTAATTTTCAAATAGAAAATTCCCTCACCCCAACCCCTCTCCCATTTGGGAGAGGGGCAAGGGGTGAGGGTAATAAGGACGAAACATGGAATTTATTTTACAACCGCTTACACTCTTAACCTTCTTCCCGCTGATTGGCGTGCTGGTGATTCTCTTTATGAACGCCGAGCAGAAAAACGCTATTCGTTGGGTGGCGTTGGGAACATCATTGATTACCATTGGCATTTCGCTGTGGGTCTTTTCAATGTTTGATGCAACCAACCCCAACTTGCAACTCGAAGCCAAATACTCATGGATTAACGTCGCAAGATTTAATATTTATTATTATCTCGCCGTAGATGGTTTGAGCATTTTGCTGGTGTTGATGACGACTGTCTTAACTGCTATTTCCATTTTATGCACATGGACAGCCATTGAAGACCGCGTTAAAGATTTTATGGTGTTCTTCCTCTTGCTTGAAGTGGGTATGACGGGCGTATTCCTCGCACAAGATTTATTCCTGTTTTACATCTTCTGGGAATTTACTTTAGTGCCGATGTATTTCATCATTGGTATTTGGGGTGGTCCGCGCCGTGTGTATGCCGCAATTAAATTTTTCTTATACACAATGGCAGGTTCAATATTAATGTTGCTTGCTATTTTATGGCTCGGTATTTATGGAAATACTTTCTCCGTGCCAGAATTAATTGAAAAAGGCAACATCCCTGCGAACATTCAAATTTGGTTATTCCTTGCTTTCACTATTGCG
This sequence comes from Anaerolineales bacterium, assembly GCA_016789345.1. Classification (GTDB taxonomy): domain Bacteria; phylum Chloroflexota; class Anaerolineae; order Anaerolineales; family Villigracilaceae; genus Villigracilis. The sequence goes on along the minus strand of JAEURG010000030.1, from coordinate 16,223 downwards.
TTTGCGATTAAAGTGCCGATGTGGCCCGTGCATTCATGGTTGCCTGATGCACACGTTGAAGCCCCAACTGCTGGTTCTGTGATTTTGGCAGGTGTGTTGTTGAAAATGGGTACTTATGGATTTATCCGTTTCAATATTCCATTATTCCCAGATGCTACAGTCCAAGCCGCGCCATGGATTGCGCTATTCGCCACCATCGGTATTATTTATGGTGCTTGGGTTTCGTATGCCCAAGCGGATGTAAAAAAATTAGTCGCTTACTCATCCGTCAGTCACTTAGGCTTTGTGATGATTGGTTTATTCGCCTTAAACCCAGAAGGCGTGGCTGGTTCTATTTTGCAAATGATAAATCACGGCATTAGCACAGGCGCATTGTTCTTGCTTATCGGTATGATTTATGAACAAACACACACCCGCGAAATTAAAGTCTATGGTGGCTTGTGGAAGATTACACCCATCTTCGGTGTGTTTATGTTAATCTCTGCTTTATCATCAATGGGTTTGCCAGGTCTTAATGGTTTCGTTGGTGAGTTCACCATTTTGCTTGGCGCATTTGGTTCCAAAGCAATCGGCAACCCGTGGTACGCAGGCATTTCTGCACTTGGTGTGATTATGGCGGCAGTTTATATTCTTTACATGTTCCAAAGAATGTTTATGGGACCCGCTGGTGAAGTCACACATCACCACCAACTCAAAGACCTCAATTGGCGCGAAATTATCACGATGATTCCATTGATTATCTTCATGTTCTGGATTGGTTTATACCCCAAACCATTTTTCGACATCCTCGCGCCTGCCGTTGAAAAATTGTTATCTGCATTGCCGTTATAACCATGACACTGCCTACCTTTACTGATTTCTACACGCTGTTCCCATACATCATCCTCACCGTTTGGACGTGTGTGCTTTTGCTCGTTGATTTATTCATTCCAAAGAATCGCAAAAGCATCACCGCCATGCTTTCAGCCTTAGGCATTGCCGTCACATTAGGCTACACCGTCACACAAGTTGGCATCACAGGCAAAGGCTTCAACAATATGGTTGCATTAGATGGTTTCTCCACTTTTGCAAACATCTTACTACTGGTCAGCGGTTTGTTTGGGATAGCACTCGCTTACGGTTACAACAACCGCATGAACATGCAACGAGGCGAATATTACACACTTCTATTATTCAGCCTCACAGGCATGATGCTCATGTCACAAGCCACCGACCTCATCATCGTTTTCCTCGCGCTCGAATTACTTTCCATTCCGCTATACGTTTTATCTGCTATCTCCCGCAGGCTTGACTCAGAAGAATCAGGTGTGAAATACTTTTTGCTCGGCGCATTTGCTAGCGGATTTTTGGTGTATGGAATCGCTTTGATTTTCGGTGCAACGGGTTCAACTGCTTTGAATGATATTTTCTTCGCCGCTTCAAGCGGGACCTTCAGCCTGTTACTGACCATCGGAGCCGCACTACTCCTCGTCGGATTTTCTTTCAAAGTTGCCGCCGTTCCATTCCACATGTGGACTCCCGACGTTTATCAAGGCGCACCTACACCTGTTACTGCGTTTATGTCATCAGGTGCAAAAATTGCAGGCTTCGTAGCTTTATTCCGTGTGTTTGCAGTTGCATTCCCCGCCTTATCTGACGACTTAACCAACGTCTTGTGGGTGCTTTCTGCATTGACGATGATCGTCGGTAATTTTGTAGCATTGTCCCAAACCAATATCAAACGTCTCTTAGCGTATTCTGCGATTGCACAAGCCGGTTATATTCTCATGGCATTTGTGCCTTACGGAAATAAAGAAGTCGCTCCTATCGCTATTGCTTCTGGATTATTCTATTTAGTTGCTTATACCGTTTCTAACTTTGGGACATGGGGTGTAGTCATTGCTTTAGAAAAAGCCGAAAACAAAGGTCTTGAATTAGATGATTACGCTGGTTTAGCAAAAAAATATCCAGCTCTCGCCATTGCAATGACCATCTTCATGCTTTCATTAATTGGCTTCCCGCCAACACTAGGCATGGTGGGTAAGTTCTATCTCTTCCGCTCTGCTATGGATGGTGGCTTTGTAGGCTTGGCAATTATCGGCGTACTCACATCAGTTGTCTCTGCTTATTATTATTTACGAGTTGTCGTTAATATGTATATGAAAGAAGGCGACCCAACTGTTGAAAACGAAACGTGGTTAAATTTCACAACCGCCATCACCGCCATTGTCACAGTAGTGGTAAGTCTAGTGCCAAATATTCTTTTCCTATTAGCAAGTACAGCAGTGTTTTAGATTCGTCATTGCGACGAGTGACGCGAAGCGTCACGACGAAGCAATCTTATTATTCAATAACAAAGACGGGATTGTGTTTGAGACACAATCCCGTCTTTGATTTCTTTTTGGGGGATTAGCAAAATTGTATTTACACATGTATAATAAAAACGGAAATTTAATAAAGGAGTTTGTAATGAAAACTTGTCCATATTGCGCAGAAGATATACAAGATAATGCGATAGTCTGTCGTTATTGCAAACGGGATTTGCCTAAAGAAAATAATCTCGAAAAATTAAGCACGTCACCGAAAAATCTAGAAGAAGTAATTTCTGAATTAGGAGACCAATTAAGTAAACATCTTGATTATAGTTTAGATGGAATGGCTAAAACGTTTGTTTTTTATACAAAAATAAAATTAAATGGGGAAGCAACTATAAAAACTCTACGAACTTTAGATTCATTGATTAAGAAAGGGAAACCGATCCTTTTTGGGAAAGAAAGATGGAATTATGATGTTATCAATATTTTGAAAGAGTTGCGAGTTGCATCAAAATCTATTTTTGGTGAAAATATCCCTCTCTCAGTTTTAACTATCCCGGATGGCTGTTTCGATGCCTGGTACCATTTTGCTGTTTTATTTTCTGAAATTGATAAAATAGATAAAAACCTTATTAATTTTATTGATGAAGTTGACCCAGCAGGAATTAATAAGGCTGACAAAATATTAAGAAAAATCGCTGACGAAACAATTATACAATTTGATAAAGAGCTACAAAAATTACTTAAAGAAATTGCAGACTCTGGAGTAGATCCTAATGCTATTGTTGCAAGAGCAGAACAATTATTTAATAATACTAGTGAATAATTCTGAACTTGATAGTGTGAGAAACTTAACTAACTCTTGGCTATATCTAAAGTGGTGCAGATTAGTCGAAGTGATGTTTTCGTAAGTTACGCAGTCGAGTTCGTTCTTTGGTATTCATTCTCTCAATCGCTCTTGAAAAAGCCACTGAACTTATCTTGTCAATGTGTGTTTCCAAATACTTCATAACTTCTTTGGGATAAACATTTCCCATTTCTCTTAACACCCAACCAACCGCCGTTTGGACGTAATATCTTTCATCATCCAAGCAATTGGAAACCAAAGGTAAAACTTTTTTCAATGGAAGATAAACCGCATTTTTTCCAGTGTAATGAATCAAACTGACGAGCGAAATCCGCCGCAACCATTCACTTTTAGATTGATTCCATTTAATTATTTGCGGATAAACTTTTTCTGGATAACTTTCTAAGATGCGAGAATAAATTGCACTTAATCCGTCACAGTGACACCAATTATCAACCCGTTTGCTCCATTTCTGCATGACAGACCACAGATTTGGATTGACTTCTTTTTTTACAATAGGTGCATAATATTCCAAAGCGGCGAACAAAACATCTTCATAAGGTGATGTACCCCATAAATAATCCCATACTTCTAAAATCTGTTCTTTTGGTAATTCATAAAATGAAAAACCTTGTTTGACTCGTTTTCTCAGAACAGGAAATTTAATTCCAAGATGTTCTAGGTTTGAACCTCTGTCTTGTTGAACGGCTTTTCCAAAAGATGGGTTGCCGATGGCTTTCAATGCTTGTGCAACTTCTTGATGATAATTTTCAAAATGTTTTTTATTAATTTTCATTATCAAATTATACGCTCATCATCAAGTATTGATTGACACAACATTTCTTTGGTGTATAATCGCCTCCGCAACTTAGAAATGGTTCCGTAGCTCAATTGGCAGAGCAGTTGACTCTTAATCAATTGGTTCTGGGTTCGAGTCCCAGCGGAATCACAAAACATCCTGAAATGGGATGTTTTTATTTTATAACTTTTCCAAAATCCACACAATTAATGGCGCAATAACTAATGCGGGCAAAAAATTCCCCACGCGGATTTTTTTAATTTCTAATAAATTGCTGATTGCTAAACCAAACAAAATGACCCCGCCTGTGGCTGTCATTTCGTTCATCATCGGGTCGGTGATGATGGCGCTTAATGAACCTGCTAATAAACTAATGCCACCTTGATAAATCAGAATGACAATGGAAGAAAATAAAACGCCAATTCCTAACGTGGATGCAAATGCAATGGATGCAAATAAATCTAAAGTGGATTTGACGGCGAGTAATTGATAATCACCTGTTAAACCATCTTGAATCGAGCCGAGGATGGTCATGGGTCCGACGCAAAATAAAAGCGAAGCGACCATGAAGCCACGCACAAAAGTTGACGAAGCAGAATCAGTTTCACGGTCAGGGGCGAAGCGTTTTTCAAGTGCTTGTCCAAAAGATTGCAGTCTATCTTCTATCTTCATCCATTCACCTAAAATGATTCCGATAATGATTGCGCCTAATACAATCAATTGATTTTCACTGCTAAAAAACATTTGCAAACCCATTGCGCCTGTGAAGAGCCCCATGCCTGCAATGACTGTGCTTTTGAATCGTTCGGGGATGCGTGAACCAAAAATTAAACCGATTGCTCCACCCATTAATACTGCTACGATGTTGAGAAATGTACCTGTCATTAAATTTTCCTATATTTTTCTTGTGATTATATCGCGGGTATAATCGTTTAACTATGAAGAGACAATATCATATTGAAATGACGCGCGAGGCGTTGGGTGACCATTTTAGCGAACGTGCTTTGCAAGTGATTATAAAAGCAAATATCAATCAGGATAGATTGGCTGGCATGTTTTTTCATGACGAATTTCATTTTGATAATAATGCCTTTGATAAAGGCTATCGTTATATGAATGAACAACGCGGTTATATTTTGGCGACGTTTATGGGAACGGGCGTTTCGCCTGTTGTGGCGTGGGAAGCGTTTGGAAGATTACTGCATTCAGCACAGGATTTTTATGCCCATAGCAATTATGTGACGTTATGGTTGGATTCACAAACCGCTTCGCATTCCGCGCCTGAAATTGAGCCTATGAAAAAAGACATTTTGCAAAGCCCGAAACTTTGTTCTGGCAAAGTATATTTTCCGATGGATATGTTGTATTTTATTAAGCCAATTCGTCCGCTGGTGATGAAGTTGTTGCCAAAAGACTCGCACGGCTGGATGAATCTTGATTCACCTGAACAAGGTTTTAAGTTTGATTACGCTATCCGTGCGGCAGTGAAGCGAACACAATATGAATTTAATCTCCTGCAAACATTATTGAGACCTGAAATGCTGGTGAAGTTTACCGATAAATAATGCGGTTCAAAGAAAGGTATAATAAATTTATGGATACAAAAACAAAACTAAATGAAGCAATGAAAGATGCCATGAAAAGCGGAGATAATCTCCGCAAGCAGACGATTCGCATGGTATTGGCGGCTGTCAAACAAGCCGAAGTAGATAAGCGAGTCGATTTGGATGAAGTGGCGGTCACCGCGCTGGTACAGAAAGAGGTCAAGAACAGACGCGAATCAATTGAAGATGCGAAAAAAGCCAATCGAGATGATTTGGTTGCGGGTAACGAATCTGAAATTAAAATCTTAGAAGAATTCTTACCGAAAGCCATGCCGATTGAAGAATTGAAAGCGCTTGTGCAAGCCGCCATTACTGAAACGGGTGCCGCCGCCCCAAGTGATATGGGCAAGGTGATGAAAGTTGTCATGCCCAAAGTGGCTGGGCGCGCGCCAAACGATATGATTAGCGCGGCTGTGAAAGAATTACTCACGAGATAAATTTGCCATGAAGAAATACTTGTTTCTTCATGGCTAGTGTCATGTCTGTAAGAACCCCTGCTCCACCTCGTATTCGTATGTTGCAACTGATTTTGATTGTTGCTGTCGGCATTATGTCTTTCACAGTGCTGGTAGTTCCTGTTGGATTAAACCCAATCATTGATACCGTCGCCGTAGGCGATGTTGCCCAAACTACACTTCAATCACCACGCGATATTGAATATGTGAGTGACGTGCGCACAGAAGAAGCGCGCAAAGCGGCAGAAAGTGCCGTGTTACCAGTCTATAGCGCGCCAGACCCAAGCATTGCCCGACAACAAATTGACCGTTTAAGAACGACTCTACAAAATATCACTGTTGTACGAAATGATGATGACCTCAGTGCCGAACAAAAACGCTCTACCTTACTTGCGCTGAGTGATGTGCGTTTGACACTGGCGATAATTGATTATATGCTCAGCATTTCTGATTCACGTTGGGATGCCGTGCAAGCCGAGTCTGTGCGTGTGCTAGAACAAACCATGCGCCGTGCCATTTATGAAGATACAGTAGAAAGCACACGCATCAATATTGCATCATCTGTCAGTTTAACTTTTAGTGAGCAACAAGTGGGGTTAGTAACGGAACTGGTCTCAGCCTTTATTTTGCCAAACAGTTTTTACAGCCAAGAATTAACCGATGCCGCCAGACAAGCCGCCCGTGAAGCGGTAAAACCGATTGTGAGGACATATAAAGCAGGCGAAACAATTGTTTTGGCAGGTGAAATTATTACCCCAGCTGATATAGAAGCCTTTGAAGAACTTGGCTTGATTCGCTCTACCAGACAGTGGGAAGACTATGCCGCTTCTGCCTCTGTCGTCATTTTGTGTGCTGTATTTGTGCCTTTGTATTTCCTGAGAAGGCAACGCCTCGTCATTTTGAACGACTTCAAAAATGTTTATGTGATTGCAATTTTATTTATTGTCTTTCTAGTGGGCGCACGCCTATTTATGGAACGCACGCTTATGCCTTATGGCTACCCAATTCAAGCCGCCGCATTATTACTCACTGCTTTATTTGGCATTGAAATTGGCATCATCATTGCCATTCCGCTATGTATTCTGGCTTCATTCGGCTTGTCCAACTCAGCAGACCTAATGCCGTATTATCTTTTCACATCACTAATTGGTTTACTAGCATTAGGTTCCGCGCGCAGGTTTTGGGGATTCATCCGCGCGGGCGTTGCCATTGCACTTTCTGGCGCAGTAGCATTACTTGCTTTTCGCATTCCATCAATTACATTAGATTGGGTTGGTATTTTGCAATATGCTGGTGCAATTGCTTTTGCAGGCTTTGCATCGGCTAGCGTTGCATTACTGCTTCAATTTCTTTTTGCTCAAATGCTTGGCTTAACCACAGCATTACAACTGCTAGATATCTCCCGCCCCGATTCGCCCTTACTACAATTCTTTTTACGAAGCGCACCCGGCACCTATCAACATAGTTTGCAAGTGGCAAACCTTGCCGAACAAGCCGCCGAAAAAATTGGCGCCGACGCATTGCTCACACGTGTTGGCGCATTATTCCATGACATTGGCAAAGCACTCAACCCGAATTTCTTTATTGAGAATCAATTGCCAAGCCACATGGATTCGCATGATGATGCCAACCCAGAAGAAGTAGCTGCAACTATAATTCGCCATGTTACTGATGGTGTGAAACTTGCAAAAAAACATCGCCTTCCGAGTCGCTTACACGATTTTATTCTTGAACATCATGGCACACTCATCACACATTATCAATATAACCAAGCCATGCAAGCCGTAAACGGTAATATGTCACAAGTGGATATTGAAAAATTCCGTTACCCAGGTCCGCGCCCAGCCTCACGCGAAACCGCCTTGCTCATGCTCGCCGATGCCACCGAAGCCCGCGCCCGCGCTGAACGCCCAAGCAATGATGATGAAATTAAAAAACTTGTTCGCAGTGTGATTCAAACCGTGCAAAAATTTAATCAACTTGATGATACATTACTCACTTTACGAGACTTAAACCTCATCACCGAATCATTCGTCACCACTTTGCGCGGCACTTATCACGAACGCATTCAATATCCCAAAGCCAGCACCCCAGACCAAGACGCTACCATCCTTGCTCCGAGAAAAGAAAAATGATAACCATTGATAACCAACAAAACTTTTTAGACTCGCAATTATTAGAACGCGCTGTACTTTATACTTTGGAATTAATTGACCCGCAAAAAATAGATGCCGACATCACTATCGTTTTAACAGATGATAAGCAATTGCATGAACTGAATAAAGAATTTTTAGATGTTGATTCCCCAACTGACGTTTTATCTTTCCCCGCCTCCGAAACCGACCCCGAAACGGGTACTGTCTATTTGGGCGATATTTTAATTTCGATTCCGCGTGCGGCACAACAAGCCGAATCTGCGGGTCATAGCCTAGAAGCGGAAGTGCAATTGCTCACTGTGCATGGAACATTACATTTACTTGGCTTCGACCATGCCTCGGAGGAAGAAAAAAATTTGATGTGGAGCAAACAGGCTGAGGTATTGCAAAGACTCGGTTTGTCTCGAATCAAAATACAAGAATAAAGTATGTAGTGCAGGAGTTTGCTCCTGCACTCGCCAGCAAGCTGGTTGACTCCAATAATGAAATCCTTTCTTATCTCACGCCTTCATGCCTTTCGCCATGCTTTTCGCGGATTATTTTATGTAATGAAAACCCAGCGTAATGCTTGGATTCACACTGCAATTACGTTAGCAGTCCTAACAGTAGGAATTTGGTTAAAAATTTCTTTAATTGAATGGGCAATTATTATATTGACGATTGCAATAGTGTTTATGGCTGAATTTATAAATACAGCCATTGAAGCAGTCGTTGACCTTGCTAGCCCAAACAAACATCCGCTTGCAAAAATAGGCAAAGATGTTGGTGCGGCGGCTGTGTTGGTGGCGGCAATTGCCTCTATTTTGGTAGGTTTGTTGATTTTAGGTCCGCCATTGTTGCAAAAAATTAACTCACTGATTTCTGTTTACTGATAACTGGAGACTTTATGACATTATCTTTCAAATTTGGCACAGTCGGTTCACCAACAGGCACGCCAAAGAAACCGGGCGGTTCGGTAGGTGCAATTGAATTTAGCAAATCTATCGGCTTAGATACATTGGAATTAGGTTGGGTACAGTCGGTCCGAGTGACCGAAGCAACGTGTGCATTAATCAAAAGCGCAAGTGAAACACATGAGGTTTCTCTAAGTGTCCATGCGCCATATTTTATTAATTTGAATGCTGAAGCAGAAGAATGGCCCAAATCACGTAAACGATTAATGGATGCGGCTCATTATGGTTATTTAGCAGGTGCAACCGATATTATTTTTCATCCGGGTTCGTATTTCGGCAATGACCCTGCTGAGGTGCTAAAAACAGCCATCCCCCGTCTGGAAGGATGCGTGAAAGAATTGCAAAAGAATGGTGATAAAGTTACGCTTCGCCCTGAAACGATGGGCAAATCGGCAATGCTCGGTTCATTTGAAGATTCGATTGCAATGAGTAAAGCGATGGATATGGTGCAACCGTGTTTGGATTTTGCTCATCTTCATGCTCGCCCTGGTGATGGGACGATGAATACGTATGATGAATGGTCACATTTGCTTGAAGCGTATGGAAAAGGCTTAGGTACGAAAGCATTAAAAAATTTGCACATTCACCTTTCAGGCATTGAGTATGGACCAAAAGGGGAAAAGAATCACCTTACGCTTGCTGAGGCAGATTTAGATTTGAAAGCACTCTTCAAAGCATTAAAAGATTTTGAATGCGGTGGACGTATTTTAGGCGAAAGCCCCATCATGGAAGAAGACGCGCTGAATATGAAAAAAGCATGGATGAAAGTAAGTGGTGAAAAAGAAAAATAAAAAACATCCCGTTCATTTGAACGAGATGTTTTTGTAAGTCGTTATTTGGTCAAACCAACATTTAATTCAAGATTATCAGGGTCGCTATCTTTAGCAATTGCATTATCTAAATAGGCATCGTAATAACCTTGTGCCGCAAAGACTAACGTAAACTCAGTATTACGCGGAATGCCTGTAATTTTATATCCGCCACTACTTCCTGTTTGTATGTAGGTAGAAATGTATTTATCAGGGTAATTTTCGTTTGCCCATTGTGTATAAGTAATGCCTGGCGTCAGGACAAATACATAAGCGTTGTTAATCGGTTTGCCAGTAGCATCATCAGATACAACACCATAAACAGTAACAGTGCCTGTGCTAGATGAAGGTTGAGTTGGTTGTGAGGTGCTGCCTTGTACGGTTACTTCGGTAGAACTGCCGATGAAGTTTAGGTTATCACCTGCATAAAGTTCTACTTTGTAGTTACCGCCAGGCATTGGGTCTCCATCATTTGGCAGGTATGTTCCAAACAAACCAGATTCATCCCATTCCCAAGCGTAACTATATTCAGCAACTTTTTCACCCTCTAAGTACCAATATTCAACTAACAATTGTCCATTCGTCATGCCGGAGTATTCAAAGCCAGCCGCAATGCACAATACGCCGCTTGAGTAAGAACTGACAATATCATTACTCCAATCGCAACCTTGTGAGTTGCTTGGTGAAGTATCTAACCAAACGAAATCACTCGCGCTTTCATTTCCGCTACCTGGGTTGCTCACTACACCGGATTGGGTAAATGGACTGCTATATTGCTTACCACTCTGAGCGGCTTGAATTAATGGCATTGCCAAATTGACCGGACGAATCCCATTTAAGAAACCGCCAATTGGAATACAACTATCATTTCTATCTATAGTGCCATCTCCATTGGTATCCTGCACCACACGGCAATCAGAAATATCTGCATCTTTGCTAGATGCGGCAATGGTTGGCACACCAATGATGTTGCCATTGTTATCTGCCGCAAGCCCGCCGGAGTTACCACCTGAAATGGTCGCATCAGTTTTAATCCAAGCGCGGTCGCCAATTTGGTCTTCCGATGAAAATCCAGATACGGTTCCAAGTGTGAAAGTAATCGTATTACCGCCAATGCTAGGAAAACCAAAGATGTTAAGGTCATCACCAACACGCACGTTATCAGAATTACCGACATTAACAAAAGGCAAATTCAAACTATTAGCATTTACGGGCGTACCATTTACGGTTTCAGTAATTTGAATTACAGCCAAGTCTAAATACCCATCTACAGCAAGGACTTTGGCAATGTATGATGGCACAGCGGGTTTATCTTCTTGTACGATGATAGAAACACCAAGGGCATCAGGCTCATATTCAGGTTCACCTTGCGAAGCGGGGCTAGCAACATGCGCGTTGGTCAGAATCAATCCATTTGGAGAGATAATCGTACCTGACCCAACGTAGCCTGGTATCAACTGCCCATTCTGATTAAACAAACCAAGAATTTGCACAGTCGCAGAAATTAATTTTGCCCGATTGGCAGAAGAAAGACTATCTTGTTGTGTATTAGGCGACTCACTAGGGGTTTGCGTAACGGGCTCTACCGCTGGCGCACCGCCTCCATAACAGGCTAATGCCATGATAGCAAGAATCGAAATAAAAATCCAAACATGTTTTAGAAAATTAGGTTTCATGTGCGCCTCCATTAGAACTTAATGGACCTGAGGAACAAAAGAAAACGGCTTAGGTCAACATCGTAATTTTTTTCATCTGCTTGATAACTGACAATCACCGCCTCGCCATTGCTGACAAAAATATAATCGGTGCCACGAACAATTTTTGGCATCTCACTGTGAGTTAAATCTGGATTTGATTCAACATACACATAATCTAACTCATAAGCAGTGCGTCCATACACTTGCACTTCTTGCTGACTTAGTACACGGAATGCCAATAAATTTTGCGCATGATTCAAAGCCACAAGGCTAGAAACTTCTAAGGCTGGTACATCGTCTGCTATTATGATTTTGCTGATTGTATACGTGGTGCCAAAACCTTTTGAGTTAATATCTACTGCGCGGAACAATTCATCACCAGAAGTTTGAAATTGAATCCAACCTTTGGGCGCTTCGGCAGAGATTCCCTCGGCACTAAATGGCAGGCTAGCATTTTCAATGCTAGATTTATAAAACCAACCAATGACTAACGCAATAATGGTCACTGTCACTACAGTGATTTCGGCATATCTATCGCCAAGAGAAAGTTGTTTTGATTGTTGCATGTCTTCCTCCTATTCCGTTGCTTGTAAATGTTTAATGTTTCGGCGCACAAGCCAAAGCAATACGCCGGTGGTGAGCAACGCTACAACTGCCGCCAACACCAACCCCATCCAAGCATTATTGCTCGCTCCACTTAACGTAACAGTTGGGCGAATGACAATGCCTTGTAACCAATTAAAGAGACCGTTAAACACAGCCGCTAATGTAATTCCTAAAGGCATCCACCAAATTGGTTCGGATTCAAATTTTGCACGCCCAAGGAAATAGCCAGTGATACCGGAGAATGTTGCCTGTGCCAAAGCGACTACTGCCATGCGAATGACTCCTGCGCCTAAATCTACGCCTCCATTCGCGACCACAAATTGAATATTTAACACGGTAGCGTAACCTAACCCCGCGGCAGTGGCATAAATAACTCCATCAGTTGGCTCATCAAATTCATCGGTGTAATAAATGCTGTAACGCACAGCCGCATACTTCAAAAATTCTTGAGTAAAACCGACAACTAAAATGCCGCCCAGAATGGTTGCAATCGTACTGCTATAAATCCAGTGTGAAACGCGGAATAGATTTTCTACTACTGGAATACCAATTGCCGCGCCAAGCAATGCGCCCAAACCAAAAATGGCTAATACATGTCCCTTTGGTTCTGGCTCGGCACGGTCTTGTAAATTGAAGAAGACCAGCCAAATGCCAGCAGGCACAAGTGCTAAAAACACACCAGCCATTAATAATGTAGATGGGGTGAAAATGGGTTGCAGGGCATTGTCTAAGGCATAGACCACGACTACAAAAATGACCATGCTGAGAATTAATAAAAGTTCATCCCGCCAAAAATGCTTGCGTTCATGCAATCTTGCTTCATTTTCAGTCATACAAACGTTCCTCCTTATATTAGATTTTGCTATTCGCTTTCATCATATTTGATTTTTGATTTAAGTCAATAGACCAAAGTTCCTCAAAGCGGTTGGGGTGAAGAAAATGTCATAGAGCAGCAACCAAGCCGAAGTCAGAGGGAAGAAGCGAATACATGTGAGCATCATAAATCTTTTTTCCAACCGTCATGCGATTCAACAAAATCCCTTCATAATGTGCCCCAATTTTTTCAGCCACGCGTTTGCTGGCTTCATTGCCAACGGCAATCACAATTTCGGCACGGATGAGTTTTATTTTTTCAAATGCAAAACGTGCACCCATTAACGCGGCTCGCCCAGCCAAGCCATTGCCATGTTTTGAAGTTTTAATCCAATAACCCAAATTACAAAATTTATAAATGGGATGAATGTGACTCAAACTACATGCACCATAAATTTCATCGGTCTTTGCGTCGGTAATTGCAAACACATATAACGAATGATTCCATTCAGCGCGTGTGACGGTGATATAGTTGCGTGCCGATTCTTTTGTATAACTTTCATTAGCCCAACTCATCCACGAGCTGAGTTCTGGCAAAGAAGAATGAACCGCATGAAATAATTCATCTTCTTCTCCAAAATTAAAGGGGCGCAATGTGATTACATCATCATTTAGTTTTACGAATGGCAACATAAAATCTCACAGTATGTCATTCTGAGCCGCGCTCTTGTTCTTTGCGGCGAAGAATCTCTACCATTATTTATGAGATCCTTCGCTATCGCTCAGGGTGACAAGTTTCAAATTCTTCAAATGTTCTTCAATGTGTGCCAAACTTCGTTCTACCCATATTTGCAACGTTAATTCATTGCCTCCACTTTCATGGTTGCTCAAGCGTGACCAATCTTCTTGCTTCATATTTTTTAATAGAGTGCATAACTCAGTAACATTTGAATCAAAATCAATTAATATTTTGTTCAAAGACTCATCTTTATTGTAATGTTCTGCCATCCACGCATCGGCATTAAAACTTTTGAAGTGTGGGTTATCTTCACTTAATGTTTTATGCACACGCTCACCATAAATTAAATGTTCCACATCGCGCGTGTGTGATGCAATTTGATGTACATTCCAATCGCCATCTACTTTTTCAAATGGGTTTGCAAAATTTTCGCAAACTTCACAAAATTCTTTTGTCGCTTCAGATAATCTTGCTATTAATTTTTCGCGGTATTCCAATAATTCTTTCATACTTCCTCCAACAACGCAAAAATATTTTGAATTGTCTTTTCAGAATTTTCAATTGCAAACACGTTGACATGATATGAATTTAATTCCAGATTCATTTGATTGGATAATTCTCTCAACCCTGCTTGACTCGCAAAAAATGCCCCCGCCTCTTTTTCTTGATTTGAAGTTGGTTCTGCTATCAAGCTGATAATTAATCCCGAGCCTTGTTCTTTCATCATTCTTCCAACAGATTGCATCATTAAAAATGAACCTGTGATATTTACATCCAGTACACGATGCCAATCCCATTCATCCATTTTCAATAATGAAACATGCGGCTCAACCGAAGCATGATTAATCAAAATATCAATTCTTCCAAAATCATCTTCTACATTTTTTATCAAAGTTTGTGCGCCAACTTTTTTGGCTACATCTTCAATGTATGACTTTGCTTTTCCGCCATTTTTATTAATTGAATCAATCACATCCTCAACATTCATTGGCGAAATGTCATTTGCGGCAATGATGGCTCCACGTTTGGCAAATGCTTTGGCAAGTTTACGTCCATTCCCTTTGCCTGCGCCTGTGATGAGGATAACTTTATCTTGTAAGTTCATCATTACTTATTTCTCACATACTGGAATTAAATCAGGATTCTCATTCGCATTCAATGGCAGACCAAAATAGGGCGAAGGGTCGTAAGTGTTTTCAATCTCTAACTCGTTTTTGAAATTTCCAAAACCATCATCTTCAACAATTGAAATGTGCAAATGCACGCCTACTGGATTCAATGGGTCGCCAGAATAATTGCCTTGATACCCTAAAAATGTACCTGCTTCTACAAATACTTCTTCTGTACCGGGTGGAAAATCTGGCGAGATAAACGAATTTCCACTCGGTCCTGCCATGTGAGTATAGTACACCCAAATTTGACGAAAAGGTTGAAGCGGGTCATTTGGCACGCGGATAATGACTGTGGAAATCCAATCTGCTTGACGAGTCAAATAGCCGGGGTATGCCGCCACAATTGGGGTTACGCCAACTTCTGTGCCTGCGAAAATATCTAACCCAGAATGGTGGTGACCGGGGCGAAATGAATCATCCCAAATGAAGCCAATCAAGCCATTGGTAGGGAAAATGAAGGGTGCAGAATTGCATTGAGTGCCAGTGGTCATCATTAATTCTGGGCGGGAGGCAGGGTCTCGAAACCAGTTGATAACTTCCACAGTACGGGCGTTTCTTCCATAGTTAAAGTACAAGTAAATTCCTGCAGTTGCTATGGCAACCGCAGGAATAATCAGCGGCATAAATTTTTTCATTGGGTGAATTATACCTAAGCCATAGGTTAGGGTGCGTCACGCTCTAACATGTAAACTTATCTCACTTCAGCAGGGCGCGACGCACTCCGGCATCTCTTACAAAAATTCTACACAGTGTTATCTTTTTTCTTATATTTTTTATTTAACATAAGCCCAATAAAAAAATAAAAATTAAGGAGAAACAAATTATGTCACTCTATATTCAACCTTTCCCGTTTCGCCGTGTGGTTCGCCGCTTGGCAGAACAGCCACGCCAAAATACTTTGCGTGTCAATGTTCGTGAAGAAGAAGATGCTTACACTCTTTATGCACTTGTGCCGGGCTTAAAAGCCGAAGATTTGAATATTCAAGTGTTAGAGAATGTCGTCAGCATTGAAGGCGAATACAAAGCCGATGAAAATGCAGATTTCGTTTTGACTGAAATTCCACAAGGCGAATTCCGTCGCACGTTAAGAATGCCTGCTGAAATTGATGCAGAAAAAGTGGAAGCCAAAATTGAAGATGGCGTGTTAACACTCACGTTACCCAAAGCAGAATCTGCTCGACCGAAGAAAATTAAGATTGCTGTAAATTAATGATGTAGGTCACGCTTGTAGCGTGACAATACAAATTGTCAGCCAAAATAAAAGTTGAAGTTCAAGAAA
>JAEURG010000289.1 GCA_016789345.1 Anaerolineales bacterium | reverse complement strand
ATTGATTACCAATTCACTCTTTTGGCAATCACAGAGCCGATGACGAGACTCGAACTCGTGACCGCCCGCTTACAAGGCGGGTGCTCTACCAACTGAGCTACATCGGCGAGTAATTAAGCAGGCAGATTATACCAAAACAATCCAGAACGTCAATGCAAAGCGCATAGCAATGAACTTAATATGATGCGGACAAACTGCCACTTGACATTTCAAAACAATTGATATATTATTAGAACAAGTGTTCTAATATGAATAACTTCAAGAATTTCGACTTAATGATGGAAGCCCTAACAGAACTTGCAGAAGAAAAGCAAGCGAATACAAACACGCCTCCATCCGCGCCGACAATTGTTACCCCAACTTTGGCTTCTGTCTTGGCTGACATCTCCCCTCTCCCCCAACATGCACTCTTCCTCGGCATCGCCGAAGATGAATTGCCCGTTTTGCTCAACCTCAGTGACCCTGTTACTGGACCTATTCTCATCGTTGGTGATGAAAAGAGTGACAAAACATTGCTTTTGCAAACCATCGCCCGCGCAGTGGATTTGACATATCCGCAAAATGAAGTGCAATATGCAGTTGTCACCCCACATCCAGACGAATGGAAAAAGTTTTACAAAAACGAAAATAACACTTTCGTTTATGAAACCAAAGATTACAACACAAAAGAATTGTTGGAATCACTAGTGACTTGGGCACATCGCAACAAAGGTGAGCAACAATCTGTGTTGTTATTGATTGATGACTTAGATGCCATGACAAAACTTGATGAACAAGCCACACAAAATTTGCGTTGGTTGCTTCTGCGTGGAACGAGTCGCCGCGTTTGGACATTTATCACCTTAAATGCGAAGCGGGCTTTTCATCTAAAAGAATGGTTGGAGTTTTTCCATACGCGTTTATTTGCGCGTGTCCAAAATTCTGACGATGCGTATTTATTAACTGGTGACCGCAATGCTTCACTTGTGGATTTGAATCAATTTGCTATGCGTGAAAATGATAAGTTACTTGGTTTTTATGCGCCTTCGATTGAATAGAAAGGATTGACTATGCACACTGGACTTTTATGGTTTGACAATGACCCGAAGACAACCTTGAGCGTAAAGATTCAAAAAGCGATGGAATATTATTTCAAGAAATTTGGACGCAAACCAGATTTATGTTTGGTACACCCAAGTATGTTGGAAACGAATCAAAAGCAAGTTGAATTTGGAAAATTAGTTGTACGTTCTTACCGCCCGATTATGCCCGGACATTTTTGGGTCGGTGTAGAAGACCAAAAGGCAAATTGAGATGTAGTTCGCCATTCCTACATCTCTTGCAAACTCCCGTGTAACTGGCACACGGGAGTTTTTATTTAAATATATTTTTCGGTTTCTATAATAATGCCTTCTGATTTATCTTCAAGATTTTCTTCTTTTTCAGTTACAAATAATTCTTTAGTTTTCTGTTGAGATAAAAACATAATATTCAACAAAGCAATGATTGCCCAACCTACCAAATGTGTATATGGGTTTACAGATTTATAAATTTGTTCATTAAACAAGTAAATATTAAAAACAACTTCGCTTTCTACAAAAAATGAAAACCAAACAATAAAGCCAAAATTTATAATAATGCGCAAATACGAGAAAAATATAATTTGTTTTCTACCAAAGTCTAAGAGCCGAAACATATTATAACCAGCGGTAAACCCCCAAACACCAAATATGATTAGTAGTGGGTCTATTGTTGGTGAGCTTGATAAAAATATTGGGTAAAAGAACATACCAATATCCCAAAGTCCGTTTCCCATATAAGCCACAGAAATTAAATTAACCAAAATTTTTCTCATGTCATCCTCCCGTCGCCACCACAAACGCCATGGCATGTTCTTCGGTGTGACTCAAACTCACAGACCAACTCGATAAGCCTTTTTGTTTTGCTAATCGCTCCCCTTCACCATGCAGAACAATATACGGTGCTTTGTTTTCATCGGAACGGATTTCAATATCCAACCATCTCACATCACCAATACCAAGACCTAATGCTTTTGATGTTGCTTCTTTCGCGGCAAACCTTGCAGCAAGCGACCAAACTCGCCCGCCACATTCGCGTTGTTCATTTTCAGTAAACATCCGCGCCAAAAATCGCTCGCCATGACGTTCAATTGCATCACGCACGCGAGAGATTTCGATAAGGTCAACACCGGTTCGTAAGTTCATTTTCGATTATTCTCGGTGGTCGAGTAGACACGAGCGGTTGTTGCGAGTGTCGTATCGAGACCACAATTATTATTTACAAATATTGGTGGTCTCGATACAACTCAAAGAACAAGGCTACTCGACCACCGTTACCAATTACACATTACTCGTTACTTATTTCTCATTACTTCCTATGGTCCCGCAGTTGCAATCACCAATTTATCAGGGTCTATATATTTTCTAGCCACTTCAACTACATCATCGCGCTTCACACTACGCACTAAGTTTTCATAACCTTGATAATAATCCATACCCAAATCATAACGATGGATATTTAATATCGCGCTCACTACTCCTTGATTTGATTCCAAAGAAAGCGGTAAACGACCAATATAATTGGCTTGGCTATCTGCCAATTCATTTTTCGTCACGCCCTGCTTTACAAATTTCTTCAATTCTTTTTCAACCAAATCAATCGCTTTATTCAAATTCTTTGGGTTCACGCCCGCGTTCACTTCCCAACTGCCAGGTCCGATTCCAGAATTCAATGACGAATACGCATAATACGCCAAGCCAGATTTTTCACGCACTACATTCCCAATCCGCCCCATCATGCCGAATTGACCCAACACCGAATTACCCAACGATGCCGCCATGTAATCATCACTTTTGCGTGTGGGTGCTAATGTGCCAATCACCAAATCAGATTGAGATTTTTCTTCAATCGTATGATGACGTTTGACAGTTTTCTTAATCGGTTTCAAAGATGGAAGTGTATCCGCTTCTTTTTGACCTGCAACCTGCCACGCTCCGAAAAACTTTTCTACTGCTTCGACAGCCTGCTTGGGCTGAATTGCACCTACAATAGCAATGACCATGCCTCTCGGTCCAAAAAAGAGGCGATGAAATTCTTCCATATCATCACGTGTAATAGACTGAATCGTTTCAACATATCCATCATTTGGTCTGCTATACGGATGATTTTCATATAAGATTTTTTCAAATATTAAATTCGACATATCTGAAGTATCTTGCGCGCGTAAAGCAAGCCCAGTTAACAACTGAGCACGCAAACGTTCAACTTCATCATTTGGAAAAGTTGGCGTTTGCAAAGATTCGGAAAGCAATTGCAACAACAATGGCAAATCTTCAACCAAAGCGCGTCCGCCAAAATTTGTGTTATGCACACCAGAATCAAAGCCCATGCTCGCGCCAACAGATTCAAGTTCGTTATAAATTTGGTCAAACGTACGCGTTTGTGTGCCACGCATTAATGATGTTGAAACAAAATCTGCTAGCCCAAGTTTTTCATCACTTTCAAAAATTGCACCGGCAGGTAAATAGCCACCCATTGAAACTGATGGGCTATTAAAGTTGGAACGCGCTAAAACCGTAATGCCATTTGATAAAGTAACTTGATGCACATCTTGTGCGCTAGGAAAAGATGATTTTGCGAGTTTGTAATTTGATTTAGCCATTTATCCCCTGCCTTTCGGAATATACACACCGACAACGCGATTCGATGGTTGTAAATATTCTTGCGCCACACGTTGCACGTCTTGCGGTGTGACCTTTGCAAGATTTTTTACATAGTTGGTGTACCAACTGTAATCTGCAAACATGGAGGTATACCCCATCCAAAAGGCTTGATGGGTAATGTTTTCACTTCCATACGCAAACACGGCTTTGGCTTGTTTGACAGCGCGTGTGATTTCTTCGTTGGTAACTAATTCATTCTGAATACGTTTGATTTCATCATCAAATACAGATAATGCTTGTTCAGGTGTTTTATCTGGGCGATGTGTAATGGTGATGCGATATAAAGTCGGGTCAATATTTGATTCTGACCAACCCGAAACATCCACCGCAAATTCTTTATCTACCAGTGCGCGATATAAGCGAGCCGTTTTATAGGAAAGCCCGCTGGCGCCATTAAGTAAACTTTCCATCACTTGGATTGGGAAATAATCAGGGTGTGTAGCATTTGGAATGTGATAAGCAATTTGAGTAAAAGCTGTTTCGCCGGGACCTTCCACGCTCAATCTCACTTCGCCTTTTTGCGGAGGTTCGGGACGAATCATGCGTGGCGGAATTTTTCCTTTGGGAATTTTTTCATACAATGCTTTAACTTTTTTCAACATGGTCTTTGTATCAAAGTCACCTGCGAGACAAAGAATGGCGTTGTTAGGAACATAATATGTTTTGTAGTGATTATATAAATCATCGCGTGTGATTGTGAGTAAATCTGCTTTGTCGCCAATGATTTCGTGATGATAAGAATGCACACGAAATGCGGCATGTTGCACCGCTTCACTTAACTGGAAAGTTGGTTCATTCTCGCTACCTTCTCTTTCCGAAATAATGACTGTTCTTTCAGAAGCCACTTCTTTTTCAGTGATAATGGTATTTTGCATTCGGTCTGCTTCGAGGCGAAGTGCTAAATCAATTTTATCGGCAGGCATGGTCTCAAAATAGCGTGTGGAATCTTTTGATGTTGAAGCATTCCATCTGCCACCATCACGCGAAATGGCTTTATCTAAAATTCCATTTGGGAATTTTTTTGTGCCTTTGAACATCATGTGTTCCGTCCAATGTGAGATTCCTGTTTTGCCTGTCGGTTCATCACGCGAGCCGACTTTATACCAAATCCATGAGGAAACAATCGGCGCGGTATGAATTTCTTTGAGCATAACTTTCATGCCATTTTTTAATGTAACTTGTGTGATGTTATTTTTCAATTTAACTCCAGAATAAATTTCATAAAGAATTAGCCACAGAGTTCACAGAGATTTTTGAGAAAAGATTCTTAAACCTCATTTTTCTCTGTGGTCTCTGTGGCAAAAGATTTTGATTTTGTATTACGTTTACCTACAAATCGGTTCGCCGTTTAAATTCACAGCATTGCTATTAATCATGCAATAAAACGGGCGCACTACATCTTGTAAACCAGTGAATGGTTCATGCAATTGCGTCTGACTTAATGGAATATCTACTGGCACATTTAATGTGACAGGCACAGTTGTATCTACCGGCACAACCAAGTTTAGCACAACAGGTAAAGTCGTCCCTTGTGGTAAGACAATAGTAGTATTCGCGCGGGAGATATTTAATCCACCAGTGTTTACTGTCACCAAAGCATTGGTGATGGTCACATCTTGACTTAGCACTACATTGGTTTGCTGATTAAGTTGCAAATCAAATTTAACGGGAATGGTTGTGTTTACTTCTACATTGGTTTGAATGCTGGCTCTATCCATTTTTTCAAAATTGGTATATAAGCCGCCAAGCAAACTATTTCCCATATTTAGCAAAGAAGAAATACCTAATCCATTTCGTAAGAGAATGAAGGCTGTAATCAACAAGGCAAGTAATGTAATGCCGTTAATAGTTAATGAGATAACACTTGCAATCGTCCAGAAGCGCGGACCAAAAATGGATGATTCATTTGCAGGCTTAACAGATGCTCCCGCTGGTGAAACA
This sequence comes from Anaerolineales bacterium, assembly GCA_016789345.1. Taxonomy (GTDB): domain Bacteria; phylum Chloroflexota; class Anaerolineae; order Anaerolineales; family Villigracilaceae; genus Villigracilis. The sequence goes on along the minus strand of JAEURG010000289.1, from coordinate 2,401 downwards.
GGTTTGACCGTAGATGTAGAAGCGGGTTTTTGGTTTTGAATCTGAGTCGGGCGATTGATTGGTGTCAAAACTTTTTTAGGAGGCGAAGCATCGCTCTTACTCGTTGGCTCGATTGAAGTGGCGTTATTAATTGGCTCACTTTTTTTCGGCAGTCTCGTTAAGGGCGAATTGCTTCCAATGAGTTTTCTCATTTTTTTCGCGGGGTCATCTTTAGGTTCTTCCATCATAGTGCCTCCATGTTGATGCTTAATATTAGCATAATTGTTAGGTTGTGATGTCAGATTTTTTCAAATATAATCACTTTGATTAAGGAGAATTGACACTGTGGAAAATCAAAAATTTGTGGCTGTCATTGGTGCAGGACCAGCAGGCTTGTTTGGTGCGCGCGAACTTGCAAACAATGGCGTTAAGGTGGCATTATTCAACCGAGATTTTAAAGCAGGTGGGTTAGCAGAATATGGAATTTTTCTTGACAAGCATACAATGAAAGAAGGTTTGCGAAAACAATTTCGACAAGTGTTGGATAATGCAAACATTGATTATTACGGAAATGTTTCTGTTGGTAAAAATGGTGATTTCACAATTGAACAAATTTGTGAAATGGGTTTTGATGCAGTTTTAGTTTCGGCTGGCGCGCAAGGGACAAAATGGTTGGGCTTGGAAGGCGAAGAACTTGAAGGTGTGTATCACGCCAAAGATTTGGTGTATCACTACAATGGACTTCCGCCATTTAGCCAAAAACAATTTCGTATCGGCAAACGATGCGCCATCATTGGCGCGGGCAATGTGATGATTGATATTGCTCGTTACTTAATTTATTATCGTGATGCCGAAGATATTATTTCGATTGTAAGGCGCGGACCTTCAGATGTGAATTTCACTAAAGAAGAAATGAAGCACTTGATTGCGTATCTTGACATGGAAGATTTTGAAAACGAAATGAAGCGTATGCACTCGATTTTAGACCCGCTTCATGTGGACGTGGAGGCTGGTAAGGCGAAGATACTTGAGGCTTTACCCAAAGCAGACCCGAAGACCAAAAACGCACGCTTTCATTTTGAAATGCTAGCATCACCATCACGAATGATTGGTGAAAACGGTATTTTGAAACAACTTGAAATTGAAGAAAATATTTTAGTGCATGAAAATGGTCACACCTCAGCCAAAGGCACTGGCAAAAAACATCTACTAGATGTAGATACAGTCATCTTTGCGATTGGCGACAAAGTGGATGATTCATTTGGTTTACCTGCCAAATGGAATGAATTCATAAAAAATGAAAATCCAAAATTCCCGATTGACAACATTTCGTATGAATCTACGCTTGAAGGTGTTTTTGTAGGTGGATGGTCTCGCAAAGCCAGTGAAGGCTTAGTAGGTTATGCGCGTAAAGATGGAACTCATGCGGCTAAGGCAGTGTTGGCTTATTTACAAACAAAAGAAGCAGGCAACAAGTTAACACCTGATGATGTAAAAGCAAAATTGAAAAGTTTGAATAAGCCAATCATCACAAAAGAAGATATTAAAAAACTTGAAGCCATTGAAGCAGAAGAAGCCAAAAAACGCGGGCTTGAAGAATTCAAGTTCACGAGCAATGATGAGATGTTGAAAGTGATGGGATTAGAGTAAACCAAAAAATTGGAAGTCTTATAGACTTCCAATTTTTATTTAAGGGCAATTTACTTTTTCAATTCTTGTAATTGTAGAAGCGGATTCATAAGAGGCTGAAGTATCTTCTTCTTGCAAATATTTGCCAAGTAAAGATTGCGGCGGATAATAAGTAACTTGATAACAAATATTGAGTTGTAAATCTTCCCAAACTTCTTGCGGAAGTGAAAAATCAATATACTTTTGTCCGCTATGAGTTTCTACTACATAACTTGTGCAAGTTCTATAACTATTGTTTGTGCCACAATTTCTTGTCACTTCTCTTTTATCATCTACAATCACAGTGACAGTTTTATCACCAGTTAGATATGTGTTGAATGATACAAAAGCCATCAGCACGCCTGCTAACAAAAGAATAACAGAAGCACATCCTAACCCAATCCGTTCAAAAGTATCGTGTCCCTTTTTTCTTTTGCTTTTGGGTCTAAAGATAGTCAGCAAAAATCCGCCACCGCCTACTAAAAAGAAAAAGCCGATGGCTACAAAATTAAAGAGGAAAGCCTGAAAAGCAGATGCAGAATAAATTACATTATCCATAAAGGTATTGTACAATAAAATTAATTCAATGAAACGTGATTTATTTTTCAGCAAACCATTAATCAACTCGGCAGGGATGTTGGGATTCGCACCAGACTTCCGAAGTCTCGGAGACTTCGGAAGTCTTAACAAATTGGGTGCATTTGTGACTAACCCCATTTCGCTTCGCCCTAGACTTCCAACTGGTTCGCCAACT